>JAQXNZ010000054.1 GCA_029098265.1 Clostridia bacterium | reverse complement strand
GTACGAGATAACAAAAGAGGAATATATACTTAAGGATACGATATATACTGATAAGGTGGAATTTATCGTGCTCCTTGACAGAGAAAATGAAAAGCCCTTTGAGGATATGGTAAAAAATATATCTATGGGCAAATCGCAGGTCAATGTCATAAGGGAAATTTACGGCGCATGGGTAAACGGAGCTGTTGCAGAGCTTTGAGTGCGGTAATACCCTGATATAAACTGACCGTGTTTGCAATATTTTAATAAAGTACTTGAAATTCTATTGCACCGACTTTTTAAAGCCGGTGCTTTTTTATCGGACAATAATATCAGAGAAATTGAATTGCCTGTCATATGGAAATTAAATAAAAGGTCTGAAAATATAAAAAATTGCAGATGTTTGCGTGTAATAAAAAGCATATACCCCTTTTTTAAATAATACTTATACACTGTACATTGTATATAAGCCAAACGGTAAGAACTTGAACTTAGTAAAATGTATGCAGCCGTCTACGGAAGGGAGGGGAGAGACGTCAAATACAGTCAGCCACATCAATAAGTGATGCTGTAAGGTTAGTTACCGGACAATGATAGGGGAGGCTTTATATGTCAAATTCATCTGCTAAAAGCGCAACATGGGCAGCTGCGTTCAGCGTTGCCTCGGTTTGGTTCGGCACACATGTAGGAGGCGGTTTTGCAACAGGAAATCAGGCTATACAGTACTATGTTCAGTTCGGCTGGATGGCGGCGTTTCTGCCGATGATAGCTATGGGCATACTCACACTTGTGCTGAAAGAGGCCATGATAATGGCAACTACAAGGAATATGTACACATATAAGGAGGTTTTCACCGAGCTTTGGGCACCTTATACTAAAATAGAAATAACAATGGAAATATTCAACTTCGTTATTATCCTCGCAGCCGTAGGCGGAGCTATTGCGGGTGCCGCTTCACTGCTTGCCAGCTACGGCATACCATACGGTATTTCGGTATGTATAATCGGAGTAATGCTTGTATTCCTTGTTATATTCGGCGTAGGTCTTATTGTCAGGGCATCGGCGCTTATGTCTATAGTTATAATGATAGCTTCATTTACAATGTACTTCATAGCAATTGCAGACCATGTTGAACAGATAGGCGCAGTAATAGCTGCGGGAGAAGCACAAATCGGAACGGCTATATGGAAAACACTTATTTATTCCGGATTCCAGTGTGTAGCCGCACCTTCAATGATTGCCGCAGCTTCAATGCTCACGGTCAAGGGGGCAAAGAGGGCGTCTCTGCTCGGCTGGCTTATGAACGGTCTTGCACTTTCGGTATCATGTATCATGCTTCTGGGATACTACAGCGAAGTAGTTGAGGCGGGCTCTTTGACACTGCCAAACCTTTATATTTGCAACACCTTGAAGATTGGCGCTCTTTCGGTCTGCTATCAGGTTTCGCTGTTCTTTGCGTTTATCTCGACCTGCGTTACAACCATATTCACAATGGTTCAGAAGTTTGAGAACAAGGTGCTGGTAAACAGTGTTAAGAACCTTATGGCAAGGCGTGTTATAGTTGCGATTATCGTTATTCTTGTATGTATGTGTGTATCGATGGTAGGACTTAACAACATAATAAAGTATGCCTACGGCTACTGCGGATACCTCGGGCTTGCTGTAATTACTATCCCTATGCTTACAATAGGCCGTAAAAAGAACAAGGAGTATATTGCCGCACATCCCGAATGTCTGGAATAGCGGTACAGAACATACAGAATTATAAATAGAATTTTAGAGCCGACTTGTAAAAGCCGGCTTTTTTGTTGAGGGATTAGGCGAGAAATTATTGCTTTTGCACTGTAAGCGGCTGTATGGTATACTTGTTGCAGGTGATTTAAATGGGCAGAATATTAGTAATAGCCGAGAAACCGTCCGTGGCAAGGGACATAGCCAGAGTGCTGAAATGCACCCAAAAGGGCGAGGGCTGTATTATCGGAGAAAACTACACAGTAAGCTGGGCGGTGGGACACCTTGTGACCCTTTGCGAACCCGAGGACTATGACAAGTCCCTTAAAAGGTGGAGCGCCGAGTCCCTGCCGATAATTCCCGAAAATATGAAGCTGAAGGCCATACGGGGCAGTAAAAAACAGCTGGATATACTTAAAAAGCTGATGAACGACAAGGAAACCGACAGCCTTATATGTGCCACCGACAGCGGCCGTGAGGGCGAGCTTATATTCAGATATATATATGACTACAACAAATGCAGAAAGCCGTTCAAAAGACTTTGGATATCCAGCATGACCGATGCGGCAATCAAGGAGGGCTTTGACAGGCTTAAGGACGGCAGTGAGTACGACCTGCTGTATACATCGGCAAAGTGCCGCTCCGAAGCAGACTGGCTTGTTGGTATAAATGCCACCAGAGCATTTACCATAAAATATGACGCTCTTTTGAGCATCGGACGTGTGCAGACACCGACGTTGGCGATGATAGTGAACCGCCAAAGGGAAATAGACGAGTTTGTGCCGAGCAAATATTATGAAGTGGAAGCAGATTACGGAAGCTTCAAGGGCACATGGAATGATGAGAAAAACAACACAAGGATAGACGACAGGGAAAAGGCGGAGCAGCTTGCCGAAAAGGTAAGAAATAAGGACGGCGAAATAACCGATGTAACAAAGACTGCGAAACAGACGCCGCCGCCCCAGCTCTACGACCTGACGGAGCTGCAGAGGGACTGCAATAAGATGTACGGCTTTTCGGCGCAGAAAACTCTGGACATTGCCCAGAGCCTGTATGAGAAACGAAAGATGATAACCTATCCCAGAACCGACAGCCGTTATCTCAGCGATGATATGATACCGAAAATAAAGGTTATTATGAAAAGGCTGACCGATGCGGATATTTTTGCGGAGTATGCCCAAAACGTAATAGACATGCCCAAACTGCCCATAACAAAGCGAATTGTTGACAACAAAAAGGTGACAGACCACCATGCCATTATTCCTGCGGACAATAAGTACAGACGTGACAGCCTGACGCCTGAGGAAAAAAAGGTGTTCGGACTTGTGGCGCTTAGATTTATAGCGGTGTTCAATCCGCCATATAAGTATACTTCAACAAAAATAACGGTGCTGTGTGAGGAAGAAAGGTTTGTTTCCAAGGGCTCAACCGTTACCGACGAGGGTTGGAAGAAGCTGTACAGAGAGGTCTATAAAAATAACCGTGATAAGGAACAGATACTGCCCGATGTTAAAAAGGGCGATACAGTACACATAGAGGAAGCCGCTGTACAGGAAAAGGAGACAAAGCCGCCCGCACCCTACAATGAAGCCACACTGCTGACGGCAATGGAAAATGCGGGAAAAAACACCGATGATGAGGAGCTTAAGGAAAAGCTCAAGGAGTACGGTTTGGGAACGCCTGCCACAAGAGCGGCGATAATCGAAAGGCTTATAACAGTCGGATATATCCACAGAAAAGGAAAAATACTTGTGCCCGACGAAAAGGGAAAACAGCTTATTTCCATAGTTCCCGAAGAAATGAAGTCGCCTGTGACCACAGGCAAATGGGAGAAGGGACTGGGCTCCATAGCAAAAGGCAGTATGCAGGCCGAAAAATTTATGGCAAGCATAAACAGGTATGTGGTCTATCTTGTCAACTATGCCGCAGAAAATGCCGCAGATATTACAATAGAGGATAAGCGGAAAAGAAAAAGAAGCGCAAAAGTAAAGTCTTTGGGCAAATGCCCGCTGTGCGGAGCCGATGTATATGAAAACACGAAAGCCTATTACTGCGGCGGCTGGAAAAAGGGCTGTAAATTCACGCTGTGGAAAAACAGCCTGGAACGCTATGGAGTAGAGCTGACGGACGAGCTTATATCCAAGCTTATGAAAGACGGAGTTGTTAAAGATTTGCCTGTGGTTAAAGCTCAGACGGGAGAAAAATGCAGAGCTGAGCTTATATACAATAAGGAAAAGGGAATATTGGAGCTTATGGATATGACTGTAGTTTCGGATAAATGAGGTATGCTATGAAGGACGAATGTATTATATGCAAGGCACCGTTGGAGTATCTTGAACAGGATATTCCTATGGAGTGCGAGATATGCCATAAAAAAGAAAACAGCAAGACAAGGTGTGTGAACGGGCACTATGTATGCAATGAGTGCCACATGCAGGGTATGGACAGTATATTTGCGCTGTGCATGGAGGAAAACTCCAAGTCTCCGATAAACATACTGGAAAAAATGATGAGCCTGCCCTTCTGTCACATGCACGGCCCCGAACACCATGTTATGGTCGGCGCGGCTCTGCTGACGGCCTATAAAAATTCCGGCGGAGAAATTGACCTGAAAAAAGTACTGTCCGAAATGCGAAGCAGAGGAATGTCTGTTCCCGGCGGTGCATGCGGCTTTTGGGGAGCCTGTGGTGCGGGAATAAGTGCGGGAATGTTTGTATCAATAATAACGGGAGCAACACCGCTTGCAAAGGAGTCTTGGGGACTTTCCAATTTGATGACGGCAAAGGCACTCAATGCCATAGGTGAAATCGGAGGCCCCAGATGCTGTAAAAGGGATTCATATACGGCAATACTTGCGGCGATAGATTTTGTGAAGGAACACTTCGGAGTTGAAATGGAAAAGACAGAGGCTGTTTGCACAAGGTCGGGTATGAATAATCAGTGCTTGGGAAAAATATGTCCGTATAATAAATAGTTGATATTTTATCATAATTTTGATAAAATTATGATAAAATAAGACGGGAGATGGTTTAATGATAAATATAAGACCTATATCGGACCTGAGAAACAAATTTACGGAAATAGAGAGTGCGGTAAACGGCGGAGAACCGGTGTTTCTTACTAAAAACGGATACGGCTCTATGGTTCTGCTCAGCCTGGAGCAGTATGAGAAGCTGACTGATAATATTGAAATGAAGCTTGACGAAGCAGACCGCATGGCGGAAGTCAGCGACAAAAGGCTTACACATGATGAGGTTTTCAATTCGGTAAGAGGTGCTGTAGGTGGAAGGCAAAAAATATAAATTGAGGTATCTGCCTCTGTTTGAAAGAGATTTAAGAGAAGCCGCAGAATATATTGCAAATGTGCTTGACAGCCCCGATGCGGCAATGAGACTGATAGACAGCGCAGAAAAGGCCATACTACTGGAGCGGTTAAACTGTCCGGAGGCCTTTGAAAAATATAATTCCGCTAAGAAAAGAAAGTATCCGTACTATCGTATAAAAGTCGGAAACTATATAATATTTTATGTGGTTATTGACGATATAATGGAGGTTAGGCGATTTATTTACGGTGCGAGAGACATAAATAAGCTTCTTAAGTAAACGGCATCAGCCTTTTTACAAGCCCCTCCAGGCATTCTCTGAATCTTTCGTCATCTTCGGCGGTTCTTGGCTTAACATGACCGCTGCGTTTTCCGCCTCGGCGCTGTTTTGAGGAAATATGGCGGCGCATGAGAAGTTCATCAATGTTTTTATCGGTATATAAAAATCCGTTTTGATTTATGACATGGGCGCCCTTAGCCATGAGCATACAGGCAAGACCGTAGTCCTGAGTAACGGATATGTCTCCTCTTTGTACACGGTTGGCAATGGCTATATCGGCGGAATCCCGCCCTTTGTCCACAGTCACGGTCTCACAGGGCAGACCGTACATGATGTGGCTTGTATCTGTCACCATTGTGACGGGTATATCATATTTTTTTGCTGTTTCAAGTATTATTTCCTTTACGGGACATGCATCCGCATCAACAGTTATTCTCATTGCCGTCATCTCCTTTTTATCAGTATAGCATATTAATATCAAAATGAAAATAAAAGCTAAATTGCTTGACTGGACAACGGTGTTTTTATATAATAAGAATTTAGAAAAGTATGTCGTTAATCTATTTTATAAGGGTGGTAAGCTATGATTAGAAGCATGACCGGCTACGGCAGAGGCGAAAATGAGGCTGACGGGCGAAAGTTCAGCGTTGAGATAAAATCCGTTAATCACAGATATAATGATATTTCCATAAGGCTTCCAAGATCCATGAACTATATGGAGGACAGGATAAGAAAGACACTTATGAAAAAAATTATGAGAGGCAAGACCGATGTATTTATCAACTTTGAATCCTTTTCCGAGGACGATGTAAATATAAAGGTCAATGAACCCCTTGCAAAGGCCTATTGTGAAAAGCTGGAGCTTCTCAGAAATAAATTCGGACTTACGGGCAGTGACACCCTCGAGCTTGTAGCTAAATTCCCCGACATAATCACGGTGGAAAAGGTTGACGAGGACGAGGATACCATGTGGAACGCACTTCTTCCTGCCCTTGAAGGTGCTCTTGACTCCTTCATATCCATGAGAGAGGCGGAGGGCGAGGCTCTTAAAGCCGACATACTTAAAAAAGCCGATATGATCGAAGGCTATGTTGAAACCATAAGGGAAAGGGCTCCCTTTGTGGCTGAGGACTACAGAGAAAGACTTACGGCAAGAATGACAGAGCTTTTGGGCGACAGCGGCATTGACGAGCAGAGAATAATCGCCGAGGTCACAATATTTGCCGACAGGGCATGTATAGACGAGGAGATAACAAGGCTTACAAGCCATATAAGCCAGCTCAGGTCCATATTCAATAAGGATGAACCCATAGGCAGAAAGCTGGATTTCCTTGTGCAGGAAATGAATCGTGAGGCCAATACGATTGCGTCCAAGTCGAACGATATAAAGGTAACCCAGACCACAATTGAGCTTAAGAGCGAGATAGAGAAGGTCAGAGAACAGATACAGAATATTGAGTAAGGAGCCGTATAATGGTCAGGTTTGTAAACATCGGATACGGAAACATCGTTTCCTCCGAGCGTATCGTGGCTATAGTTTCACCGGACGCGGCACCGGTCAAACGTCTTGTGCAGGAGGCCAAGGCGGCAGGCACGGCGGTAGATGCCACCTGCGGCAGAAAGACAAGGGCTGTCATAGTATGCGACAGCGGTCATGTGGTGCTGTCGGCACTTATGCCCGATACTATACTTACAAGGCTAAACAGCTTTAAGGATACGGAGGAAGAATAGAGTTATGGGAAAAGGAGTTTTGCTTATTATCTCGGGACCGTCGGGCTCCGGCAAGGGCACGATAGTCGAAAGGCTTGTTTCAGATTTGGGATATTCAATTTCAATTTCGGCAACAACCAGGTCTCCGAGACCCAATGAGAAAGACGGAGTGCATTATTTTTTCAAAACAAAGGAAAGCTTTGAAAAAATGATAGATGACGAGGAGCTTCTTGAGCACGCATGCTTCTGCGGCAACTATTACGGAACGCCTAAAAGATATGTTGAAGAACAGCTTGAGGCAGGCAGAAACATAATACTTGAGATAGAGGTTCAGGGCGCCCTGCAGGTTAAGGAAAAATATAATGATGCGGTACTTATATTCACCATGCCGCCCACATTGACGGAACTGCGCCGACGTCTTGAAAACAGAGGCACAGAGGATAAGGAAACAATAGATAAGCGCATGAAGCGTGCCGAGGAGGAGCTGGAGTATCTTCCGAAGTACGATTATCTTGTTATAAATGATACGGTTGATGAAGCTGTAAAAGACGTGGACATAATAGTTAAAGCGGAAAGAATGAAATGCAGCCGTAACCCGGAGTTAAAGAAAAAATTTAAAGGAGATGTTTGTTGATGATCCATCCTTCATACACAGAGCTTCTTGAGGTATTAGGCACTCAGGACACTCTTGATGACTCAATGCTTAGCAGATACACATTAATAATTGCGGCTGCCAAGAGAGCAAGACAGCTTGTAGACGGAAGTCCCATGCTTATTGACGATGCAAAGAATGATAAGCCTGTTTCCATAGCTGTAAACGAGCTTTACAATTCAAAGATAAAAATAATCAGCCATGACCCCGACGCCGAGGAAGCAAAGGCAAGGGAAGAACGTGAAAATCAGGAGCTTTCGGAAATAAGCCTTGACAATTACGGCAACGAGGAATAAGCGGAGAATGAGACGGCAAAAAGCCGACATTATACCGATTATTCGGCATATTTAAAAACGAAAATGTTCCGGCAGTACTGAGTATTGCCGGAATTTTTGCTATAGGAAGTGGTTTTATGTTTGTACAGGTCATACTGAGCGTATCCCACATGGATATAGACAGAGTGTTTGATTACAGTGTGCCTAAGGAGCTGGAGAGCTTTGTAAAGGTCGGCATGAGAGTCCGTGTGCCCTTTGGCAGAGGTACTGCCTCAAACGAGGGATATGTGGTGCGCATAATGGAAAGCACCGATGTGCCTATGGACAAAATTAAATATATCGAGTCGGTGCCCGATGATTTTCCTGTGTTCACAGAGACGCTTCTGAGTCTGGCACAATGGATGAGGCAGAGATATTTCGCCACCCTTTCCATGTGCCTAAAAACAATAATGCCCAGCGGTATAAAAGACAGAACGGATTATTATATCAATGTCAAATATATAAGGCCGACCGAAAAAGCGGCGGAAACGGCAGAAGTATACAGTATGGACAAAAGAAAACAGAAGCGTGCCGAGATATTGAGATATATCCTTAATATAGGAGATATGCCGCTTTCACAGCTCAAAAAAGCCGTATGCGGCTCCGAATATGCAATAAAAGCATTAAGGGACGAGGGCTGTCTTGAGGTATATAACAAAAAACTGCTGGCAGAGCCCTACTGTGCCGCACTTGACGAGGAAAGCGCAGACATAACGCTGAATACCGAACAGCAGGCTGTAATGGATATATGGGATAGGGAAAGGAATGCTCTTAACCGCCCTGTGCTTATTCACGGCATTACGGGAAGCGGCAAGACGGAGCTTTACATACGAATGATAGAAAAGGTCATAGCCGAAGGAAAGCAGGCCATAGTCCTTGTACCTGAAATATCCCTGACGCCGATGATGACGGGCAGATTTATGCGCAGATTCGGTTCTAAAGCCGCAGTTACCCACAGCAGGATGAATTACCGTGAACGCTTCAACTGCTGGAAAAGAGCGCAGGAGGGCGAGGTATCGGTGGTAATAGGCCCCAGGTCGGCGCTGTTTATGCCCTTTGACAGACTGGGAATAGTAATAATAGACGAGGAGCATGAAAAAAGCTATATATCCGAAACGGCCCCTGCCTATGACGCTGTCGAGACAGCCGAAAAGCTTTGTGCCGTAACGGGCGCTTCACTGGTCATGGGCAGTGCAACCCCGTCGGTAAAAAGTATGTACAGAGCAAAGACAGGCGAAATATGCTATGCTTCTTTGGACAAAAGAGCCAAGGAGGGCAGTGCCGAGCCGGATATAGAAATTACGGATATGAGACGGGAGCTGGAGGACGGCAACAGAAGTATGTTCAGCCGTGCCCTTTACAAGGCCGTGGAGAAAAATCTGAAAAGCGGCAGACAGACAATGCTGTTTATAAACCGCAGAGGGTATTCCACATTTGTTTCATGCAGAAGCTGCGGCTATGTAATGAAATGCGGACACTGCGATGTGTCCTATAAATACCATGCGGTAAACGGAAAGCTTGTCTGCCATTACTGCGGAGAGAACGTAGACAGACCGAAAATCTGCCCTGTCTGCGGTTCAAAAAGAATACGATATTTCGGCGCAGGTACCCAGAAGGTAGAGGAAGAAATAAAAAAGCTGTTTCCGTCGGCAAGGGTGCTGAGAATGGACTCGGATACGGTCAGCGGCAAGAACGGCTATGCGGAGATACTGGGCAAGTTCGGAAAGGGTGAAGCCGATATATTGGTGGGCACTCAGATGATAGCCAAGGGACATGACTTTCCCAATGTAACTCTGGTGGGCGTTATGGCGGCGGATATGCTGCTCAATACAGGTGAGTATGACGGGGCGGAAAGGACATATCAGCTTATAACCCAGGTTGCGGGCAGGGCAGGCAGAGGAAGTTTGCCGGGAAAGGTGATAGTACAGACCTATTCGCCCGAAAATCCTGCGATACAGGCGGCGGCTGAGGGTGACAGAACAAAGTTTTATGAAAATGAGATAGAGTACAGAAAACAGATGGGGTATCCGCCGTGTCTTGACTGTGCAAGGATAGAAATAACGGGTCCGGACGAGAGGGCGGTAATAGTGTGTGCCAACGAAGCGGCGGAAAGACTGAGAAGCGATGAGGTAGATGTGCTTGGTCCTGTTCCGCAGTATATATCCAAAATAAAGGACGAATACCGTTGGCAGATAACAGCCAAGGGCAAAAGCTTTGAGGAGCTCAAAAAGTCTGTTTCCGATATGTATTTTGAAAAACGTCAGAGCTTTGAAGCAATGGGAGTTTATATAAATCCGAGAATAATATAAAGGGGCTGATAGTATGAATACGGTACTTATACACGGTCAGAGCCATAAGGGGTCAACCTATAACATATCAAGAAAGCTTGCCGAAAGCATAGGCGGCAATATAACGGAGTTTTTTCTGCCGAGGGATTTCGGCTGTTTCTGTACGGGCTGTTTCAAATGTATAAATGAGAGCGAAAAGCTATGTCCCCATTACGAAAAGCTTAAACCTATAACCGAGGCCATAGACAAAGCCGACGTCATTATACTGGCAAGTCCCGTATATGTATTCCACGCTACGGGAGCAATGAAGGCTCTGCTTGACCATTATGCATACAGATGGTTGGTGCACAGACCAGAAAAAAGTATGCTCAAAAAACAGGCAGTATGTATTTCCACTGCGGCGGGCGCAGGTATGAAAAGCGCCAACAGGGATATGTATGACAGTCTGCTTTACTGGGGCGTCGGAAGAATATATAAATACGGTGCGGCGGTCAGGGCGGCAGGCTATGACGGAGTTAATCCGAAGCAGAAAATAAAAATAGAGAATGACATGGTAAAGCTTGCCGACAGAATAAAGGCCAATGCGGGCAGGGTTAAGCCGTGCTTAAAAACAAGACTTTATGTGTTCGCCATAGGTTCTGCAAAAAGGCTTTTCGGCATAAAGTAGTCGGTAATAAAGCCGGGCTATAAAATTTTTCGGAGTGCTATGCAAAAATATCGTCAGGTTAAATCAGGGTTAAAAAACACGGTTGCCTGCCGATATTTTTTTCAGCTAATTTGCCGCCGGGAATGAATTAAAAAGAGTGCAATGCCGCCCTAAAATCAATAAATTTTGCCTGAAAATAAAGGCTTTCGGTAGGTATACCGCAGAAGGACGGCCTTTGAAATTTGCAGCATATACCGTGTCGGAGTACCTAATTTTTTTTGTTAAATATTTGTTATGTTTATTTACAATATAAGATAAATTTGTTATACTTCGCTTGGATAGTATTCCCCGGGAAGCTATACCCGTTTGAGCCTCATAAAGGAGAAAGCGCATATCACAATGAGTGTGACTTTC
>JAQXNZ010000053.1 GCA_029098265.1 Clostridia bacterium | reverse complement strand
CATTTGAAATTACTCAGTGTTAGCTACAACAACCGGGAAAGGTTCGGAAAACCCGGGAAGGTTTTCTGAGGCTTTAAGCTGCGGCGGAATTCACTTCCGTCGCAGAGAAGTCCTAAGACACAAGCCATGCGCAGTGTCAGGTGTACAAACCGCGTGAAAGTCGCGGCGCCGTAGGCGTTCCCGTAGGGAATTTGAGAACCTGCCGGACTTGATATCTTGATTTAATCAAGTCGAAAGCCTGTTTTCGACTTAGTGTCGACTTTGTCGACACTAAAAGAGGAGGGCTTAAAAGCCCTCCCCAAATCACTCTGTTTACTTTTCGGTAAGCATTATGAGCACTACCTCGTTGCCGTAGGTATAGCCTGTTACGTTGTACTTGCTTGTGTTCATCGCAGTTGCAAGATTTGTCTGCTGATACTGCTTGGGTCCTGTCTTAACATAGCACTGTACATCCTCGCTTACATCGTACTTCTTGCTTCCGCCCGAAGCCTTGCCGTAGCTGATATTTGTAAGTGTTATGCCTGTCAGTCTGCCGATATATATGAGCTGACCGTTTCTGAACTGGAAGTATGCCGCTCCGCTGTCACCGCTGAAGTCATTACCTGATAACGTGGCTGTTCCTGCCTGACCGTTGATGATGTAGTTATAGATTGTAGCGGTAGGCTCCTCAGCCATGCCGTCAACACCATAGATTTCTTCCTTGCTTACGATGATACCGAACTGTTTGCCGTCGCTGGTTACATCGTAGAGAATAAGGTCTGTTATCTCACCGCTGCCGTTTGTTACATAGTACATTACGTTGTCGCTGAGTATCTCCTTGCCTGCCAGCTTGGAAGTATATGTTACAGCCGCAGTGTAATCCTGGTTTACATTGATGATGTTGCATTTAGAAGCAACAGGATGTGTACCAAGCTTAGTTCCGTCTGCATTGAACGTACCGTTAATCTTCTTTCTCGCCTGTCTCTGTACGGTGCTCTGCTGACCGTCGAAGGTGATTGAAACTACATCGCCGACCTTGAACTTGTCAGTGTCTGTCTGATAGCTTCTTATTACACCGTCAGTGCAGGTTACGTTTACAACATCCTCAATTATCTTAGCACCAGCCTCGTTGATGTAGGAGTCGGTTCCGATGCTTGAAATTACTCCGACAAAGCTTCCGCTGAAGTTCGATGTGGATACTACGTCAACTACCGTACCGTCCTTGCCGAGAAGGAGTGTTACCATATCGCCGATAGTATACTGACCGAGGTCTGAAAGCTTATAAGCCGCTGCACTTTCAAGAGTATAGGTGTTTCCTGCAACCGTTGCAGTCGAAGGATTAGCCGTTGAAGGATTAGCCGCAGTATATCTTCCTGTAACGCTGTTGCCGTAAATCCATATTGTCTTAAGTGCCGCATTGTAATAGTATACATCGTATACCTGTAATGCCGAAAGCGTACTTCTTACGCCGTTTCTGTATATTATCGCATCAGCAGCAGCAAAAGGAATATTTGCTAATATGCTGCCTGTCTCATATACATAAGGACCCTTAAGGTCGCCTGATACCAGTGATGAATAGTTGATGTTGCCTGAGTTATCAACCGTGTATCCAAGTTTAGTTGCGAATACCTGTCCGTCTGCGCATTCAGCCTTAAGCAGGTTGTAGAAAATATACACGCAGTCGTTTCTTGTAAGGGTCTGACCCTTTTTAAGTGTCAGATTGTCGTCCAGGTCAAGGGACTGGAACTTTGAAATCTGTGCCGAGGGGAAAACACCCGCAAAGCTTGAGGGGTCATAGCCCAGAAGCTTGAGTACGGCGGTTGCCGCCTCCTCGTATTTTATATTGTTGCTCGGACGGAAGGTGCCGTCGGAATATCCTGTCATCCAGCCGTTTTCAACAGCCACTCTTATATATTCCACAGCCCAGTGGTCCTTTTTAACGTCTTTGTAAAGGGAGCTTACGCTCTCATCGCCCATCTCATCCTTGTATACGGAAGCGGAAATCATCATCTTCGCAAACTCTGCCCTTGTGACAGGTGACGAAAGATTCATATTTCCTGCCCCATCACCGCTTATTATGCCAAGGGCCCTGACTGTCTCAATGGCAGTCTGGCTGTCGGCCGCATAGACCGGCACAGTAAACGAGGATACCGTCATTACGGCAGCGCAGACAAGACCGGCAATTCTCTTAAATCCTTTCATATTGTCCTCTCCTTTAGTAGTCATCTGCTGTTTTAAACAATTGAATCAGTCATAACGCAGGGCATCAATAGGATTAAGCCTTGCAGCCTTTTTAGCAGGCATATATCCGAAGAATACACCGATACCTGCTGATATGCCTACCGATACCATAACCGCAAATATTGTCGGCTTAACCACCATATTCTCTGCAAACAGTATCAGAATTATCTTCGTGAATATCGCCGAGCCGATATAGCCAAGTATTATGCCTATCACACCGCCGAAAGCACTGGTCACAGCCGCCTCTATGACAAACTGGTTCATTATATAGCGTTCCTTCGCTCCCAATGCCTTTCTTATACCTATTTCCTTTGTCCTCTCCGTAACGGAAACAAGCATAATATTCATAATACCTATACCGCCAACAACAAGCGATATGCTGGCAATAATAGTCAGTATGGTAATCATAATATCCGTCATCTGATTCATCATATCCAGTATTTCCGTCATACTCTGGATATAGAAGGTATCCGAGTCGCCGCTGTAATACTCGGTAATAGCATCTTCAAGCTCCTTCTTAGCCTCTGCTGATTTATCATCATCTTTAAAGGTAACTGTAAACTGGTCAGAATTCTTTATATTCATCATTCTTGCCAATGTACTGTAAGGTACGATTATAAAGTTGTCGGATGAATATTCTGTACTGTCAGCCTTTTCATCAACAACGCCGACTACCGTAAAGTCTCTGCCGTTTATCTTTATCTTTTCGCCTATCGACTGACCTCCGAAATATTTTCGGTTCACATAGGAGCCGATAACACAGACTGAGCTGCGGTTTTTAATGTCCATATACTGAATATTTCTTCCGCCGCTTATTTCCATTGCGTTAATATCAAGATACTGCTCACTGACGCCTGTAATACCTGTATTGTCAAGGCTTTCCGTTCCAATCTTCTTTGAGCCCTGGAATGATATTGACGGAGTCATTTTGTCCAGATATTCGGAATTATCAACAATATCCTGCATATCATCAACATTCATGCCGCTGCCGCTTCTTCCCCATACGGAAACATACATCGTATTTGTTCCCATACTTTCAAACTGCTCACGCATATATATTTCCATACCGTTGCCCATACCGGTTATTATAATAACGGCCGCAACGCCGATAATTATTCCGAGCATCGTAAGTATTGACCTCGTCTTATTCGAGCGGATATTTTTCATTGCCATTGAGAAGGATTCATAGATGTTCATTCAATTCCTCCTTCCTTGTCATCATCTTCATCAAGATGATAATTAGCCTGTACAAATGCCTTTGGATCGCTGCTCGGGCCGTCGTACACCTTTCTGCCGTCCTCAAGTCTTATTACTCTTTCTGCCGTTGCCGCTATGGAATTGTCATGGGTAATAAGCACGACCGTATTGCCCGCCTTGTGCAGCTTCTGCAGAATGCGAAGAACTTCTCGGCCTGTTCTGGAATCCAACGCTCCCGTAGGTTCATCGGCAAGTATTACCGAAGGGTTTCCGACAAGTGCTCTCGCTATGGAAACACGTTGCTGCTGACCTCCCGAAAGCTGATTAGGAAGATGCTTTTCCTTATCAAGAAGACCTACTTTTTCAAGGGCTTCCTCTGCTCTTTTGCGTCTTTCGGTTCTGCCTACACCTGCATACATCAGAGGCATTTCAACATTTTCAACAAGGTTCAGCTTGGGGAGAAGATTATACTGCTGAAATATGAAGCCAAGCATTTCATTTCTTATTTCAGCAAGTTCATTTTTATTCATCTTTCCGACATTTTTACCGCCTAATATGTATTCACCCTCGGTCGGTACGTCAAGACATCCTATTATATTCATACAGGTTGATTTACCTGAGCCCGACTGTCCGACTATGGCAATAAATTCACCCTTATATATGGAAAAGCTTATATGGTCGGCCGCCTTAACAACGCTGTCACCCATATTATATATTTTTGATACGTCTCTAAACTCTATAAGAGGAGTCATAACAATCTCCTCCTTATCCCATCATACCCGGTCCGTAGAACATCATATCGCCACCGGAGCTCTGTATATAGGCAATCTCGTCGCCCTCGTTTATACCGCTGATTATCTCAACATAGTTACCGTCACTAATGCCGGTTTCCACCTGTACATATTCATATCCCTCGGGCACATCCGGATCATCTGATTTATTTCCTGTTTTGACAAGCACCGAATCGCCTCTTACAACAGCACCTACAGGAATAGCGATAACATCTTCCGCATTATTTACAACAATCTCTGTGCTCACATTCATTCCGGGAAGAAGTCCGTCTATATCATCTATCTGTACTTCAACAGGATATATTGTAACACCGTTTGTTGTGTTGCCCGCCATATTGATTTTTGTAACCTTGCCTTCAAAGGTTTTTCCCTGTACGGCATCGGCTGTTACTGTTACATGCTGTCCTACCGAAACCTTGCTTATGTCAAGCTCATCGACATTCATAGTTATCTTAAGGTAGGAAAGGTCATATATTGTGCAAAGCTGTGCACCTGAATCTATAGTATCTCCCGCCTTAACCTTTTTCTCGATTACAGTTCCCTCAATTGGGGATTTGATATTATAGTCATCAAGTGTATCGTTCAAATTTTCAAGACTGAGCTCGGAGCTTCTTACTCCGTCATGGGCAGACTCTACCATATCCGTTACACTGTCACTTGTAAGCCTTATTATCGTTGCTCCTGCCGAAACCTTTGAGCCCTCGTCATTAACTATTGCGGCAACTTCTCCGCTTACCTCTGCACAAATGCTCCTGTTTTCCTTAAATTCAAATGTTCCGCTCTGTGTTGAACCCGATGTGCCTACCTCTGCCGTGGCACGCTGGCTGTCCGAAATAGCTCCGGGATTTTCAACCTCAATCTTAACATTCTTGACTATCATATTTCCGGGCATAACCTGTGATGCACCGCTGACCGATGCTACTCTGCCGGGAAGTGTCTCAAAGGAACCATAAAGGGTTACCGTTGCACTCTGACCTATATAGAACGTGTCCGCCTCATCGGCAGGGAAAGGAAGCTCAAGTGTCATTGTTGAGTCATCCCTCAGCTTTGCAATCTCCTGTCCTGCACCTACATTGTCGCCGACCTTTACAAGCACCTCCGTAACGATGCCTCCGACCTTTGTCTTAACATTTAGGTCATCAAGGCTCTTTACAGCAGAATTATAGCTTCTCTGTGCTGCCGCAAGCGAAAGCTGTGCCGATTCAACGGAGTTTTCCATGTCGGAGGAATCTACCTGATAGAGCACCGCGTCCTTTGCAACAATGTCACCCTCCTCAAAAGTATCACTGAGAACATCACCCTTTATAAGAGTTGTAACAGTATACTTATCGGCAGGCTCCAAGGTTCCCTCACCGGTAAGCACCTCTGTAATACTTGTTCTTACAGCTGTGTCGTATGTATATGTGTCTGTACTGTTATCGGCTTTTTTGCCTCCGCAGCCTTTCATAGCCGCAATAACGATTACAATTATAACGATTACGGCTATTATTTTTTTCTTTTTTGACATTCCTGAAATTTTACCCTTAATATCGGGAATTTTTTTCGGTTTCTTATCTCCGCCGGAAGCTTCGCCGGTCGACTGCTCCTCGGCATTGTTTAATTTTTCTTCTTCCATACTGCAATCCCTTTCGTTAAGCTGATACTATAAACCTCGGCACCGCCGACAGTTTATTAATTCCTGATATATTTTCAATACTCCCCCTTCTCTAAAATATACAATAAAAATGCTGTTTTTTTTCACATACAATAATACTATTTGCTATTTCAGAAAATGTCAATTAATCAAGTCTTAAATAATCTTAAAAAAACCTTAAAATTATAGATTTACAGCGTACATTTTTTAAGCACTACCGACATGCTTGCATTTATTCACTATAGAGTATATAATTTAAATATAGATTTGAGGTGAGAAGATGTACAGCTTTATCCGTTGATTATTTAATCAGGCATAGCTTTTTTAAAACGGTTTATATACCGTGTTATTGTTATGCCCTGCGGAAAAGCTGATACTCTTTGGTAATCACAGGCATTTGTTTGTATGCCTCTGTGTATAACGCCGCGGAATTCAGGGTTCCGCGGCTTATTTATTTTCAGGAGGTATGACAAATGTCTTTGATAAATGTATCCAATCTCACCTTTGCCTATGATGGCAGCTATGACAATGTATTTGAAAACGTCAGCTTTCAGCTTGATACAGCATGGAAAACCGGTCTGACAGGCAGAAACGGGAGAGGAAAAACAACCTTTCTCAAACTGCTTACGGGGCAGTATGAATATTCAGGCACAATATCCGCTTCTGTAGATTTTGAGTATTTCCCTTATGAGGTAAAGGACACCGAGCGCATAACAATGGATATATTAGAGGAAATATGCCCAGAGGGACAAAACTGGCAGATTATTAAGGAAGTATCCCTGCTGGATATGTCTGAGGACGCCCTTTACCGTCCATTTAATACTCTTTCCAACGGAGAACGTACAAAATCCCTGCTGGCGGCTCTGTTTCTAAAGGAAAACAGCTTTCTTCTCATAGACGAGCCGACCAATCATCTGGACTTGACCGCAAGGGAAGCGGTCAGCCGCTATCTTAACAGAAAAGACGGTTTTTTACTTGTTTCCCATGACAGAGCATTTATGGACGGCTGTACAGACCATATAATGGCAATAAATAAAACTGACATTGATATACAGAAGGGAAATTTTTCTTCATGGTTTCACAACAAGGAGCTTGCCGACAGCTATGAGCAGTCCCGAAACGAAAAGCTCAAAAAGGATATAAAGCGCCTTAACACCGCCGCAGAGCGCACATCCCAATGGTCGGACAGAGTTGAAAAGACCAAATTCGGCACAAAAAATTCAGGCTTAAAGCCTGATAAAGGCTATATAGGTCATAAGGCAGAAAAAATGATGCGCCGTTCCAAAGCCATAGAGGACAGACTCTTAGAGGAGGCGGAAGAAAAATCCTCTCTTTTAAAAAACGTCGAAACCTGTGAAAGCCTCAAGCTGTCACCGCTAAAATTTCATTCCGACAGGTTGGCAGAATTTAAGGACATATCCGTGCAATACGGCAAAAAAACCGTTTGTTCCGGCATATCCTTTTCCATAACTCAAGGAAGCAGAACAGCTCTTAACGGAAAAAACGGCTGCGGAAAATCAAGCCTGCTGAAGCTGCTTCTCAGTGATGAAATTCAATACAGCGGTCAGATTATTAAAAATCCGTCGCTTATTATTTCCTACGTTCCGCAGAATTTTGATTTTCTTTCAGGCAGTCTTGACGAATATGCAGACAGTTTAAGAATTGATATAACCCTGTTTAAGGCTGTACTCAGGAAACTTGACTTTTCCCGTTCGCAGTTTGACAAAAGCATTGAGGATTTCAGCGAGGGGCAGAAGAAAAAGGTACTAATAGCCGGAAGCCTTTGTCAAAGGGCACATCTGTATATATGGGATGAACCGCTTAATTACATCGATGTAATATCTCGTATGCAGATTGAAGAACTGATAAAGGAATATAAGCCTACAATGCTCTTTGTAGAGCACGACAGAGCCTTTACGGAAAGCATAGCTACGGAAATAATACAGCTGTAACAAATACGGCGGTACGTTTGATTCGTACCGCCGTATTTTACATACCGTATTTATTTTTCAGTTCAGCCAGCTTTTCCTTATATCTGTCATTTATAAGGACTGTTTCGCTTTTGCCTACACCAAGGGTGCTGTTCCACTTGGGAGCGTCCTTTTTGAGAGTATTTTTAATTTCTGCCTGCCACTCAGTCATAAGGGCATCGAGTTCCCCCTGATATTCCTTGCACCAGCCCATTTTGCGCCTCCTTATATTTCGTCGAGTATATCTTTTTTCTTATTCTCGTATTCCTCGTATGTAATCAGGCCCTTTGTATACATTTCTTTGAGCCTTGTCAGTCTTTCCTCCGCAGAGTCCATATCGGCATTTTCATCTATTATTATCTCGTGGGAGGTGACGCCCTTTTTCGAAAACGCATTATAGCCATTCATAACAACAATAACGACTACAATTGCCGTCCAAAGCAGTCCGAAGGGACCAAATGACGGTATAACGACAAATATTCCTATAAGCAGAAATATTATGCCTACAACAAGTCCTACTATCGACTGAGCCTTGCCTGGCTTAACCCTTACTTTGCGTTTCAAATACATCACTCTCCGTTTCTTTTGGAAATAAATATATTGAGTAATATTCCGACTGCCATGAGCACGATTGCCACAATAAGGAACTCCTTAGCCTGATTTATAATATATGACAGCAGGAAACCGATTCCCAGATATACCGCCAGATTTGCAAATATTTTCATAATTTCTCCCTTATCCTTTCGTAAAGAAATACTGATTTTTCTCGGCATATCTGTATGCCTTTATGCCGAATATGTCCTCTATTATTCCGCTGTCGTATATTTCCTTAGACGAGCCGAACATGGCTATCCTGCCGTTATTGACAGCGGCTATTTTATCCGAAAAGCTCATGGCAAGGTTGAGGTCATGGATGACCATAACAACCGTCTTGCCCTGCTTTTTCATATTTTTTATAAGTTCCATCAGCTCCAGCTGATAGTTGATGTCCAGAAACGTAACAGGCTCATCAAGAAAAACAATATCCGTATCCTGTGCCAGCAGCATTGCTATATAGGCCTTCTGCTGCTGTCCTCCCGAAAGCTCCGAAAGGGTCTCGTCGGCAATATCATATACTCCCGCCGCCTTCATGGCCTTTTCAACAATCTCCCTGTCCTCATCGGTATATTTCCTCGGGTATCCCAGATACGGAAACCTGCCGTGGAAAGTCAGCGCCCTTACCGTCAGCGCTCCCGCACTTTTCTGCTGGGACAGCACAGATATTTTCTTTGCTCTTTTTTTGGGGTCAGTTTTATGGACGTCTTCACCGTCGGCAATCACCTGACCCGAAAAGGGTGCCAGCAGACCGCAGGCCGTCTCCAGCAGTGTAGTCTTTCCGCTGCCGTTGGGACCTATTATTGACGTTATTTCTCCGCTTTCCATTCGGCAGTTTATATCATAGAGCACCTGTTTTTTTCCGTAGCCGCCGTTTACTCCCTTAAGCTCTATCACCGTGTCTGCCTCCCTTGCGTTTCATTATGAGATATATGAAGAACGGTACGCCTATATAGGACACAACTATGCCGAGCTGTATCTCATAGGGTCTGAAAAGCGTCCTCGACAGCATATCGCAGAAGGTCACAAAGGCCGCACCCATAAGGGCAGAGGCGCATATAAGCCTACTGTTTCCGCTTTTTATAAAATGCCTTGCCATATGCGGAACAATAAGTCCGATAAAGCTAATAAGTCCGGCAAAGCTTACCGCCGCACCAGCCAGCATGGCGGAGGCCAGAAGCAGTATAAGCCTTATCACTTTTACATTCATTCCGAGACTTTTTGCCGTTCTGTCACCCAGCGAAAGTATATCTAACTCCCTGCTCAAAATCAGTGCAGCCGCTATGCCGACGGCTATATATATCCATGCAGGAAACAGCTTCTGCAAGGTTATACCCGTAACTCCGCCTATCTTAAAGGAATTAATTCCGCTTAAAGAGTCGGGGAAAAAAGTCGTGACAGTGTTTATTCCCGCATTAAGCAGGTTGCTTACCGCCATGCCCGCCAGCACCAGTGTCAGCTTTGATGTTCCGTTTTTTGACGCTATGGCATATACCGCCAGCACCGTCACCACTGCACCCGTAAAGGCCGCCGCAGGCACAGCCGATATTTTTTCGGGAAAAAGTGCCATTGCCAGCACCGCAAAAAATCCCGCACCGGAATTGACGCCGATAATGCTTGGTGCCGCCAAAGGATTTTCCAGCACCGCCTGTATTATTACACCGGACACAGCCAGTGCCGCACCTGCCAGCAATGCCGCCAGTATCCTCGGCACTCTTGCATATATTATTATTCGGCTGTTAAGCGTGTCACCGCCCGAAAACAGCGCCTTTATAAGCTCTGGTAACGGTATTCCCACAGAGCCGAGGCAAATTCCCAGCACAGCAGATATTATTACCGCCGCCAGACAGGCAAAAAGAAATATTTTTTCTGTTTTGTTTCTTTCGGCTGATATTATATCAGATTGTTTCATTCATTTCACTCCGTAATTGATGTATCTTTCAGGACAATACTCTGATAGTATAACATATTTATCTTATGACCGCCATAGTCTGCGGAGAGTGGATTGCTTTTTTACCCCGTCTAATATAGAATTGACCATGAGGTGAGCAATATGAATGATGCCCGTAAAAAACAGCTTATAATGGAATACCGAAACAGAAAACCCGAAAAAGGCATAATATGCTACAAATGCACAGCCACAGGCGAAGCCTTCCTTATGGCGGCATCAGACACAAGGACAGCTTTTAACAGCACCACAGCCAAACTCAATATGGACAGTCATCCCAACAAGCATCTGCTTCAGCTGTGGAAAAAATACGGCTCCGAAGGCTTTGAAAAAACCGTTGTAAAGGTGCTGAAATATGAGGACCCCCATGAGGACTATTCCGAAAAGCTTGAAGCAATGCTTCAGGAATGTCTCGACAGCACAGAAAACTCAAAAAGGATATGGAAATAAAGTATAATCAGTGAGGAGATAAAAATGGATTGTATTAAAATAGGCAGGCTCATATCAAGCCTGAGAAAAGAAAAGGGTCTGACCCAGCAAAACGTAGCCGATGCCCTCGGCATAAGTAATAAAACAGTATCGAAATGGGAAACCGGCTTGGGCTGTCCCGACCTGTCGCTATGGTCCGATCTGTCGGTAATACTCGGTGCGGACATTGCACAGCTTATGGATGGCGAAATAACACCCAACAAGCCTGATAACGGCAATATCAGCCGTCTTAAATTCTATGTATGTCCCACTTGCGGCAACATACTTGTGAGCACAGGCAGTGCCTATATAGCCTGCTGCGGCAGGAGGCTTGAGCCGCTGGAAAGCTCAAACAGCGAAGAAATAAACGTAAAAGCAGAAGAAAGCGATTTAGATTACTATGTTACCCTTGACCACCCCATGACAAAGGAGCATTATATATCCTTTGCCGCCTATGTCAAAAGCGACAAGGTATATCTCGTCAGACTCTATCCCGAGCAGAGCCCGTCATTCAGACTTCCCATGATAAGAGGCGGAAAGCTGTATCTTTACTGTGTAAAGCACGGACTTATGCTTTGCAAAAACAAGATTTAATATCTGTTATATAACGTCGCATATATAAAGGCATCGGAAAATATTCCGATGCCTTAGAGTGTCGACAAAGTCGACACTAAGTCGAAAACAGGTTTTCGACTTATTTAAATTAATGCATGAATGGCTATTCCATCGGCTTTTCAAAAAGCATGAAAAGCCTTGAAACACGCCATTCTCCTCGGCGAAGAGCGCGGTCTCCGCC
>JAQXNZ010000052.1 GCA_029098265.1 Clostridia bacterium | reverse complement strand
GCCGTAAAGGTTGATTAAGTATACCTGTTTGATGTATAATCAGGTTTTGAAAGGAGCTGAGAGAAATGCTGGAAAGACTCTCATCGCTGAGTGCATATAATTATCTTTATGCGGCTCTGCTTGCGTTCTGCATTACATACTTTATCATGAAGCTGAGAAAGTTAAAGGGAATGATGAAAAACGACGAGCTTACCATGAATATAACGGAAATTGATAAGAACATGGTTATGGAGCGCTGTACAAAGATGTTCCCCATAGAGTCCGTAAGCTTTAACGGAACCGTTTTCAGAAAGGGAATGAACGTCAGGATAACAACCATGCAGAAAAAGGTATTCCAGGGCGAGTTTATAGGCAAGAACGATATAGATGTCATATGCATAGTAACAAAGGAGCATATCATTGCCCATGAGATAAGAAAGATTGTGGAAATGGTATCGCTGGACGAGACAAAATAATTAAGAGGTGCACAATGAACAACGTATATATACCCGAGGGCTACAAATGCCCGTTAAGCATCTATGAGATGCAGAGAGCAATAGATTTTGTAAAAAAGGTTTTCCCCTACAGACTCAGCAGTGAACTGAACCTCAAAAGGGTATCGGCCCCGCTGTTTGTAGACGAGGCATCGGGACTTAACGACAATCTTAACGGCTACGAAAGACCCGTCGGCTTTGATGTTCCTGCGGCAGGCAGGGAATGTCAGGTAGTGCATTCGCTGGCAAAGTGGAAGCGCTACGCCCTGAAACGTTATGATTTTTACGTTGGCAAGGGACTTTACACAGATATGAACGCCATCAGACGTGACGAGGAGCTTGACAATATCCACTCCATATACGTTGACCAGTGGGACTGGGAAAAGATAATAACAAGAGAGGACAGAAACCTTGAGTATCTCAAGGCTACGGTGCAGAGAATTGTTAATGCAATATGCGACACATGGGGACAGCTTAAAAATGAGTTTCCTGTGCTTTCGACGGAGCTTAGCAGAGACGTGACTTTTATTACATCTCAGGAACTTGAAGATATGTATCCCGAACTCACACCCCATGAGAGAGAGGATGCATTCTTAAAGGAACACAGGACAGCGTTCATAATGAAGATAGGCGGAAAGCTTAAATCGGGCAAGCCCCATGACGGCAGAGCGCCCGACTATGACGATTGGGAACTGAACGGTGATATACTGTTCTGGAACGATTTGCTCGGCAGAGCCTTTGAGGTATCCTCAATGGGCATAAGAGTAGATGCCGAATCCCTTGACAGACAGCTTACACTGGCAGGCTGTGATGACAGAAGGGAGCTGCCCTTCCATAAGGCGCTTCTTAATAACGAGCTGCCCCTTACTATGGGCGGCGGCATAGGTCAGTCAAGACTTTGTATGCTTATGATAGGTACGGCGCATATCGGCGAGGTACACGCCAGCATGTGGGACGATGCCACAAAGGAAGCCTGCGAAAAAGCGGGGATAATGCTGTTATAGGCGGCGAGGCCGCTAAGCCGAAAACGGATTTTCGGCTTGTTATGGTGCTAAAACCAAAAGTTCCTAAGGAAACTTTTGATTTTAGATCGGTTCATTCACAAGTTATTGACGCAGGTGGGCAAAGCCCCCCTGCGTTTGCTTTTTATACGTTAAACTCCCTCAAAACTTTTATTGAAAACTTCGTTTTTCTAAGCCCTTATTTCGAGTTTGCACATATTTAAATTTATCCTCCCCGAAAAACGTATGTTTTTCGGTAGTGGGTCAAGGGCGAAGCCCTTGCGGGGATTGGGGCAGCGCCCCATAAAAGAAAGCCTTGCGGGGATTGGGGCAGAGTCTCAAAATATTAAGGTAATTTAAATAAAATATTGACAATAGAATTATATGGTGTATACTTGTATTAAGTGATTAATACAAAAATACAATAAAAACAAAGGGGTGTCAATATGAAATATTTAAGACTTATGGCAGTAGGGGTTTTGACTGTATCCATGTTAAGCGGCTGTGGGCTGCTTTACAGCAACACAGTAAGAACGTCAGTAGCAGAAAAGACTGTAGAGGAAGACGATGAGTATAACAGCTTTGACAGTATTATCGATGAGGTTAAAAGTGAGCTTAATGATGAGTTGAAAAGCATTGACTGGGCCTATGAGCTGTTTAATGATTTTTCGGCTGAAAATAACGGCAAGCCCACATACCTTGTATACTGCAAGGACGGAAATACCGATAACGGAGAAATTATAGAGGATACCGAAAATTTTATAAACGGCATGGGCTGGGAGAACTGGGAAAAGACAGACAGCCTTCCGGAGGGTGCCGAGGCGGAAGATATGTATATACTGGAACAGGCTCCTACAAATACAGTGCTTGGTAATAATGATGAGGCGTTTAGAATAGCCTGCATAACAACCTATAAGGATATGAATTATGTCACTGTGACGGCTTTGGACAGTTTTACCGACGGACTTGATGATTTTTTAAGTGAGGATTGCTTCACATCGGTATATAAGGTTTCCGATGACGCCATTGACTGTTTGAGAAGGTAAATTTTAGTTTGTTGCACTCTCCGAGTGCGTGGAGTTGATGTCCGAAGCCTCGGCTTCGAATTTACGTTTCTCCACTCTCCGAGTGGGATTTTGTCGGGGGAAAGGGAAATCTCGGAGTACGCCTTAGCACACCCAACGGCGCAATGTACCAATTGAGTAGGTGCGTTACAAGCAGTGAACA
>JAQXNZ010000051.1 GCA_029098265.1 Clostridia bacterium | reverse complement strand
TTAGTTATGTCGGAGGCCTTAAGTCCGCTTGTCTTTGTAAATCTTATGGTCTTTCCGTCATTTATAAGGCTTTCGCTGACACTTACAGGCGGCTTTGTAATCTTTATTTTTATGCTGTTTATGCCATTGGAGCTTGAATATTCAACGCCGTCCTTAAGGTCTATTACAACTCTTACACTCTTTTCTGTAAACTGGCTTACTCTTATGTTCTTAACAAAATTCGCATACGAAAGATCCGGCAGCGAATTTATTTCCTTGCTTGCGGTGCTTATATCCACCACTATCCTGTAAGGATTGGAAAGAGTGAATACGCTGCTGTCAAGCTCGCTCTCGCCGTATATCATTACCGTATCACTGCTGTCATCACTGCTCAGCCTTATGAGATTTATGCCGTTGAGACCGTCATCAAATTCTTCGGGAAGCTCAGGAGTATTTCCGTCCTCTCCGATAACGGGATTATCGTTATTATCAGGCTCCGTGGGAACAATCGGTGTACTTCCGCCCTTTCCGAAGTTCACAACAAGGCTCGTTCCGTCGGCGGACTTGGAAACGGTATAATCTCCCGCCTCACCCGTCAGGTCGAATACAACCCTGACTATTTTATAGGGCTCAATGGCATTCTGGGCTACCCTTATTCTTTCCACAGGCTCATCGTTTACGGGTATGTTTGTCGATGAAACCGCAATGGAACCGCCGTAAATATCAACAGCTACCTTTGTTTTCAGTACAGTGGCATACTTGTACTGCCATATTTTTCCCGATGTCTTTATTGTATAGCTGTCATTGCCGTTTGAAACTATATCCGTAACTCTTACTTCATTGCTTGAATTGGTTACGGCTTCAACATCTATTTCCGACGTGTCAACATGAGAAAGGTCCGTTACCTTCTGAGGATCGGATTCATTTGATGTATTGTTATCGGCAGGTTTTTCAGGCTCTGTGGGTTTCTGCGGAACCTCGGGCTGTGATGTATCGTCACCGCCTATAACATAGGAGCGGATATCAACCGTTCTTGAAGCATCATCCCATGACACCGTGGCGCCTACAGCCTCGGCAATGGCTCTTACGGGCACCATTGTTCTGTCATTTATGATTTTAGGAGCAACGTCCATGTTGAAGGCATTTCCGTTTACAGTGCCTGCTTTATTGTTTATAAACATTATTATTGTTTTGGTATCAAACTCCGCCGTTATTTTCTGAAGCTTCGAATCCCATGAAACCTTGGCGCCCATAGCCTCAAATATCGCTCTCAGCGGCACAAGGGTTCTGTCCTCAATAATAACGGCAGGCATGTCCAAATCCGTAAGCTCCGTTCCGTCCACAAATACATGAACCTCCTTGGCTCTGTACTCCACAGTTTTACCGTCGTAGGTAAGATTGAGCTTTACAGATTTTATTGTTTCGGCAAAAGCGCCTGTACACATAAGCAATGTAATTAAAAGCGTAATAAAAATAAGCTTGAATTTTTTCATAATAACACCTCGGATAATTATCAGTCAGTCATTTGACAATTATAGCATAAAAATCAGTTTTTTTCATATTTCTTGACCGAAAAAATAAAATCTTAAAAAAATTTTAAAAATATTGGGTAAATATTCCCGATTAAATATTATAAAATCGAGAAATCCTTTAATCGGAGATGATTATTATGAAGCTTGAATGCAGACAGAACTGCATGCACCAGCAAAACGGCGTGTGCCGCATAAAATCCCTGGGAAGAAGACAAATAACAGGCTGTTCGCCCTGTCCCTTTTATGAGAAAAAAATACAGCTGTAATATTGCATTGAAACAAATCCCATAAAATGATAAAATAATACAGTAAAGTATTTTATCAGAGGGGTACTGCAATGAAGCTGAAAACCATACGCTGTCCCAACTGCGGCGCTGAACTGAATTTTGATGAGAATGCAAGACAGGCAAAATGCGAATACTGTCTTTCCACAATAAAAATTGAAGATGACAGCTGTTACGGTGTACATATAGAACAGGAGAACAAAGGCCGTCAGAAAATATCCTTTACGGAGCCTATACCCGTAAACAGCAGAAATGTCCATACGGCGGCAAAAATAATCATTACTATTGTACAGGTGATATTCGGCTTTTGGGCAATAATGTTTTTCGCCGCAGGCGTTATGCTTATATTGGAGGGCGACACAGCAGCCTCCGTTATAGCGTTTGTTTTCTGCGCCGTATTCATTCTTCTGCCTCTTTTTGTAAGAAAAAAAATATTGAAGCGATTAAAATAAGCCTCGGACAACCAACTATCCGAGGCCTTTATTTTACTTATTATTTTCGCTGTGTTTATGGGCGCATACATTATGGCATGAGGCACAGTCGTGACAGCATCCGCCGCCGCAGGAACAGCTTCCTCTGTGCCTAATCATATAGCGCACCGCAAAAAATAATCCGATTATAACAGCCGCAATCAGCAGCCAGTCAAGAGTGCTCATTTTATACTCCTTTTAGAACAGCGTTATTATCTGATAAACAATACAGGCCACTACCCATGCAAAGGCCGTCTGTCCGAAGGCTATGGCAATTGCCCATTTGCCGCTTTTCAGTTCCCTTTTTACTGCGGCTATAGCTGCAACACAGGGCGTGTAAAGCAGTGTGAAAACAAGGAACGCAATGGCCGCCTGTACCGTAAACAGACTTGCTACCGCCGCCACGTCTCCGTTCATCAATACCGTCAGCGTGCTTATTACTGCCTCCTTTGCCGAGAAGCCCGTTATAAGAGCAGTAGCCGCTCTCCAGTCGCCGAAGCCCAGCGGTCTGAATACGGGCGATATAAACTGTCCCACAAGGGCAAGCATACTGTCGGCGCTGTTTGCAACAACATTGAACCTCGTATCAAAGGTCTGGAGGAACCAGATTATTACCGATGCCGTAAATATTACGGTAAATGCCTTTGTTATAAAGTCCTTTGCCTTATCCCATATAAGCATAAAAACCGATTTAAGGCCGGGCATACGATAGTTGGGAAGCTCCATAACGAAGGGAACGGGTTCTCCGTGGAAAGCCGTCTTTTTAAGTATAAGTCCTACAACAACACCCATTACCATACCGAATACATACAGGCAAATCATCGCAAGCGCCCTGTACTGCGGTGCAAAGAAAAGCTGTACAAACACCGTATATATGGGCAGCTTCGCAGAACAGCTCATAAACGGCGTAAGCATTATGGTCATCTTTCTGTCTCGGTCAGAGGGCAGTGTTCTGCTGGCCATAATAGCGGGAACGGAACAGCCGAAGCCGATTATCATCGGAACAAAGGAACGTCCCGAAAGTCCTATTTTTCTGAGAGCCTTGTCCATAACAAAGGCCACCCTTGCCATATATCCGCTGTCCTCCAGCATGGAAAGGAAGAAGAACAGCACAACGATTGTGGGCAGGAAGGAAAGAACGCTTCCGACACCCGCACATACGCCGTCAACAACGAGGCTGTGAACTACCGGATTTATTCCGTAGGATGTGAGTCCTCTGTCTATTAAGCCTATAATGCCGTCTATTATCATTGTGAAGCCGTCCGAAAGAGCCGCACCGATGACTCCGAAGGTCAGCCAGAATATTATTCCCATAATGCCGATAAATATGGGTATTGCCCATATTCTGTGGGTAAGTATGCTGTCTATTTTTACACTTCTTGCGTGAGCCTTGGACTCTCCGTTTTTGATTACCGACCTGGAGCATACGTCCTCTATGAAATTGTATCTCATATCGGCAAGGGCGGCTTCTCTGTCCGTACCTGTCTCCGACTCCATTTCCGTTACGATATGCTCCAGCATGTCCTTCTCGTTATCGGAAAGGGCCAGAGAGTTCATCATCGGTTCATCGCCTTCTATAAGCTTTGTTGCGGCAAACCTCGGCGGCACATTTATCCTGTCCGCATGGTCCTCCACAAGGTGGGCAACCGAGTGTATCGCCCTATGTACCGCACCGGAGCAAAAGTCCTTTTTAGAAGGTCTTTTCCTTTCCTGTGCAGTCTTTATGGCTATATCTATAAGCTCATCAACACCCTCGTTCCTTACTGCCGCCAGCGGCACAACGGGAACGCCCAAATCCTCGGAAAACTGCTTTATCTTTATTGTATTGCCGTTTTCCCTCATCTCGTCCATCATGTTGAGGGCTATAACCATAGGTATATCAAGCTCCATCAGCTGTAGGGACAGATACAGATTTCGTTCGATATTTGTGGCGTCCGTAATGTTGATTATACAGTCGATTTTCTCATTTATAAGGTAATCCCTTGTTACAATTTCCTCCGACGTATAGGGTGAAAGAGAGTATATGCCCGGCAGGTCAACAACCGTTACATCAGGATGACCCTTTACCGTTCCCGATTTACCTTCTACCGTTACTCCCGGAAAGTTGCCTACATGCTGGTTGGAGCCCGTAAGCTGATTAAACAATGTGGTCTTTCCGCAGTTCTGGTTTCCTCCAAGTGCGAATATCATTGTTTATCTTCCCTTTCCACTTCAATATTTTTGGCGTCGTCTACTCGAATGGTAAGCTCATAGCCCCTAAGATGAAGCTCTATCGGGTCGCCCATAGGCGCAACCTTTCTCACCATTACTCTTGTTTTCGGGGTGAGACCCATATCAAGCAGTCTCCTGCGGAGAGCGCCTTGTCCGCCGACCGTTGTTATCACTCCGGCCTCACCTATTTTAAGCTCGTTAAGAGTCATAAGAAACACCTCTAAGCATAAATTTGTTAGTCTAAGGTAACAACTAAATTCTATATGTATACAGATCTTTTGTCAATATAAAATATGCGAACAGGCATAAAAAAATACGGGCCGCAAGACCCGTATTTATATTTGATGTCTATTAACTTAGTTATTACCTCTCTGCTCTCGGTTGATCTTCATTTACTTTATCCGTTGTAGAGCCTCCGCCTATGGTTGTAATAACACTCTTTGTGACATTAACCTTATCAAGCTCACCAACGATAGAGTCAAGGATTAACTTAAGTCCGTCAATTCTTGTCATGCTGTTGTCTGTGCCTACAATGTTAGTCTTATAGCCGAGCTTTTCAATCATATCCTTAAGCTCTGATACTGTGATAGCCTTTTTAGGCTCTACGCTCTTGTCAACAAGACCGAGACCTGCTGCCCATGTAAGGGGATTTACAGCATAGCCGTTTGCCTCTGAAATCTTGGCAAGGATAATGCCGTTTTTGCCTTCGCCGCCCTTAAGTCTGTAAAGGAATGTAACAGCATCCTCTGTTGAAAGCGTTGTGTCAGGGCTGAAATAAGCGTCCTTTGTAACGCCCCATGTCATGCCGAGAGCGAATGCTGCTCTGCCGTAATCTTCATTTGCGCCTGTAAGGTCGATGAAGGGATGCTGAGCTGAAGGTGCTGTGTTGTAAATAGTCTTGGGCTCTTTGGGTTTCTTGAATGTTGTTGAAGCACCGTCCTCTGTGATTACAGTACGGTCGCTTTCTTTATTGGGTGATGTAACAAAGGGTTCAGCCTTTTCTACTGCTGTTGTTTCATCGGGAGCAGCAGCTTCCTCAGCGGGTGCTTCTTCCTTAACTACTTCTTCCTTAACTGTTTCTTCAGCGGGTCCTTTTACTACTACCTGATGTGCAAATGCGGGAACTGCTGTTGAAAGTGTCATAGCTGCAACGAGTAAAACCGCAAGTTTCTTTTTCATAAAATCTCCTCCTTAAATAAATAAAAACCGTCGGCCTCTATAGAAAAAAGCGCCGATAATTAAAATAAAACAGCACTCTTATCTATAGAGGCTGATATTATTATATAACAAATATATAAATAAATCAACATATATTCTCAGCCATTGGGATATATCCCCAAAAAGTATTTATTTGCACCGTAATATTACATAAAATGCCACCGGTGCTGACCTTTATTGTAAGACAATAAAAAGGAAAGGTACAGACCCGAAGGCCTGTACCCATATTTAAAGTGCATAAGCAAAATTCACGCTTACTTAATCTGATCCTTAACAGAATCTGCACCCTTGCCAAGAGCTACTGTGTTGGCAGGGATTAATTTCTTTTTAGCTTCACCGAAAAGTTTGATGAAAGCTGAACCAAGAATAGTTTCGGGAGAAACGATCTTAGTTACTTCTACAACGGCACCAAGCATAATGATGTTAACAAGCTTCTGGTTGCCAAGCTCGTCAGCGATGTCATTTACGGGTACTCTGTAAACGTTGATATCTGTTCTTTTTACTTCTTCATTGATGATTGAAGAGTTGAGGAAGAGACATCCGCCGGGTGCAACTTTATCAACATACTTGAGGTATGAAGGAACGTTCATGGCGATAACGATGTCGATGTTGTTCTCGAATACGGGTGATCCGATGGGATCGTCTGAAACAGTTACTGAGCAGTTAGCTGTACCGCCACGCATTTCAGGACCGTATGAAGGAACCCATGCAACTTCCTTGCCTTCTTCCATGCCGGCAAAAGTTATAAGCTCACCCATTGTCATAACGCCCTGTCCACCGAAACCAGCGCAGCTAATTTTATATGTTTTTCCCATAATTATTTAGCCTCCTCTGTAAGATCTTTGTATACTCCGAGTGGATAGTAAGGAATCATGCTTTCTCTAACGAATTCCATAGCCTTAACAGGTGTCATGCCCCAGTTTGTAGGACAGCTTGAAACAACCTCAACAAATGAGTAGCCTAAGCCCTTCATCTGGCACTCAAGAGCCTTCTTGATAGCCTTTTTAGCCTTGATTACGTTAGGAGCTGAATCAACAGATACACGCTCGATATAAACGGGACCGTCAAGTGTTGCAAGCATCTCGCATACACGGATGGGGTTACCGTTTACTTTAACGTCACGGCCTGACTGACATGTTGTAGCCTTCATGCCGGGAAGTGTTGTAGGAGCCATCTGGCCGCCTGTCATACCGTAAATACCATTGTTGATGAAGACTGTTGTAATCTTCTCGCCTCTGGCTGCACAGTGGATGATTTCTGCTGTACCGATAGATGCAAGGTCGCCGTCGCCCTGATATGTAATAACGAGCTTATCGGGATGTACTCTCTTGATACCTGTTGCAGTAGCGGGAGCACGTCCGTGAGCACAGTGAATTGTGTCGTAGTTGAAGTAGTTGGGAATAAATACTGAACAGCCAACGGGAGCTGTGATAATAGTGTTGTCAACCTGTCCGAGTTCAGCAACGCATTCTGCTACAAGTCTGTGTACAATACCGTGAGCACAGCCAGGGCAGTAATGTAATTTACGGTCGGACATACCTTCCGGTTTCTTGAATAATACAGTAGACATTATTCTGCACCTCCTATTACTTTCTTAGCATAGTCAATGTATTCCTCAGGTGTAGGAATAACGCCGCCGCATCTGCCGTAGAAAGTTACTTTTGTCTTGTCTCCGCAAGCGAGAATAACGTCGTCAACCATCTGACCCATGCTCATCTCACCAACGATAAATTTCTTGATATTCTTGTTCTGGAAAGGAGCTTCAGGGAAAGGCCAAGCTGTCTTAGGTCTGATTAAGCCAATCTTGATTCCTTCTTTTCTGAGTTCCATAACAGCTGTTCTGAGGATACGAGATGTTGTGCCGTAGCCAACCATTGCGTACTCAGCGTCGTCCATCATGAATTCTTCATATCTAGCCTCTGTAGCAGCCATCTCAGCGTATTTGCCTTCGAAGTTTCTGATATTTCTTCTCTCACAGTCGGGAGCGTCATCGGAAATACCATAGATGAAGTTTCTTTCGCCGGGTCTTGAGCAGCCGAGTGCCCAGTCTGCGGGATCGGGTTTAGATTTAACTTCAACGGGATGATCGAACTCAACGGGCTCCATCATCTGGCCGATAAGACCGTCGCAGCAAACGATTACGGGATGTCTGTAGTGGTCAGCCATTTCAAATGCATATTTAACAGCGTCAACTGCTTCCTGGATGTTGCCGGGAAGAAGAACGGGGAGATGCTTATCGCCGTTTGATCCGCCGTATTTAGCCTGTAAATAGTCGCTCTGTGCGGGCTGGATTGTACCAAGGGCCGGGCCGCCACGCATCATTGATACGATAACTGCGGGAACCTCGCCGTGGATAAGGTAACCGATACCTTCCTGTTTAAGAGCAATTCCGGGTGAAGATGATGATGTCATAACTCTTGCTCCGGAAGCGCCTGCACCGTAAACCATATTTATAGCAGCAACTTCTGATTCAGCCTGAATAAATGTTCCGCCAACTTTGGGTAATTCTCTTGATAAATACTCAGGTACTTCATTCTGGGGTGTTATAGGGTAGCCCATGAAATATCTGCATCCGCCAACGATAGCTGCCTTAGCGATAGCTTCGTTGCCTTTCATAATAACTTTAGCCATTATTCTTATCCTCCTCTCTTAATCAATCATTTTTTACGATTGTGATTATGCAATCGGGACACATTCTAGCGCAGCTCTGGCATCCTATGCATGCTTCCTGATCGGTAATGCCTGCAGGATAGTAGCCGGCGTCGTTTGTAGCTTCCTTGTCGAGTGCAAGAAGACCTTTGGGACATGCAGCAACACAGAGTTCGCAGCCCTTGCAGTTTTCTTTGTTGAATGTTAATGTGAATTTTGCCATTTTGAAGTGCACCTCCTTATTTATTTAGATAGATTACATCCATGATGCTCTCATATAATATGTCATAGGCACAACCGTACCGGAAAGCTTTGCTTCTATTTCCGGAGTCATGTCTTTAACAACTTCCTTAACGTAGGTTGTGTACCTGATAGGAACCCCCGTACGCTTGCTAACCTCGGAGATTATTTCCTCGCCTCTGATAAGGTCAGCGGCTGTTGTTTCTCTTACAAGGTTAGTATTGTTTACAAATCCTGTAACCTTAAGGCCTATTCCCGCTTCAAGCTCATGCATCTGTTCGATACAGAGGTCTGCGTCATAGGTATCGGGTCTATAGGTATTTATAACCATAAATACATCTATTTCCTCAGGGTCATAATGCTCTTTATATCTTCCCAAAACTATGGTTCCAACATCATTTCCTCCGAGGTCAATGACATATTCACATTTTTTGTCAATGAACGGACCCATCATTTCGGCAGGCACAGCAGGTATGTCCGCATCATTATTGTATGATGAACCGTAAACAACGATCCCCTTATCCTCAAGCTCCGCCTTTTTCTCTCTGGAGCGGAAATAGGGATTTACTATATCCATATCCGAAATAACGACCTTTCTGTCGGGTCCTACTTCTTCCTTAAGCTTAGTTACATAGTTAACTGCAAATTCTGTTTTTCCGCTGCCGTAATGACCGCAGAACATTCTAATACGTTTATCGTCTTTAAACATTTCTTATTCTCCCTCCGCGACAAAATTACCGCATAGTCTATATGCCAAATATTAAACGTCAGGAAACATTTATCTAACATTACAACACTATTACATTATACATCATTTATTATTAATTTCAAGTTTTTTTTGCAAAATCATTGTTGGATATTACACCCAAATAGGTATATTAGAGCCATTCATTATGTAAATTGCACAATTCATATTATTAAATTGTTTTATGCAAGCTTTCTAAAGATGCCGTTCAGCCCCAATTTTAGAACCTTGTCATACAACATAAACGCCGATTTTCAGCATTTCAAGGGCAAATGTCATTACATTTCGGCTGCAAATAAGCAGCTTCAACCCTTGCTTGTCTTACAACACTCGTGTAATATTGCACTATTTTTCAGTTTTGGAAATAAAAACGGAGGGATAATTTTGGTTTTGTTCCCTCCGTTTTTCTGTTTTTCAGTTCTTAAAAATATATTTCTACTACTTTTTAATTAATTAAAGTCGAAAAAAATCGTGACTTTTGCTATTTTTATTTATCCCTTAAAACAGCTCCGAATGCTTCTTCAAGACCTGAAAGTATCTCTGCCATAGCCGCATTTACCTCATCATCTACAAGGGTTCTGTCATCGGCTCTGAATGTAATTGAGAATGAAACGGACTTGTATCCCTCTGCTATCTGTCCGCCTTTATATACGTCAAACAGCTGGATATTCTCTAAAAGACTGCCGCCCTTCTTCTCAATCTCCTTCTCTATGTCACGCACATATACGCTGTCCTTTACAAGCATTGATATGTCACGAACCATAGCGGGATATTTAGGCAGGGGCTTGTATGTGCTTACAAGGTCGGAAGCCTCAATAAGAGCTGCCTCATCAAGCACGGCAATATATACCCTTGCGCCTATGCCGTAGTTCTTTGCCACCTGGGGGTGAAGCTCGCCCACATAGCCTGCGTACCTGCCGTCGATAACAAGCTCTGCCGTTCTTCCGGGGTGCATCCAGCATATATCTGTTTTGGGCAGGAATTCCGCATTCTTTATTCCCAGTGTGTCGATAAGGTGCTCAACAATACCCTTTATGGTAAAGAAATCCATATTGCCGTACATGCCGATTGTTACCTTAACCGGCTCATCGGGCAGCTCTATAACGGGTACTGCCTTGGGAATATAAACCTTGGCTATCTCAAAGAGACCTGCGCTTTCGTTTCTTCTGTTGTAGTTTGTGGTAAGTGAAGTAAGCATACCGTTGAGAGTTGTTGTTCTCATTATGCTGAAGTCCTCACCGAGAGGGTTTGCTATTACTACTGTCTTTCTCAGCTCATCATCCTCTGGTATATTGAGCTTGTCAAATACCTTTGGGCTCTCAAATGAATATGTCATAGCCTCGCAGAGACCGTTTGATATAAGAGAGTTCTTAATCATAGCGGTGATGTTCTGGGCATAGGTTCTCTTGCCGACGGTAGGTGTGCCTGATGCAAGTGTAGGCTTAATCTTGTCATAGCCGTAGAATCTTGCAACTTCCTCTGCTAAGTCCGCCATGCTTTCAAGGTCAGGGCGGAAAGTAGGTATTTTAACGGTTCTTGTGGCCTTATCGGGCTCAAGCTCTATCTTCTTGAATATTCTTATCATTTCGTCCTCGGAAACGTCTGTGCCGAGAAGCTTGTTTATCTTTTCAGGGCTGTATTCCAGTGTCCAGGGCTCCCTTACATTGGGATAGCAGTCTACGCAGCCCTTTACAACCTCGCCGCAGCCGAGCATTTCAACAAGCTGTACCGCTCTGTTTACGGCATCCATTGTAAGGTTGGGGTCTATGCCCTTTTCGTATTTTGCAGAAGCGTCCGTTCTTAAGCCGAGCTTTTTGGCTGTCTTACGGATATTGGGGCCGTTGAAGTTGGCTGACTCAAAAAGAATTGTATCTGTGCTTCCGTTTACCTTGGAGTTTTCTCCACCCATTACACCCGCAACGGCTACTGCCTTGTTTACGTCGGCAATAACAAGCATTGAGGGGTCAAGCTGTCTTACCGTTCCGTCAAGGGTTGTAATCTGTTCGCCCTCCTCGGCGTTTCTTACTATTATTTTGCTGCCGTCAATATTGCCGATTGTGAAGGCATGCATGGGCTGACCAAGCTCAAGCATAACATAGTTTGTTATATCGACAATGTTGTTAATGGGTCTTACGCCGTTGGCACGGAGTCTTTTTCTCATCCATCTGGGTGAAGGCTCAATCTTTACATTTTTCACTACCCTTGCTGTATATCTAGGGCAAAGCTCGGGATTTTTAATCTCTACCTGTATCATTTCGTTGATATCGCCGTCGGCTTCTTCTTTTACCTCGATTTTGGGATATCTGAATTCCTTGTCGTATGTTGCGGCAGCTTCCCTTGCAAGACCTACTGTGCTGTAGCAGTCAACACGGTTTGATGTAATCTCAAACTCAACTACCTTATCTCTGATATCAAGCACATCACACACGTCCTGACCGAGTTCAACGGATTCGGGGAAAATATAAATTCCATCCTCGGGTGCTTCGGGGAAGTCATGGCGGTCAAAGCCCAGCTCCTCAACTGAGCACATCATTCCGTAGGACATAACGCCTCTGAAATCGGTGTCATCAATAACAACTCCGCCTGCCAGTGTTGCGCCCTTGAGAGCTACGCATACATAGGCTCCCTCGAATACGTTGGGTGCATGGGTTACAATTGTAAGGGGCATTTCTGCGCCTACATCTACCTTACATATTACAAGCCTGTCGGCATTGGGGTGCTTTGTTATCTCTGTTATTTTACCTGTAACGACATTGGATATCTCTCCGCCCATTTCGCTCCAACCCTCAACCTTTGAGCCTGTAAGCGTAATATCTTCAACGAAATCCTTAATGTCCGCATCTACGTCTGTATAGTCCTTTAACCAAGACATTGATAAATCCATTTATTTTCACTCTCCCTCTCAATCAGAACTGTTTAAGGAACTTGGTATCATTTTCGAAAAGCAGACGGAGGTCTGTTATTCCGTAACGCTGCATGGCAACACGCTCAAGACCCATGCCGAAGGCAAAGCCGCTGTATACCTCAGGGTCGATGCCTGACATTTTGAGTACCTTAGGGTGTACCATACCGCAGCCGAGAACCTCGATATAGCCCTCGCCCTTACATACACGGCAGCCCTTTCCGCCGCATGCGAAGCATGTAACGTCCATTTCCGCAGAGGGTTCTGTGAAGGGGAAGTGATGGGGTCTGAAACGTACTTTAATATCTTTTCCGAAAAGCTCCTTGGCAAATACCTCAAGCGCTCCCTTAAGGTCGCCCATAGTGATACCCTTGTCTACAACAAGTCCCTCGCACTGGTGGAATACGGGTGAATGTGTGGCGTCAACCTCATCTGCACGGTAAACTGTACCAGGGCATACGGCTCTGATAGGGAGCTTGCCTCTTTCCATAGTTCTTACCTGTACGGGTGAAGTCTGTGTTCTTAAAAGAATATCTCCATTAATATAGAAAGTATCCTGTTCATCCTTTGCGGGGTGGTCGGCGGGAATATTGAGAGCCTCGAAGTTGTAGTAGTCAAGCTCTACTTCAGGTCCCTCTACTATTTCATAGCCCATGCCGATGAATATGTCACTTATTTCGTCAATAACAATGCTCATGGGGTGTTTATGCCCGCACTCGCATTTTTTGCCGGGCATTGTAACGTCTATTGTCTCTGATTTAAGCTTGAGCTCCTGCTCTTTTCTGGCGAAGTCCTTTTTGGCCTCGTCCATCATGTTTTCTATATCTGTTCTGATACGGTTTGCAAGCTCGCCGATAACAGGTCTTTCCTCGGGAGAAAGTTTTCCCATGCCCTTAAGTATTCCGGTAAGCTCACCCTTTTTGCCGAGTATTTTGACCTTAATGTCATCGATGTCCTTCATCTGCTCGGCATTTTTAATGCTTTCAACGGCTTTTTCATAGATTGCGTTAAGCTGTTCCTTCATTTAAAATAGCTCCTTTCAGTTTTTCAGCTGCAAACAAAAAAGCTCCGTCCCGAATAGGGACGGAGCATAAATCCGCGGGACCACCCTGATTCCCGCACAAGGCAGGCTCTCAGCAACACTGCTTTCACAGTGCGTCCGCGTAACGTGCGGATAACGTATCAGCCTACTGGTTCACATCAGAACGGTTCAGCCGACAAGCTCCGGCGGGAACTTCATCATAATCTCTGCAGCAAGGACGATTTCAGCCGCCGCCGAATGCGGTGACGTCCTCTCTCTGGGAAGGAGCTTATGACTACTTTTCGCCATCACAGCTGTTGGTTATTATAAACAATGACATAATTTTAGCACATTTATCGGTATTGTCAAGAAAAATCTAGTTTAAATACCATGTCAGAATATCTTATTGAGCGCAAGCATGTCTATAAGCGTGATTAAGCCTATTGCCCACATATAATAGGCAAAGAGTCGAAACTTTCCTTTGACCGCTATTTTCTGCATAAGCCTTATGGCTGTCACCGAAGCGGCAAAGGCAACGACAAATGCGCAGAGCATGGAGAAAAATCCGAATACGTCCGTTACCGCTTCTCCCGTTGAGCCATATATCTGCAGAAGGTCGGCGGCTATTCTGCCGAACATTGCGGGTATGGACATAAGATATGCATACTTTACGGCTGTTCTGCCGTCAAAGCCCCTCTGAAGCGCACCGCTTACGGCCAGACCGCTTCTTGACACACCCGGTATGGCTCCCACTGCCTGAAAACAGCCTATAATAAGGGCGTCCTTCGGCTTCATATTTTTAAAGCGCTTTTTTCCGGGTGCATACATCGTTTCATAAAAAAGCACAGCTCCGGAAAAAATAAAACAGAGACCCAGCACCTTTGAGCCCATAAAAAACGAATCTATCCTGCTCTGAGCCAGAACTGTCACTGCAAAAATCGGAATTACGCCGAGCAATGTGCATCTGCTTATTTTTGAGTGCGGCTCTTTAATCATCATAACTATATCCCTGTAGTAAATGAACACAAGCGCCGCAAGGCTTGCTGCGTGCAGAAGTATATCAAAGGAAAGCGTGTAGGCGTCAATATTAAAAAGATTGCTGAAAAAGATAAGACTTCCCGAACTGCTGACCGGAAAAAATTCCGCAAAGCCCTGTATCAGACCGAGAAGCATAGCTTTTAAAACCTGCATGTACATTGCTCCATTCTGTTATTTTTAGTCAAAAAAAGCATAAAAGAAATTTATTCCAAAACATTATACCCCATAAATCGAATATATGCAAATCTTTTGCTTGCAAACGGCCTGTTTGGCTGATATAATAGGTTCATTTGACAGGTCGGTTAATTGTCCGCAAGACTTTACGGTCTTTGTCGGCTTACGGTATATAATAAAAGAAAGGATAACTATGGAAAATCTTAAATTTGAAGAAATGAATTTGTCGGACGAGCTTGTTCGTGCGGTAAGGGACATGGGCTTTGAGGAAGCCACTCCCATACAGTCCCAGGCCATATCTATTATAATGGAAGGCAGGGATATAATAGGTCAGTCACAGACAGGAACAGGAAAAACGGCGGCCTTCGGACTGCCCTGCCTTGAAATGCTCGACCCCGACGACAAGGGGCTTCAGGCGCTTATACTCTGCCCCACAAGAGAGCTGGCAATACAGGTCAGTGAAGAATTCAGAAAGTTTCTCAAGTACAAGGAAAATATAAAGGTACTGCCCATATACGGAGGACAGCCCATAGACAGACAGATAGCGGCTCTCAAAAAGGGTGTGCAGGTAATAATCGGTACTCCAGGACGTGTAATGGACCATATGAGACGCCACACTCTCAAAATGGGTACAGTTAAATATGTAGTTCTTGACGAGGCAGACGAAATGCTTGACATGGGCTTCAGGGACGATATAGAAGCAATAATGCTCAAAATTCCCGAAGAACGTCAGACGGTCATGTTCTCGGCTACCATGAGCCAGGATATACTCGACCTTTCCAAACGCTACATGAATGACCCCGAATATATCAAGGTAACAAGGAAGGAGCTTACGGTTCCCAGCATTGAGCAGGTATATTTTGACGTAAAGGAAAAAACAAAGCTTGATGCCCTCTGCCGTGTTATCGATATGTACGGACCCAAGCTGTCCATAGTTTTCTGCAACACCAAAAAGCGTGTCGATGAGGTTGTGGAACAGCTTCAGGGCAGAGGCTACTTTGCCGAGGCACTCCATGGCGACCTCAAACAGCCCCAGCGTGACAAAGTAATGCAGAAGTTCAGAAACGGAACAATAGAAATACTTGTTGCCACAGACGTTGCCGCCAGAGGTATAGACGTTGATGACGTTGACATCGTTTTCAACTACGACGTACCCCAGGACGATGAATACTATGTTCACCGTATAGGCAGAACGGGACGTGCGGGAAAAAGCGGCAAAGCCTTCACCTTTGTTGTGGGCAAGGAAATATACAAGCTTCGTGACATAATGCGCTATACAAAAACAAAGATTGTACAGCAGAAGCTCCCCACCCTCAGCGATATAGAGGAAATAAAGACAGCCAACTTTCTCGAAAACGTCAAGGATGTCATTGACGAGGGCGGTCTGGGCAAATATGTGGATATAATCACAAACATGGTCAACGACGAGGATGTTGCCGCCACTGATATAGCTGCCGCACTGCTTAAAATAAGCCTCAGCGACCTTATCTCTACAGATATGGACGATATTAATTTAGGCGGAACGGAAATTTACGGCGACTCCGGCGATGATACCGTAAGACTTTTCATCAATGCAGGCAAGAAAAACAAAATACGAGCCAAGGATATTGTCGGCGCCTTTGCAGGCGAAGCAGGCATTCCCGGCAATGTTATCGGACATATCGACATATATGATGACTATACATTTGTAGACGTACCTGCCGAATATGCCAAGGACATAATGGTCGCCATGAAAAACAACCGCATTAAGAATAAAAAGGTAAATATTGAAATTGCAAAAAAGAAATAAGCAAAACTTCCGGCTTTGATTAATTCATGGCCGGAATATTTTATTTTTATCGTTTTAGCGGTTTACATCGAAAAAGTATTCTGATAAAATATACAGGATAACTAATTTGGAGGCAGTCAAAATGATAGGAGTAATAGTAAATACAATAACGGTCATAATAGGCAGTGCCATAGGTCTGCTGTTCAAAAAGGGAATACCCGAACGAGTTTCCTCCGCCATAATGAAGGGCATAGGACTTTGTACCCTGTACATAGGCTTTTCAGGTTCACTTAAGGGTGAAAACACACTGGTGCTTATAATTTCAATGGTAATAGGCATTGCCATAGGCACACTTATAGATATAGATGATAAAATAAACCGTCTCGGCGGTTATGTTGAGAAAAAATTCAACAGGGGCGATGAAAAGGTATCCATAAGCAAGGGCTTTGTAACGGCTTCACTGCTGTTCTGCGTAGGTTCAATGACAATAGTCGGCTCCCTTAACGCAGGTCTTACGGGTGACAACGAAATGCTTTTTACCAAATCAACCCTTGACCTTTTCTCCTCGGCAATGCTTTCGGTCAGCCTCGGTATAGGCGTAATGCTTGCCGCCGCCTTTGTATTCGTTTTCCAGGGTGCTATTGTGCTTCTTGCAGGTCTGCTGGCGCCCATACTTACGGAAGCAGCCATTGCCGAAATGATATGCGCAGGCTCGGTAATGATAATCGGTCTCGGTCTCAATCTGCTGGACATAACGAAGCTTAAAATAGCCAATATGCTTCCTGCCATCGCCGTAGCGCCGATACTCTGCAACATATTTGCGATGTTTTGACAAAAAATCCGCCGTTTCTTAAGAAACGGCGGATTTTTGTTTATTCGTCATTATTCGATGCTGATGTAGTTTCCTTCCTCTATTCTCTGTGACACGGGTTTGGGAAGAGTTATCTTAAGTATACCGTCCTCAAACTTTGCGTGAATGCCTTTTTCATCTATCTTTTCATTACCTACATAGAAGCTTCTGCTCATTGTTCCAGAGAAGCGTTCTCTTCTGATATATCTGCCTTCCTTGTCCTGTTCATCGTTGCTTACATTCTGGGATGCTGTAATATTTACATAGCCGTCCTTGTACTGTATTTTAACATCTTCCTTTTTATATCCAGGCAGGTCAATGTCCAATTCATAACAGTTGTCTGTTTCCTTAACGTCTGTTCTCATCACTCTTGAGTGGTCAACAGAATGTCCCATAAAGTCATCAAATAATCTTTCTCCTAAAATGCTTGGTACTAACATAATCAATTCCTCCATTCAAAATCCATAATTATTATTATAAGAATTGGGGAGTAGTTTCATTGCTTCCTTGATTCTGTCTGCATTATATATCCCGTTGTTAGCACTGTCAATAGATGAGTGCTAAAGTTAACATAAATCTAATAATTCTAATTTTACGTTAACCTAATTCAACAAAAAGACCATAAAAATGCTGTCTTTCCGCAGAAACCTGCATTATCCGAAAAATCATTTTTTCAGCACAAAGGCATTCAAATATCTTTTCAGAACAATAATTTCCGCAAAAAGACAGCCTGATTTTTAAAAACTTCTTCCTCCGCCACCGTGAGACCTTCCGCTTGAGGACGTATGCATGGAGCTTCCGCCGCTCCTGCCGCTTCTGCCTCCGGAGTTATTCTTGGGTCTGGGTCTTATCCTCGTAGTAACGAATGAATTGATAAGACTGTCGGTGTTTGTCGTCAGGTTGAGACGGCTTTTTGAGCTGTATTCGTATACATAGCCCGTATCCTTAAAGCCGTATGACTTTTTAACCGAAAATACCGCTGATACCGCTGCAATAACACCTATCAGTACCGCCGCAACCAAAACGGTTATCTTTGCCGCCGCAGCAGAGCTGTCAACAGGTATGCCTGCATTATAATAATCCACAGTCATTGTTATCTGCGTATACATGGCGTCATAGTAGCTTCCGTTTGAAGCATATTCCACAGCGCTGTCAAGCATATTGTCTATCCTGCTGTCGGTAAGATATTCTGCCGCCTCGCCCGCTGTGGAAATATATATCTCCCTGTTATCCATATCCAGCAGATAGAGTATGCCGTCATCGCCGAAGCCTAAATTATCATAGAAATCATCGGCATATACCGTTGAGGACACGCCGACTGCATCATCGGTAGTGACCACCGCAGCATCCCAGCCCGTCTGGGAGCACAGGTCATCAAGCTCCATCTGCAGTGTTGTTACCTCCGTATCATAGAACAGCCCTGCATCATCGTATACACCCGAAGCCGCAAAGGCGCTCAACGAAAAGACCGCCGTAAATACAAGCGATATTAGTATCAAAGCTTTTTTCTTAATCAAATCACAAGCCCTCCTATCGCAAGTACTATAATGAAGAACAGCAGAAATACTCCTACAGCCAGCAGTGCCAGCTTCTTTTTGCTGACAGGCAGCTCGCCTACGGCCTTTCCTGTCTGGCCGTTAAGGGCATAATAATAGGTTTTTCCTCCCGAAACGTATGTAAGCACCCAAACGGGCAAAAGAACATATTTCCATTTGGCACTGATTATATCTGTGTTTATCTTTTTATCGGAAAGCATATTATATCCGCCCACGCTGTCCTCCAGCAGTCTTGCGGAATACTTTCTGACCTGTTCCTTTACGGTATCGGACATTTCATCCGTATCCATATTTCTTTTTTCGGCCATAAAGCCCGAAAGATATGCCATTTTGAAATCCTCAAGCTCCTCATCTTTGAAGGGCTGGACAGCCGTTGCCAGCTTCATTCTTTCGTCCTTTTTCATGGCAAAATTTCTTATGCCCTTAAAGTCTATGGTTCCGCCTCTTCTTATATCGTATACCTTTGTTTCGGTATACTCCAAGTCTCCCGCTATCCATACACGCAGATTTTTGCCCGTAGCGGTATACATTCCGCCGGCGGTCACATCGGTCATCCAATAGGGAAAATACACTCCGCAGAGCTTTTCCACGGATTTTTTATTTATAAAATCCCCCGGCAGGAATCTCTTTCGCTTTGCCCACTCAAAAAATCTTTTTTCGGCCTCCTGCCTGTCTATCTTAAAAGGAATTATACAGTCCGGCTCCATGTCTCCCGACAGTCTTCCGCTGAGCACAACAGGGTTATGGCAGTAATAGCAGAAGGTTGCTGCCGTATTTTCGTCGGTAATTATTTCCGCTCCGCAGCTGGGACAGTTATAAAGCACCGCATGCTCCTCGAATTCCGGGTCTTTTTCAGTCCTTTTCTCTCCCTTAAGCGCTTCATCGGCTTTTCTTTTTTTCTCCTCCAGCTCCTCTGCGGTAAAATCGCTGAGACAGTACTCGCAGTGAAATATATGCGTACCCGCATCATATTCCAGACCGCTGCCGCAGTTGGGGCATTTATACATATAGGTATCCATCAAAGCCCTCCTGCTTTATTTCATATCCTTTTCGTTTACGGGGTCTCCGCACTCGGGGCAGAACTTGGGCTGTGTTCCGTTTCCGTCCCATACATATCCGCACTTGTCGCATACGATTTTTACAGCACGTTTTCTGCCGCACTCGGAACAGAAATTGCCTGTGTTCACATGTCCGCACTCGCATACCCACTCATTTTTTACGGGTCTTTCCTTACCGCATTCGGAGCAGAAGCGTCCCGTGCATACTGCACCGCAGCTGCATGTCCAGCTGTCCGCCGAGTTTTGTCTGCCTGCGTTCTGCATTTCCATCTGTCTTGTATTGGAAGCCGAAGCGGCACCCATAAAGCCGCCTGTGGCATTCATGCCGACGCCCATGCCCATAAAGCCTGCCATAGAGCCATTGGCGTTGCTGCCTGCGGCCTCCAGTCCTCTCGCAACGGAACCCTGAACATAGCCCTCTCTGACAGTAGGGTCTCCGAGCATTGCGCCCTGGTTCCTCATATTTATAAGCTTTGTGCTTTCCTCATCATAGGATATGCTGGCAATACCTACGGACTGTATCTCCATACCACGGTTTACCTTCCAGTCCGGGTCAAGTATTTCAGACATATATTTTGAAAGCTCTCTGCCCTTGCTGGGGACATAGGAAATCCTCATACCGTCCGCAGACATCTGGTTTATAGCCGCCTGTATAGCCTCAAGGAACTCATTCAGATACTGCTCGTTTATATCGTTTATATCAACCCTGTCCTTATTTTTAGGCACTGCTTCCTTATAGAAAAGCAGGGGGTCTGTTATCTTTATGCTGTAGGTTCCGTGGGCTCTGAGGAACAGCTCAGCATTATAAAAGTTGTCAAAGTAGTTCACAGGCGTTCTTGTGCCGAATTTTATTCCCTTAATCTCCTGAAGATTGATATAGAATACCCTCTGTTTCTGGGGTGTAACTCCGCCAAACTTTATACGTCCGAAGGACTCCTTAAGAGCATCGCCGAAGGAGCCGTTGAAAAGTGAGGGCGCCGATGAGTTGCTAACCTTATAGTAGCCCTCCTCCGCCGTATAGTCGATTACCTTTCCTCCGTCGGTCAGTATCATAAACTGATTGGGATAAACATGTATTATTGAACCGTCAGTTACAAAATCCTCAGTTCCCTTTTTATTGCTGTTTCTTTTATCGTCCTTACGAACCTTTACGCCCGAAGTAAATACGACAGAATCGCTCATTTCTCCCGCTTCTATCACCTCAAGCCACTGGTCGGCAAGACCGCCGCCTACCGCACCTGTAAATGCTTTTATAATTCCCATAGTGTCTTACTCCCTTCTGTTAAGTACGAATTTATATACCGCCTCTGCAAAGCCGTCATCATTATTGCTTTTTGCCACATAATCAGCCGCAGACTTTATATTGTCCTCACCGTTTGCCACCGCAATTCCGATGCCTGCCCTTTTTATCATGTCCATATCATTATAATTATCACCCAGGCACATGACGTTATCCATAGTAATTCCGAGCCTTTCGGCAAGAAAAGCAACCGCCTCTCCCTTGGAACAGCCCTTGGCACCTGCCTCCAGATTGTTGCCGATGGAATTGGTCACCTCTACGTTCTCATGCTCCGTAAGATATTTATAAGTCTCCACTCTTACATCATTATCAGTGAAAATCATATTTATATTTTCCACCGTAGTGTCTTTTTTTAATATATTATCGTATTTGTCAACCACAATCCTCGTATCCGTATACCATTTTACAAATCTCGGATTAACTCCGTAGCCCACCAAATCATTCATATATTTTTCCAGCGTATAGGCCCTGCCATCAACAAATATCTCAACCATTATTCCTATTTTCGCCGCATGGGAAAGCACCGACCGGGCAGTTTCCAAGTCTATCTGCTTTTTATATATGGGCTTTCTGCTTTTCATATCTATTACTGCCGCCCCGTTGGAGGTCACGGCATAATCGGCATATTCCAGTTCCTTCATATCCTGCGGCATGGTATAAAGCGCTCTACCCGTGGCAGGAACAAAGTGCACACCGGCTTTTACCGCTTCGCTTATCGCCTTAAGGTTGCCCGCCGATATTTTTTTGTCATCGGTAAACAGCGTTCCGTCAAGGTCCGTAGCTATCATTTTTATATTTTTCACAGCATACCTCCGAAAATAATTTAATAAGAACATATATAAAATAAATTTTCTGGCGGAAAGGTTTGGAAAACGAAGGGTTTTCCAAGTGGAATCCTCGGCGGAGACCGCGCTCTTCGTCGAGGAGAAGTCCGAATACACAAGCCGTGCGCAGTGTAAAGTGCAAACCGCGTGAAAGCCGCGGCGCCGTAGGCGTTCCCGTAGGGAATTTGAGAACCTGCCAGACTTCATGCCTTAATTTAAGCAAGTCTGTTTTCTAGTACCGCAAAGATGTGCGGCCGCAAAGCGGTTTTGCTTTAGCAAAATACTGACTATACTTAGTGTCGACTTTGTCGGCACTATATTACTTTACCACAAAAGCCGTCATAAAAAAAGATAATTTGCCATATCGTACGATATATCTTATAACATTTTAATCAACATTGTGTATCATAATCAACTTTATGACTTGACTGTTTTCTCTCAAAATAGTAGAATTTCTATACTGACAATTTATTTGGAGGAATACCAATGGCTATAAAGATATTCACAGATTCGGGTACTGATTATGAACAGTACGAGATAAAAGAAAAAAATATAGATGTGCTCCCCATTCCCATAGAGATTGACGGACACGAATATCTGTCCGGACTTAACCTCAGTAAGAATGAGTTTTTTCAAATGCTTGAAAACGGCTGTTCTTTCCCTAAAACGGCACAGCCTTCTCCGCAGGTATATATAGATTATTTTGAAGAAGCCAAAAAGAACGGCGACGACGTCATAGCTATAATCATATCCGGCTCCTTAAGCGGCATGGTACAAACCGTATTTATGTGCAGGGATACCGTCGGATATGAAAACGTATATGTCATCGACTCCGTAAACGCTACGGCAGGCCAGAGACTTCTCGTGGACAACGCTGTCAGGCTCAGAGATGAAGGAAAGACAGCCAAGGAAATATATGAGGCAACCGAGGCTCTTAAAAAGAGAATACGTCTCTATGCCACATTCCCTACTCTCAAGTATCTCGTAAAAGGCGGAAGGCTTTCCCATTTTGAAGCCACAGCGGCAGCCATTGCCCGTATCAAACCCGTCATTTCTATAAACGGCGACGGTGAGGTATATGTATGCCACAAGGGTGTAGGCATCAAACACAGTATAGAATATATGGCTCAGATGGTGGCAGAAGAACAGATAGACGAAAATTATCCCGTATTTCCTATCTATTCCGGCGACCCGGTAAACTGCAAAATAATGCTCGAAAAGATTGCTAACAAGGGTATAGTCATAGGCGAGGACAAAATGAGAAACATCGGCCCTACTATCGGCACATACGTCGGCGTAGGCGCAACGGGAATAGTATATGTAAAAAAATAAACGCAAAGAGACTTACAGCCTGACCGATAAACGGTCAGGCTGTTTGAGTGTCGACAAAGTCGACACTAAGTCGAAAACCTGTTTTCGACTTAATTAAATTAATGTATGAAGTCCTGACACTGCGCACGGCTTGTGTCTAAGGACTTCTCCGAGTCGAAGAGCGCGGTCTCCGACTCGGTTTAAAGCCTCAGAAAACCTTCCCGGTTTTCCGAACCTTTCCCGGTTATCATCGCTAATAACGGGTGATTTCAAATAATTAGTTGAGTTTGTCTACAGGCTGTTATTTATATGCATCTGTTTGCCCGTCTGTAGGCAAGAGGTGTCATACCGGTCTTTTTGCGGAACTTTTCTATATAGTAGCTGGTGCTGCCAAATCCGTATTCATAGGCAATGCGGCTGACCGATATTCCCTCGTCCGCAAGCAGAGCCTCAGTGCTTCTGTTTATTCTGTAATTATTTATATATTCAAATATGGTACAGCCCATGTGCTTTTTGAAATATCGGCAGCATTCACTGGGACATACATGTATCTGCTCCGACAGGTCCTTAAGCACTATTTTTTCCCTGTAGCGGCTGTGTATATAGGATAGTATTTCCTTCAGCCTCGCATAGTCGCCGCCTTGGCTGTGTTCCTGACAGCTTCGGCTTATTATTTCCTTCCAGCACATTATAAGCTGTGCCGTTGTTTCCGCTTCGTATGCAAAGGGCTTTTCCGTGACCAACCTATATACCGTACGAAGTCTGTCTGTCATGCCGTTTCTGCCGTCAAAGAGAACGTAGGAAAAAGCGGAATCATTTACAAAGGGCTCAACATACTTTGTGCGGACGGCGCTGTTTTTAAATCCTCCTATTATTTCGGGAGAAGCATCTATACATATATAGGAGGCATCCTCGGTCAGCGGTCTTGCCGAATGCAGTATGCCGCTGTTGACAAATATTCCTCCGCCCTCGCCTATTTCTTCGGAGCTTCCGTTTATCTTAAACAGCACTCTGCCCGCAGTAACACAGCAAAACTGAAGCTCACTGTGCCAGTGCCAATCCACAAAGCCAAGCACGTTTCGACTCAATATCGTATCATATACGGCAATGGGAAAATCATCGGTTCCGTGCGGAGTGGTCTCCATTTTATTCTCATTTATGTCTATATCATATACCTGCATGGCAATACCTCAATATTACGATATTTTTTATTTATATTATTATATTATTAATCAAAAAAATCAATATAATTATAAACAAACATATATAAGGAGCGATAATAAATGGATTTTGAAAGCTATGAAAATAATCTTATAAAAACAATACAGCAGGCTGTCAGGACAAGAAGCTATTCCGATGAAGAAGGCGCTATGGCTGCACTGCTCAAAAATACAATGGAGGAGCTGGGCTATGACGAGGTAAAGATAGACTCCGTCGGCAACGTCATAGGCAGAATAGGAAACGGAAGCAAAAAGATACATTTTGACGGTCACATGGATACGGTAAAGGTAAACGATGAAGCCGAATGGCAGGTGCCTCCTTTTTCGGGAGAAATCGTTGACGGAAGTATATGGGGACGGGGCTCGGTAGATATGAAGTCAGCCCTCTGTGCCTCCGTATATGCGGCGGCATACGCCAGAGACATGGGCTACATAAAGGATAAAACCGTCTATGTAACGGGCACCGTTTGCGAGGAATACTGCGACGGCGTTAACCTCAAACACCTTTATAAGGAATTTGACCTGAAGCCCGACTTCTGTGTAATCTGCGAGCCCTGCGATAATATAATAACCCTCGGTCATAAGGGCAAGGCCCAGATAAGAATAATAACAAACGGAATATCGGCCCATGGCTCCGCTCCCGAAAAGGGTAAAAATGCCGTATACGAAATGGCTGAAATAATAGAGAGGGTCGAAAAGCTGAATGAAAAGCTCTCCGCCGAGGGTGCCGTACACGGAACAATAGTGCTTTCCGACATCAGCTGTGTCAGTGCTTCGCTCAACGCCGTACCCAGCAGATGCGAGATATATCTTGACCGCCGTCTTGTTCTCGGAGAGACCCTTGACAAAGTGAAAACGGAAATGGACGGGCTGGTTGCAGGCAAGGATGCCTACTGGGAGGTGGGCGCACTGCATCACACCTCATGGAACGGCGGAAAGCTGGACTATGAGCCCATGCATGACCCCTGGATAACAGCCGAGGATGCACCCATAACTGAGGCTTTAAAGGAGGCCTGCAAAACCGTCCGCGGAAGCTATCCCACAGAGTTTGATTTTTGGGATTTCGGCACAAATGCCATTACGCCCGTTGCTATGGGTGTGCCGACAATAGGCTTCGGCCCCGGTGAATATAAGCTGGCACACATGAGAGACGAGCACTGCAGTGTGGAAAAAATAAAGGAAGCATTCAGGATATATGCCGAGTTTATCAACAATTTATGATATATGCAGATAAATTTTTCTTGAACTGCCGCAAAAAAAATGCTAAAATATTTTGTAATTTAAAATTTTTAGGGGGTAACTTTAATGTCCGGACATTCAAAGTTTGCTAATATTAAGCATAAAAAAGAGAAAAACGATGCGGCTAAGGGAAAAATATTCACTATGATAGGCCGTGAAATCGCTGTTGCAGTAAAAGCAGGCGGTCCCGATCCCAATAACAACGGTAAGCTTCGTGAGGTTATCGCCAAGGCAAAGGCCAACAACATGCCCAATGATACTATCGACAGAAGCATCAAAAAAGCTGCAGGCGCAGGCGACGGCGTTACTTATGAATCAATCACCTACGAAGGATACGGCCCCAACGGCGTTGCAATTATTGTTGAGGTTCTTACAGACAACAGAAACAGAGCTGCGGCAAACGTAAGAAACGCTTTCACAAAGGGCGGCGGAAATATGGGAACAAGCGGCTGTGTATCTTTCATGTTTGATGAAAAGGGTCTTATAGTTATCGATAAGGAAGAAGTCGATATGGACGAGGACGAGCTTATGATGACAGCTGTTGAAGCAGGTGCCGAGGACTTTGGTGTTGAGGAGGACAGCTATGAGATAACAACTGCTCCCGATGATTTCGAGGCCGTAAGAGAGGCTCTTGAGGCTGCCGGAATCCCTATGGCAAGTGCAGAGGTTACAATGGTTCCTCAGACATACACAGTTCTTAACAGCGATGAAGATATCAAAAAGATGAACAAGCTTCTGGATATGCTTGATGATGACGATGACGTTAAGAATGTATACCACAACTGGGATGAATAATTAAATATAATTCTTGCTAAGGCACGGAACTGATTTCCGTGCCTTTTTGTGTTTAGAGCCGCTTTCCCTGCCCTGTTTCCATACTTATATGCCTATTTTTAACTGTCGAAAAAATTTTAAAAAAACTTCTAAAAAAGTATTGACAAATATATAGATTGGTAGTACCATATATTCAAGATAAGAATTGGTAGAACCAATAAATAATATAGAAAGGCGGCATTTATATGAGACATTTTACTAAATCAAACACATTCGACGTCGACTGCTTATTCAATGGCGCCAACAAGAGAGAAAAAAGACAAAACCACAAAGAGCATAGCTTCTCAAACGAGGCAATGTTCGATATTAAGGATATGATGGGCAAATAATTTAATCGTGTTAACTGTAGTTTTTTAATTCGATTTTATGAAAGGCGGTATCCATATGAGACATTTTACAAATTCAACAACTTTTGACGTTAACTACTTATTTAACGGTGATAATAAGAGAGAAACAAAACATCATCATAAAGACCACAGCTTCTCCAACGAAGCAATGTTCGATGTTAAAGATATGATGAACAAATAATATTTGGTGCAATATCAGATAATACTTACTTATGTAAAGTTATAAATCTATGAATAATTCTTTCTGCTATCCCCAACAGAAAGGCACAAAGCTTAAATGCCGGCTGACAGCCGGCATTTTAATTTACAAAAACCTTGTATTTTGACGAAACCGGTTATATAATAATACTTGCAACTTAATAAAACAGCGGGGGGGCTTGTGTTACAGGCTGAGAGGAAGGTATGACCTTCGACCCATTTAACCTGATTTGGATAATGCCAACGTAGGAATGCCTGGAATCAAAGAAAGCATAGGAACTGCCAAATCAAGGCGGTTCCTTTTTTAGTTGCTGAGGAGGTGAAAACATGGTTAAAATCAACGGGACAGAATATGATATCGCAGGAAAGACACTGGCAGAATATCTTGAGACTACGTCCTATGACCCCAAACGTATAGCAGTTGAGCGCAACGGCGAGATTGTACCGAAGGCCGAGTATGGCAAAACTGTTTTAAACGATGAGGATACGGTTGAAGTAGTAAGCTTTGTAGGAGGCGGCTGATATGGGAATTCCCTCGAAAGAAGAAATGCAGCAAGCGCTCATAAAGCGCCAGGGAAAGGACCTTCAGGAAAAGCTTGAAAACAGCACCGTTGCTGTATGCGGTCTTGGCGGACTGGGCTCCAACATATCAATTGCCCTGTCCAGAGCAGGCATAGGAAAGCTGATACTGATTGACTATGACAGAGTGGCCATCACCAATCTTCACCGTCAGCAGTACAAGGCGTCACAGATAGGCATGTATAAAACAGAAGCTCTTGCAGAAAACCTGAAAGAGATTGCCCCCTATGTTGAGCTTAAGACCCATACAGTCAAAATAACCGATGACAACTTTGAAGAGCTGCTGTCAGAGGCGGATGTAATATGTGAGGCCTTTGACAATGCCGAAGCCAAAGCAATGCTTGTAAACGGCGTATTGGAAAAACTGAATACAAAATATCTCGTTGCAGCTTCCGGTATGGCAGGATTGGACTCCGCAAACACCATAAGCACAAAAAGGATAACAAAGAATTTTTATCTGTGCGGAGACGGTGTAAGCGATGTGGCTAATAATATAAGCCTTGTTGCTCCCCGTGTAATGATTTGTGCCGCCCATGAGGCTCTGATGGTCATAAGGCTCCTTTCCGGAAATCAGGAACCATAAAAAGAAAGAAGGCATTTTATGAACAACAATGATGACAAACTCATAATCGGAGGCCACGAGTTTAACTCAAGATTTATACTCGGCTCCGGAAAATATTCACTTAAGCTTATAGAGTCTGCCGTTAGAGACGCAGGCGCTGAAATTATTACCCTCGCTGTCCGCCGTGCAAACACCAAGGACAACGAAAGCATACTGGACTACATACCCAAGGGAGTTACACTTCTCCCCAACACATCGGGTGCAAGAAATGCCGAGGAGGCCGTTCGTATTGCCCGTCTTGCAAGGGAGCTGGGCTGTGGTGATTTTGTCAAGATAGAGATAATGAGAGACAGCAAATATCTTCTTCCCGACAACTATGAGACAATAAAGGCCACAGAAATACTTGCCAAGGAAGGCTTTGTAGTAATGCCCTATATGTATCCCGACCTTAACGTTGCCCGTGACCTTGTAAACGCAGGTGCGGCGGCAGTTATGCCCCTTGCCTCACCCATAGGCTCCAACAAAGGTCTGGCTACAAAGGAATTTATACAGATACTTATAGATGAAATTGACCTGCCCATTATCGTAGATGCAGGTATCGGCAGACCATCGCAGGCATGCGAAGCAATGGAAATGGGTGCTGCGGCTATTATGGCAAACACTGCCCTTGCAACAGCAGGCAATCTTCCTCTTATGGCATCGGCATTCCGTCAGGCCATTGAAGCAGGCAGAAAGGCATATCTTTCGGGTATAGGCCGTGTACTTGTAAGAGGCGCTTCCGCTTCCGACCCTCTGACAGGCTTTTTGCATGACTAAGGGGTGATAGAAATGGAAAATCAGTTTTTTGTAGACTCCGAATATCTTTCTCCGGCGGCCCTTGCCAAAAAGCATGAGCTTGAAACAAATCCGGCTGTCAGAAAGAACCACATGGAGTATATGCCCGGCATGGAAATAATAGAGTCCGACGTATGCAAAACCGTTATGGATCAGATGAACAGCTTCGACTATTCAAAGTATACAGCCAAGGACGTTATAGCGGCTTTGGAACATGAGACATGCTCAATAGAGGATTTTAAAGCACTGCTCTCCCCCGCCGCCGAGCCTTTCCTTGAAATGATGGCCCAGAGAGCAAGAATGGAAACAAGCAAGCACTTCGGCAACACTGTATATCTTTTCACACCGTTATACATAGCCAACTACTGTGAGAACTACTGCGTATACTGCGGCTTCAACTGCTACAACCATATAAACAGAATGAAGCTCAGTATGGAACAGATAGAAAAGGAAATGAAGGTCATCGCCGACAGCGGCATGGAGGAAATACTTATTCTTACGGGCGAAAGCCGTTCCATGAGCAATGTTGAATATATCGGCGAGGCATGCAAGCTGGCAAGAAAATACTTCCGTATGGTAGGTCTTGAAATATATCCCGTAAACACTGACGAATACCGTTATCTGCACGAATGCGGCGCAGACTATGTTACCGTATTCCAGGAAACCTACGATACAGACAAGTATGAAACTCTGCACCTTATGGGACATAAGCGTGTATGGCCCTACCGTTTCGACGCCCAGGAGAGAGCGCTCAGAGGCGGTATGAGAGGCGTAGCATTTTCCGCCCTTCTCGGTCTTTCGGATTTCAGAAAGGACGCATTGGCAAGTGCACTGCATGTATATTATCTCCAGAGAAAATATCCCCATGCCGAAATGTCACTGTCCTGCCCCAGACTGAGGCCTATCATAAATAACGAAAAGATAAATCCTCTGGACGTAGGCGAAAAACAGCTTTGTCAGATTATATGCGCATACCGTATTTTCCTGCCCTATGTAGGTATAACGGTGTCCTCAAGGGAAAGCGCATCGTTCCGAGACGGCATTGCCAAAATAGCAGCCACAAAAGTATCGGCAGGCGTTTCGACAGGTATCGGTGACCACGAAAGCAAGTACACCGGAAAGGAGGCAGACGGTACGGAGGGCGATGAGCAGTTCGAGATAAACGACAGCAGGAGCTTCAACAAAATGTATGAGGACATGTCGGCAGAAGGTCTGCAGCCTGTACTGAATGATTATCTTTATGTCTGATATTATATGCGTAACAAACCGTGCTCTCTGCGAAGATGATTTTCTTGAAAGAATAGAAAAAATTGCGTCCTGCCGCCCAAAGGGAATAATCCTCAGAGAAAAAGACATGGAGGAAGCCAAATACAGGGCTCTTGCCGCCCAAGCTATCGGTATATGCAGTAAATACGATGTGACCTGCATACTCCACAGCTTTATTGAGACATCCATTCAACTGAAAGCAGAGGCAATACATCTTCCCATGCATGTGTTAAGAAGCATGGACGAGAATAAGAAAAAGAATTTTAAAATCGTCGGTGCGTCCTGCCATTCTGTCGATGAAGCAAAAGAAGCCGAAAGTCTCGGATGTACATATATTACAGCAGGACATGTTTTTGCCACGGACTGCAAAAAAGGCGTGGCCCCCAGAGGTCTGGATTTTTTACGGAATGTGTGTAAAAGTGTTTCAATACCCGTCTATGCCATTGGCGGCATAAGCGAAAGAAATATAGCCGAGGTAATTGATGCCGGTGCGAAAGGTGCCTGCATAATGAGCGGCTTTATGAAATGCAGCGATGTAAAAGCAATGATGAAGGAACTTAAAGTAAACAAATAATATCAATGAGTTTTCCGACAATATTTATATATGCCTGCTTAAGTCAGGAGGGCAAAAGGGGAGCGCCTTGGGCTCTGCGGAAACAAACAGCGATGGGAAGCCGTGTTCCGGCGTGAGAGGAGACCATGAAGTTTCGACCGAATTTTTATGAAAATGACCCTTTGGAGGTCTTAGAATTTTCGGGAGAACGCTGTTTGGGACTCGTTCTCCCATTTCATTATGATTGCCGATAACAGTATTGAGAAAAAGCCTTACAGCATAGCTATGATGTTTTTTGTTTATACTGTTGACCTACGAAAGCAGTAAAGTCCGTTGTTTTAAGCCGGACTTTTTTTATTTTGCCCTTTTACGAAAAAATTTTTAAAAAATTTAAAAAAAGCTATTGACAAATAAGCGTATTGGTAGTACCATTTAGTCAAGACAAGGATTGGTAGAACCAATGGTCAGAGGGGGCATTCACAATGAGACACTTTACAAATTCAACTACATTCGATGTCAGCTATTTATTAAACGGTATCAGCAAAAAAGATAAAAGAAAAAATCACAAAGAGCATGATTTCAGCAACGAAGCTGTATTTGACGTAAAAGACATAACTGAAAAATAACAGTATGCAGCCGCAGAAAGGGAGTGTAACTATGAAAAACAATATACCTGAATATGATTTGACAAACCGCCTTGCCGGATATGTGTACGGAGCACTCCTGATATGTATAGCGGCCGCTGCAGCAGCAAAATTCATATCCCTTATCATATAAAATAAAGTTTTGCAGTATCCATAAATAATTTCTCCGCTCTCCCCAAACGGAGAAAGCAAAGCTTTTCAGTACTGAGTACCGAGGTTTTCGGCTCGGTACTTTTTTGTGCAAAAATATCGGCTGTGCATACGCACAGCCGACTGTATATAAATTTATTTGAATTTATATTTATTTTGCTCTGTCAGCAATAACCTTCTGCTGAACATCTCCGGGAGCCTCCTCATAGCGCTCGAAGTAGAAGGAGAAGCTGCCTCTGCCCTGTGTCATTGAACGGAGGTCAATGCTGTACTTGGATATCTCTGAAAGAGGTACTTCCGCAACGATGCATTTCTTTCCGCCGTCAATTGAATCCATGCTGAGTATTCTGCCGCGGCGCTTATTGATATCGCCCATGATATCTCCCATGTATCTTTCGGGAACAACTACTTCCATGTGTGCAATGGGTTCAAGGATAGTAGGTTTAGCCTTTGAGCATCCGTCTTTGAAAGCAAGTGATGTAGCCATCTTGAATGCCATTTCCGATGAGTCTACAGGGTGATATGAACCGTCAACAAGGGTTGCCTTAAGACCTACTACAGGATAGCCTGCAAGTACGCCTGTGTTTACGCACTCCTGAAGTCCCTTTTCAACTGCAGGGAAGTACTGTTTGGGTACGGAGCCGCCGAATATCTTTTCTTCAAATACATAAGGCTTGCTCATATCGCCTGAGGGCTCGAATTCCATCCATACGTCACCGAACTGACCGTGTCCGCCTGACTGTTTCTTATATTTACCCTGAACCTTAACTTTAGACTTTATAGTCTCTCTGTAGGGGATTATAACGTCAATAAGCTCGGCATCTGTCTTATATTTTGTTTTCAGCTTGCTCATAAGTACATCAAGCTGCTGGTCGCCTACACCGTAAAGAAGTGTCTGCTTTGTTTCCTTGTTTACCTCTACCTTGATAGTAGGGTCTTCTTCTCTGAGTTTAACAAGGGCAGCCGCAACCTTATCGTCATCGCCCTTTGTCTTGGGAACGATAGCGCGTGAATATACGGAAGCGGGAAGCTCAATCTTGCTTACCTGTACAGGGTTAACGCTTGAGCAGAGCGTATCCTGTGTAGCCGTGTTCTGGAGCTTTGCAAGGGCGCCGATATCGCCGGCATCAAGCTCGTCTACCTCTATCTGCTCTTTACCTCTTATTACATAGATATGGGCAATCTTTTCCTCTGTATCCCTTTCAGGGTTGTATATGAGCTTATCCTTTGTAAGCTTACCGGAAAGAACACGGAATATATTAAGACGTCCGATATACGGGTCTGAAATTGTTTTGAATACATATGCCGCGAAATGGTCGCTCTCATCATTCTTTCTGATAACAGTCTCGCCTGTCTTGAGGTCTGTACACTCAAACTCAGGCTTGCACTCTACTGAAGGAGGAAGGAAGTTTTTAATTGAATTCATAAGAATCATGATACCGAGACCGTAATTTGCGGCGCCTGTGAAAAGAGGAGCAATCTTTCTCTCCTTTACACCGACATTGAGGCCTTCATATATTTCCTCAATTGTAAGCTCTTCGTCGGCAAAATATTTTTCAAGCAGTTCATCAACACTTTCTGCGGCTACTTCGATAATCATCTGTCTGAGACTTTCAACCTCGTCTCTCATATCCTCGGGGAAGGGTCCGGGCTCGAAGCCTGTTCTTGAAGCATCAAGATATTTAGGCTCTCTTGTTATAACGTCGATGAAACCACGGATTTTCTCACCCTCATAGAAGGGTATCTGAACGGGAGCAACTGTTTTTCCGAAATGCTCACGAAGCTCTCCGAGAACTCTCTCATAGTCGGCATGTTCATCGTCCATGAAGTTCATAAAGAACATTCTGGGCGTTTCAAATTTCTCAACATATTCCCAAGCCTTTTCTGTGCCGACTTCAACACCCGCTTTTCCTGATACAACGATAACCGCTGCGTCTGCAACCTTTGTTGAAAGCATAACCTCGCCTGCGAAATCGAAATAACCGGGAGTATCAATGAAGTTTATTTTTGTTCCTTTCCACTCAACGGGAAGAATTGATGTATTTATAGAAACATGGCGTTTGATTTCCTCCGGGTCATAGTCGCTGACGGTGTTGCCCTCGTCAACTTTGCCAAATCTCTTTGTTGCACCTGATTTAAAAAGGCACGATTCCGTTATTGTTGTCTTACCGGAACCACTGTGACCCAGCATAACGACATTTCTGATTTCTTTAGATGTGTAGCTTTTCATAAAACCATTCCTCCTTTATTTATACCGCCTCTTAGCGCTATTGTCATAAAAAAACTGTTTATAATAATAAAGTTCACCGTTTGTGCGAAATTTCCTTTTTTCAGAGATAAAAAAAATATTTTTGTAGATTATTGAAATAAAATCGAATATATCCGATTTTATATTAATATCTTACATAAAAACAAATTTTTTAATTCAATTTTATTGTTCAATATGTATTATAGATAAATTAGTGTGAAAAGTACATATACAAAGTGTAAAAAAAGTATTATCATTTTATGTAAGTAATGTCATTTAAGGCTTAAAAATTAGATAAATACAGCGTTTTTCACAAATAAAAAAGACCCTATCGAAACGATAAGGTCTAAGCTAAAGATGGGACTCGAACCCACGACCTGCTGATTACGAATCAGCTGCTCTACCAACTGAGCCACTTTAGCAAGCGTCAATTATAATACCATATCCAAAGCCAAAAATCAATATTTTTTTAAGAAAGCAGGAAATTATATGGATTCAAGATATCAGCATCTAAAGCGCACCTTCGGCCCCTTATACGACAGCAATTCTCAGATACTTATACTGGGCTCCTTCCCCTCCGTCAAGTCCAGGGAAGCAAACTTTTTCTACGGTCACCCGCAGAACCGCTTCTGGAAGGTCATCAGTGCCGTATACGGCTGCCCTACACCCTCTACCATAGAGGAAAAGACAGAATTTGTTCTCTCAAACCGCATTGCCCTTTGGGATACCATCAACAGCTGCGACATAATAGGCTCCAGCGACAGCAGTATTAAAAATGTGGTACCAACCGATATAAATATGGTGCTCAATGCCGCAGACATAAAGGCAGTGTTCTGCAACGGTGCAGCCTCCCATAAACTTTATATGAAATACTGCTATCCCGATACTCATACCGAAGCAGTTAAGCTGCCCTCCACAAGTCCCGCCAATGCCGCTTTTTCTCTTGAAAAGCTCATAAGTATTTGGTCTGAGGAAATCAAAAAGATAATCGGCTGAGATTTCTAAAAAATGCGGAGCATAAATATTTTTTGCTCCGCATTTGCTCAATGCCTTTATTTATCTTTTTTATTTGTCGTACTGCTTTTCAGCGGGCTTATTCTTACCTGACTTTCCTTCATGCCCGTTTTTCTTGTTACTATGTCCATTATTTGGGCAAGTTCCGAATCTGTCAGCTCACTTTTATTGACAACTACATCAACGGTATCGTCGTCTATTCTTACATATACCTCGTCAAAGCCTTTGGACTCAATCATTGCCTCGGCGGCAGTCTCCTTTTCTATTCTCTGCTGTATCTCAAGAAGGTTGTCGGCACACTCCTGTTTTTTTGCTTCGTCTACATTATTATTGTTTATCATTTCAGTCAGCATATCCTTCTGGCTGGCTCTGGCCTGTTCCCTTTCCAGCTTGGCCTGCACGAAATATGTGTCGGCGGTGGTGCTGACATATATTGCGGCGCCCGTATCATCATACACCTGACTGCCCGTCTCCTCTGTTCCGCCGCCCAAAGCAAATTCCAGACCGTCGCTGTCATCGGCAACGGTAGATATGGAGCCGTCGTCATTGAGAAGCGCCTCATAGCTGGTTGGGTCGTTCAAATCAACCTTTTCAATATCGCCTGACGATTTGCTTTCGGTAAAGTTAAGATAGCCCGCAACGGCAATCATTACCGCCAATGCCGTAACGACCACCTGATTTCTTTTAACTGCAAACATATGTAAAGCCCTCCCATATTATTTCATTTTGAATACTTCCACCTTATTGGCAGGCACATCAAAAAGCGCCTGCGCCGCCCGTATGAGCGAATCCTTGACTATTATGCTGTCACCACCCTCCGCAACGATTACTATTCCGGAAATATCCGCCGTCATCTCCTTTATTATTACCGGAGAAGTGCTTCCGTCCCCGTTGCTTATGGTCATGACGGTGCTTTCCTCCGTTTCGGATAATATTCCTCTGCTGTCGCCCTGTGAGGCGTTTTCCTCGGTCTCGGACGTGCTTTTCTTGTTTTCCTCGGCATATACGGTCTCAGCGCCTGACTTAAGGGTTATCATAACGTCCACATTGCCCGCACCCTCCACCTGAGACAGCAGTTTCTCGGTCTTTTCTTCAAGTTCGGATACATAGTCCGCAGGCTCTGCGGCCTCTGCCGTATTTTCGGTTTCCTGCTTCTGCCCCTTATCAAAAAGCATATCACCGGCAAGTATAAGTACTGCTCCGAATACCACGGCGGCAAGTATATCGCCCGTCAGCCTGCCCTTCCTGTCCTTAAATGCATCTTTAAGTGTCATTGTGCCACTTCACCCCTTGTATTTTCTTCAAAAGCTTTTACTCTCTCCACATGAATGTCAAGTCCACCGTTAATTTCGTTTTCATTCTCCACTTCGTTCATTTCTTCATATAATATATCCGTCAGTCTGTCCCTGACGTTTTCTGTTTTCTCCGCCTGCTTTTCTTCAAAGGCAGGCAGTGATATGTCCTCGTTTTCTATGGAGTCCGCCAGCCTTTCAAGCCTGCCCGTTACGGTAAATATAAGCATTATCCCGACTATAACGGAAACATACTTTTTTATTTTAGCATCGGGCAGAAGCATCTCTGCAAAAATTGCCAGAAGCATAAGCAAGGCTATATTTTTTATATATGCGTCCAAAGCCGTAAACATACCGTCAAATCCTTTCATCTGTTCATACTGACAGCATAAGTGCCGTCACCGTTATAAACATTATTTCCGCCGTAAACACCACACCCGTCAGCACCGCCGTATAGTCCGCCGCCTTGGATATGCATTTCACTATCCTTTTGGGCGCAACAGGCTCTGTCAGCGCCGCCGTCAGCTTATAGACAAGCATTATAAGCGCCAGCCTTATGACAGGCATTATGCTTACAAGCACAATGAATATCATCAGCGCCGCTGTTACGGAGTTTCCCATTGCTCCCGTCACAGCCGCCGCAGTCTCCGCCGCCGATGACATAAGGCTTCCCACAACGGGCACCGCCTCTGCCGCAGTCTTTATGGACTTGCCCGCTATGACCGCCACATCGGGCACGCCGATTTTTATTAGGGACATGACAAACACAAAGGCACCTGCACACAGCTTTACACTCCATTTGCATATAAAGCCCATGAGGTCAGCCAGTTCCATAAGCATGTCCCTTTCGGACATACAGTTTATAAATGTAATAAGTGCCGCAAAAAGTATTCCCGGTACAACCAGCCGCCCCACAATGAAATTCAGCACCGAAGCCGAAGCATACAGCACAGGAACAGCCGCAGACATTTTTGCCGCCCGTCCGCTCGCCGTCATAATGAGCATATATACGGGCTGAAGTGTTTTTGACGCATCGGAAATATTCTGTACGGCATCGGTCACAGTCTCCGCCGCATAGTAAAAGGACTGCATGACAGTCATAACAAGCACAGCCGAGCACACATACTGGCCGAGCTTGCTCACTCCTCCCGATGAAAATGATGACGACAGCATTTCCGTTACCGCCGCCAGAAGCACCAGCACCATTATTCTTTTCATCGTGTGAAGTACGCCGCCCGCCTGTCCCAGTGCGGCCTTAAATATGGTTCCAACTATGTTTTTCACACTGAAATCATAATTGCCGCTGACTATATCCAGCGCTGTTTCCCTCAGACTGAAATCCTCCAGACCGTATTCATCGGCTATTGACTCCAGTCCGCTGTCAGCCTCGGACAGTCCGAACATATCAGCAACATCCTCTATTGTTGTTTCAGAGCCGCCCTTTTCCGCCGCATATACTCCAAACGGTACAGCCAGCGATAATATCACCGTTATAACGGCGGCTGTCCTCTTTATCATAAGCATCACCCTCATACAGCAAGATTTACTATGAGTCTCAACAGGTTTTCCAATATGGGCAGTGAAGCAGCGAGTATCAGCACCCGTCCTGCCAATTCTATTTTTGCCCCGATGGCCTTTTCACCGGCATCGGCACAGAACTGCACCGCAAATTCGCATATATAGGCAATAACGATGACTTTTATCAAAATTGAAATATATTCACCGTTTATGCCCGCTTCCGTAACCATCGCCGCCAGCAGTTCCTTTATCCTTGTCAGACTGTCCAGCAGCAGCCATATAATCACAGTTCCCGTTCCCATACCTATAAGCAGTGCGAATTCCTTTTTATACTCCTTTACGGTTACGGCAAGAAGCGTGCCCGTCAGTCCCGCCGCCGCAATCTTTACAATGAGCTCCACAGCACATCACCTCAAAAACGGAAAAGCGTCTGTATTGTGTTGAACAGCTCGCTTATGTATTCAATTATCCAGTACAGCACAACTATCAGTCCCGCCAGTGTGGTCAGCATTGCCTGGTCGTCCCTGCCTGCTCTTGCAAGCACCTGATTTAGCACCGCCACCAGTATGCCTACCGCCGCTATTCTGAAAACTATATTAATATCCATTCTTTACACCTCCGCCGTCAAAACAGTACGACAACTATAAGTATTCCGCCCATGACACCCATGCTTCTGAAAAGCCTGCCGTCCTTGGCGTATTTTTTTATCAGCTCATCCGATTTTCTGTCTATGTATTCCAGAGCAATATCTATATTTGCCGTCTGCCCATCCCTGTCAATGCCGCCCAAAGCCTGTCCGAAGGATATGAAGGCATCTATATCCTCCTTTTTGAAAAAAGTCCTTCCCCTGCTTTCCTTAAGGGTCTTTTCCCACGCCTCCGAGGCTGACGCAGCTTTTCTCGCCTTCAGCATTCTGCCGCTGTCCTCGAATATTTCGGAAACCGTATCCTCCAGCATTTGGCTTATATCTATCATGGCTTCATACAGCGGTCTGGAGTTATGGCATATCTCGCTTTTGAGCATACACAGTCCCCTTTTCATCTCCATAAGTTCCTCGGCCCTGTACTTGTCCTTTGAAGCCATATATATGCCTGCCGCCGTGCAGGAAAAGAGAACAATGGCAGAACCTATCATTTTTATAAGCACAGCGCTTCCCCCCTGCTGTTTAAAATCTTCTTTATTTTCCCCGGTGAATTTCTTCCCTCGAGAATTATGAAAACGTCAAAAAAATCCGCCACTTCGGGCAGTCTTTTTATAATATCGTCAAAGCCCGTACCGTGGGCTGTACATATTACCGCCGTACCCGAAAGGGCCGCTTCTCTCATGGCCCGTATGTCCTCCTTTGAGCCTATCTCGTCCGCCGCCGCTATGTCTGGAGACATATTTCTTACAAGCATCGACATGCCCTCTGCCTTGGGACAGCAGTCCAGTACATCCGTCCTTTCCCCCACGTCTAACTGCGGCATCCCCTCATAGCAGGCGGCTATCTCACCTCTCTCGTCGGATATGCCTACAGTAAGTCCGCCGTCACTGAGTATCCTTAACATGTCCCGAAGCATGGTGGTTTTTCCTCCGCAGACAGGCGATACGATAAGCGTATTCTTTATCGGCTCACCGATGACATATTTTACGGCCTCAGCGGCGCAGCCCTTTCTTTCACAGGCCACACGCATGGATACGGAGCTTATATTTTTAATGCAGGTTATTTTTCCGTTTTCGCATACGGTACTGCCGCCAAGAGCCGCCCTGTGTCCGCCCTCCACGGTTATGTAGCCGAATTTCAGCTGTTCCTGAACGGCGTAAAGTGAATAGTTGCTTATCATATTTACCGTTTCTTTTAAATCGCTTTGCGACGCCCTATAGGCATTTTGTATGCCGCCTGTGGGCAGTCCGCCGCTTCCGACAAAATATTCCTTTGCTCCGCTTCTTAATATCAGCGGTCTGCCTGTTCTAAGCCTTATTTCGCTGATGTCCTGCCAGTCATAGGTCGTCAGCAGTTCCCTTATCCTCGGACCGAAACAATCCGTCACGTTTCTTTTAAGCATGTCTCATCCTCCGTTCTAAATTAATAGTATTTATGACCTGCCGCTTTAATGACTTGCCGAAAAAAATTTATGCTGACATTTTTCCCACTTTAGCACTTTGCATTCAAAAATTATTATTGATTTTATCCTGCTGTTGTTATATGATTATAAGCATGTAAAGGTACCGTCCGTGTACATGCGCAGACTCTGTCTGCCCCTGTACACGGACAGTAAAAAAAGATATATGCTGAAACGGAGGAAAACCAAATGATTATAGTAATGAAACCGAAATTTTCCGAGGACAATCTCGGTAATGTAATAAAGACCATTGAGGGTCTCGGCCTTACAGCCCACCTTTCAAGGGGTGAAAATACAACCCTTATCGGCGTTGTAGGTGATAAGAGAAAGCTTCTTGAAAAAAATCCCGAGCTTCTTCCCGATGTTGACCGCATAATCCAGGTCAGCGAGACATACAAACTTGCCAACAAAAAATTCAAAACAGAACCCACTGTCATTGATGTTGACGGCGTAAAAATAGGCGGAGACAACTTTGTTATTATGGCAGGCCCCTGTGCCGTTGAAAGCCATGACCAGCTTATCGCTACGGCAGAAGCCGCAAAGGCAGGCGGAGCACAGATACTCAGAGGCGGCGCATACAAACCCCGTACATCACCCTACTCTTTCCAGGGTCTTGAGGTGGAAGGCCTTAAGTACATGGCAGAGGCAAGAGAGGCAACAGGCCTTAAGATAATCACAGAGGTTACAAGCGAGCATGCCCTTGAGGCCGCTGTAAACTATGTGGACATTATCCAGATAGGTGCAAGAAACATGCAGAACTTTGAGCTTCTTAAGGAAGCAGGAAGAATAAACAAACCCGTTATGCTTAAGAGAGGTCTTGCGGCTACCATTGATGAGTGGCTTAACGCCGCAGAGTACATTATGAGCGAGGGCAATGAGGACGTTATCCTCTGCGAAAGAGGTATCAGAACCTTTGAAACCAGCACAAGAAATACCCTTGATATAAGCGCTGTACCCGTACTCAGGTCAAAAACTCATCTTCCCATAATAGTTGACCCCAGCCATGCATCAGGCGTAAGGGCATACATCTCACCTCTCAGCAAAGCCGCTGTAGCAGTAGGCGCAGACGGACTTATGATAGAGGTACATCCCTGCCCCGAAAAGGCTCTTTCCGACGGAGCGCAGAGCCTTAACGCTGAGGATTTCAAAGCTCTTACAGATGAGCTTCGTCCTTTCATTGAGCTTGCTGGGAGGAAATTCTGATGTATAAAAAAGTCGGCGTTGTCGGACTGGGTCTAATAGGAGGCTCTCTCTGCAAGGCCCTTAGAAACCGCTACGGTGCCGAAACCATTGTTGCCGCCAACAGAAGCGAGGATGTTCTTATAACAGCCAAGGCCGAGGGTATCATTGACGAGTACTCTTTGGGAGTTTCGAATATATTCGGGGGCTGTGATATAGTGTTTATATGCACGCCCGTTGATAAAATATTCGATTACGCAAAACAGCTGGCACCCATAGTCGGCAAGGACTGTGTAATATCGGATGTGGGCAGTACAAAGGCGCATATATATGACGATATGAAGACCATTGAAGATTCCATAACCTATATCGGCGGACACCCTATGGCAGGCTCAGAGCGTTTCAGATACAACGCATCCAAGGAGCACCTGTTTGAAAATGCCTACTATATAATTACTCCGGGTGAAACAGTTCCTGAGGAAAAGACTGCCGAATTTAAGGAAATGACCGAAAAAATAGGAGCTATCCCCATTATCATCTCGCCCTACGAGCATGACTATGCCGTGGCTTCAATCAGCCATGTTCCCCATATTATTGCCGCCGCCCTCGTTAACAACGTAAAGAAGCTGGACTCCGACAAGGGATATATGCATCTTCTGGCGGCAGGCGGATTTAAGGACATAACAAGAATTGCGTCCTCCAGTGCCGATATGTGGGAAAGCATAATGTTTGAGAACAAGGAAGATATAATATCCGTTCTGGACTCCCTTTCGGACGTAATAAGCGGCATAAAGGACTCCATTGTAAACGACAGGCACGAGGATGTATATGATTATTTCCATGATGCCCAGCAGTACAGGAATTCCTTCAACACAACTACGCCAAAGGCCTTTGTAAAACGCTACGAGATAGACGTCGATGTGCTTGACCGTCCCGGCAGTATTGCCATTATCGCCGTTCTTTTCTCCAGCAACGGCATCAACATTAAAAACATGGGAATTGTTAACAGCCGTGAAAACAACAGCGGCGCCCTTACCTTCGCCTTTGACTCCGAGGAGGACCGTCAGCGAAGCGTTGAACTTCTCCGTGATATGAACTATGAAGTAACCGTAAAGGAATGATATATATGAACGCAGCAATAAAGTCTGCAAAAAGAGTACATGCCGAGGTAACAGTGCCCGGTGACAAATCCATATCCCACCGCTCGGTGATGCTCGGCTCCATAGCCAAGGGCGACACCCATGTCAGCGGCTTTCTTACGGGTGAGGACTGTCTGTCAACCATAAGCTGTTTTAAAAAGCTCGGTGTGGATATAGAGCTTGACGGAACAAACGTAACTGTACACGGCAAGGGACTTCACGGTCTTTCCGCACCGTCCGAGCCCCTTGATGTGGGCAACAGCGGAACAACTCTCCGCCTGATGAGCGGTCTGCTTGCGGCACAGCCCTTCACAACACATATAACAGGCGACAAATCCATACAAAAAAGACCTATGGGACGTGTAGCCATGCCACTGGGACTTATGGGCGGAAAAATAACCTCCGACGGCGAAAAGCTTACGGCTCCCCTGACTATTGAGGGTGCAGAACTTAAGGCCGTTGACTATACACTGCCCGTTGCCAGCGCCCAGGTAAAGAGCGCCATTATACTTGCAGGTCTGTATGCCGATGGTGTAACAAGAATAACAGAACCCGAAGCCACCAGAGACCATACCGAGATTATGCTCAATTATCTCGGAGCCAATATTAAAAAAGAAGGAAACACAATAGTAGTTACTCCCGTTGAGGAGCTTACCGCAAGGGATATTTCCGTACCCGGAGATATTTCCTCGGCGGCCTATTTCATTGCGGCGGCGCTTATATGTGCCGATTCGGAAGTAATTGTAAAAAATGTAGGTATAAACCCCACAAGAACAGGAATAATTACAGCCTTCAGAGCAATGGGTGCCGATATAGAGCTGCTTAACGAAAGAACGGTATGCGGCGAGGCTGTAGCCGATATAAAAACAAAGTCATGCAGACTGCACGGCACTGTCATAAAGGGCGATATAATACCCAAGCTTATTGATGAGATACCCGTCATTTCCGCAGCGGCCTGCTACGCCGACGGCGAAACAGTCATTGCGGACGCCCAGGAGCTTAAGGTAAAGGAATCCGACCGTATAAAAACTATGGCTTCGGAGCTTAGAAAAATGGGTGCCGACATAACGGAGACCGATGACGGAATGATAATAAGAGGCGGCAGACCCCTTAAGGGCACCGTATGCGAAAGCTATGATGACCATCGTGTTGCTATGAGTGTTGCCGTTGCGGCACTGGGCGCAGAGGGTGAAACCGTTATAAATAATTCAGAATGTGTAGACATATCCTTCCCCGGATTTTTCTCCATGCTTGACAATATGAGGGAGGAATGAAAATGGACGGCATAACCATAGTATGCTTCGGAGACAGCATAACCTACGGCTACTGCGCAGAATACGGCAAGGACTATGTTTCGCTGTTCAGAGCAAAGGTAAAAGAGGATTTCCCCGACGTACCAATAGCCATTAAAAACCGAGGCGTCAACGGAGAGAGCTCAAGAGCGGGTCTCAAGCGTATTGATGATGAGCTTAAAAGCTACAATCCCGACCTTATAATAATGCTTTTCGGTTCCAATGACGGCGCCTACAGCGCATGGTACCATGTTGGTCTTGAGGAATTTTCGTTCAATTATGACAGAATAATCGAGCGTTCCCTTCAGTCAGGTTCAAAAATGATACTTATCACCCCTACCCCCGTTATTGAGGAAGAGGACATGCCATTTATAGAAAACTCCGTTCTTGTAAAATACTGCGAGCTGATAAAGGAAAAGGCCGGAAAATACGGTCTGCCCTTAATAGACATGAACAGTGTATTCAACAGTCAGCCCGGCGGACTTAAGCCCCTGCTTCAATGGGACGGACAGCATATAAGCACCGAGGGCTATGAGCTTTTCTTCAATGAGGTATACAAAACAGCCAAGCCTGTAATAGAGGATATAATAAATAAAAAATAATTTTTGCCGGTCATTCAGACCGGCTTTTTTAGTGTTCTTTTGGCAATAGAAATTCATTGGCATAATAAGCTTTCGACAGCACATATTTCTAATGCAAAAAGTCGTTTCAGATGATATACTGTCATTAATTCATATATTAAGGCGGTGAATGTCATGGAAAACAGCGAAAACAAAAATACACCAATCACACCAGAAAATACTGTCAGAAAGCAGAAATATGCCATTATAATACTTTCTGTTCTTCTGGCGCTCACGGCGGCGGCATTGGGATATATAATATACAGCAATTACGATTATATTGTCTTTAAGACAGTTATGACAAGAGGCTACGTCTATGAGGACAGCCTGCGGGAGCTGATAGACGAGGAACTGGAACAGACCGACAGTGATATATCACAAAGCTTTGACGATACAGTAATAAGTATTTTTACCGAAAAGCTTTATGAATACAGCGGCGACAGATATACCCACATATATCTCCCCGTTGAATATACGGCAAGAATAGAAAGTGAGAAGGAGGAGGGAAACAGCTGTCAATGGTTCCCCTTTACGGATAATTCGGCCTACCTGGGCATAACCAACTTCACCGATGAATCCTACGGCTTTGTTAAGGAAAATGCCGCCGATATATCCGAATACAATACACTTATACTTGACCTTAGGGGAAATCCCGGCGGATATGTATCCGCAGTTGAGAAGATAGCCGACATGTTCCTTGAAAAGGGAGCCGTAATAGCCAACGAAAAAGCAAAAATGTCATTCCTGTCGGATACAATAAAATCCAAAAGTGCACCCGTATTTGACTTTGATAAAATAATAATACTGCAGGACAAAAATACGGCTTCATCGGCGGAAATACTCATAGGCGCCCTGAGGGACAACCTTGACAACGTGGTGCTTTTGGGCGAAACCACCTACGGCAAGGGCATAGGACAGTATACCATGCCTCTGAAAAATGATTATTATTTAATTGCCACCATGTTCACATGGGAAACGCCGTCAGGTGAAGCCATACACGGCAAGGGTATTGAGCCTGACCGTGAGTTTACCGTTGATACATTGGCAGACGAGTTGGGCGTGGAATTAAAGGAAAATGAATCGGATAGTTAACAAAAAATCTCCTTATTGTCATCATTCTGATAATAAGGAGATTTTTATTGCTGTCATCAGTTAAGAAGCATTCTGTCGTTGGCAAAGGCTTCCTTCTTTTTGAGTGAATAGAGCTGGAGCAGGTCGTCAAGGGTCATCTTTGCCCTTTCCTCTCCCGATGTATCAAGTATTATTTCACCCGAGTCCATCATTATGGTTCTTGTACCTGTCTTAAGGGCTGAATTCATGTTATGGGTTATCATCATCGTTGTGATGTTGTTTCTTGATACGATTTTGTTCGTTATCTCCATAACCTTTTCGGCTGTTGCAGGGTCAAGAGCCGCCGTATGTTCATCCAGAAGCAGAAGCTTCGGTGTAACAAGCGTACACATCAGAAGCGTAACTACCTGTCTCTGTCCGCCCGAGAGCAGACCGACCTTTGTTTTCATTCTGTCCTCAAGTCCCATGCCGAACTCCGAAAGCGCCTCGGCAAACATGTCATGGTCCTTTTTTCTTACGGCTATGCCGAAGGGGCCGCTGCGGCTTCTGGAATATGCCAGTGCAAGGTTTTCCTCTATTGTCATATTGGGAGCTGTTCCCTTCATGGGGTCCTGGAAAACACGGCCTATGAAGCTGGCTCTTTTATACTCCTTCATAAATGTTATATCTTTTCCGTCAACCACTATACTTCCGCTGTCTAGCAGGAAGTTTCCGCATATTGCGTTGAAAAGCGTTGATTTGCCTGCTCCGTTGGAGCCTACTATGGTGACAAATTCGCCTTTTTCAAGATGTATGCTCAGGCTGTTGAGGGCCTTATGCTCATTGGGTGTTCCCTGTGAAAATATTTTCACTGCGTTATCAACTTTAAGCATGCTTGTGCGCCCCCTTTGTCTTTGATATTGCTATATTCTTCTTTATCATCGGTATGGACAGTGCAACAGCAACAATTACTGCGGATATAAGCTTAAGCGCCGTTGCAGGGAATATATGTGTTGATGTGGCAACTGCCAGTATATATCTGTAGATTATGGAGCCTACAACAGCGGAAATGATACCTACCGTAACTCCGCGTTTACCCATAACAACCTCACCGATTATGACTGACGCAAGACCGACAACAAGTATGCCGGAGCCTGAATTTATATCGGCAAAGCCCTGATACTGGGCAAGTATACCGCCCGAAAGAGCTACACAGCCGTTGGAAGCAGCCAGTGAAATAACTTTTGTAGCATCAACATTGATTGATGATGAAGATACCATAGCCTCGTTGTCGCCCGTTGCCCTTATGCAAAGTCCCAGGTGCGTTTTGAAAAATACTACTATAATAATGCATACGATTGCCGCAAATATCAGCGTTATTATGCACTTTACAGTGTCTCTGCTGAGCTCCGGAAGAGCCGCCATAGCCGCTGAGAATATTTCGTTTTTTCCTATGAGAGAAATGTTTACGGCATTTTTCATTACCGCAAGATTTATTGTATAAAGTCCGCTGGAAGTGATTATTCCCGAAAGCACCGGGTGTATTCCGCATTTTGTCTGAAGCAGACCTGTAACGGTACCCGCCGCTGCTCCTGCCGCTATTGCCATTATTATTCCGAGCATATAGTGACCGTTCACAGCACACATAGCCGATGCCGCCAGTCCGAAAGTAAAGCTTCCCTCGGTAGTAAGGTCGGGTATATTTAATATTCTGAATGATATGTACACGCCGATGGCGAGTATGCCGTACAGCAGTCCAAGCTGCAGTGAACCAAGAAACAGCGTCATAAAACCTTCCTCCAATATACAGTACATAGCCCCATTAATAGGGCTATGCTCAATTCTTTATCAGTCCTCTACAAATATTATACCGTCTGCTGCTTCAACAGCCGCTCCGATAGCCGCCATTGTTGTTTTGTTTATTACAACCTCAGTTGCCTCTACTTCAACAGCAGGGATTTCAGCGGGAGTCTTGCCGTTAAGTATTTCAATAGCCATATCTGCACTGATTGCACCGATTTCTGTATCGCTGATGGCAAGTGTTGCGAAAGCACCCTCGGCTACCATTACAGCTGAGCTGCCGTATACGGGAATCTTTGCTTCTCTTGCAGCTGCGGCAACAACAGGCATTGCACTCTGGATAACAGCGTCATTGGGAACAAATATTGCATCAACCTCTGAGCAAAGCTGCTGAGCTGCCTGCTG
>JAQXNZ010000050.1 GCA_029098265.1 Clostridia bacterium | reverse complement strand
TAAATAGTATACCGCTTTTTTAATTGCATTTCAACATATAGTATTAAATTTTAATTTATAGGTTTACCGAAGCCTAGGCTTCAAGTCGATTGTTATACACACTCCAATGTATTGTCCTTTGCGCTCTGGCGAGCGCTAATACCTTGGGGAGAGGCAACAGCTTAAATTGCGAAGTCCGCAGTTTCCTCTCCCCAATCCCCCTCTCTTTTCTTGGACACGCTCCAAACCCAAACAAGGCGAAAATTTATTTAGCCAGTTCACGGCAATACATTCCCGACCTACGTCCGGGTTACTGTTGTGCACAGCAGTCATAAGTCTAAACATATATTTCTAGGCAATACATAGCGATATGGTTTGTAAAACCGTCCCGCGGGCGAAGTTCGCGAATGTATAAGTGTTATTTAGCTATCCAAAAGTCAGGTTGGTTTGGGTTTAAAGCGTCGCCCAAAAGGGATTGGGGGACGTTGGGGGAAACAAGCTCGACCACTGCCTGTGGCAGATGCAGGGAGAGCGACTTTCTGTGAGCTGCGCAGAATTGCGAACGGTAGCGAACAATGCAAGACAAGCGAACAGAGGACAGGAGACAATGGGCTTCGCAACTCTGAATGGTCTCCTTCCCCTGCGTGCACTCGCTGGGACAGCGAAAAAACGGAAATTAGAAGCCTATGCTTCGGAAAGCCTAAAGTCACGCACTCGGAGTGTGTATAACAATCAATTTAAAGCCTCGTCATCGTGATGCCGATAAACAAAAAATGGACATACACCTTTTTAAAGTCCTGTCCATTCATTTATTCACTACCGTCAGATAGTGTCCGTCTTCATCTTTATAGTTTCCGGAAGCGGACGTCTGTCCGCTTCCTTCGCCGTTTTCATTTCCTGTTTGACCGCCCTGTGTCTCGCCTGTGCCTCCCTCACCGTTTCCGCTGCTGTCACCGGGAGGGCTTTCACTGCCGGGGCTTTGGCCGTTTTGTCCGTCCCCGCCGTTAAGGCCGCCGTTTTCCGTATTCATTCCTCCACCTTCCCCGTTCGCTCCGATAACATCGCTGCCGATTACATAATCGTCCTCGGGAAGTACCGTATCATCAATGTTCTTCTGGTCACTGTTGATGTCATCACCGTGAGTATCCTCATTTGATGCGGGAGGTGTATATGTATAGTTGCTTCCGCTTATCTTTCCGCTGTCCTGCTTATCAAGCACCGCCTGCATAAGTCTGCCGCCTATGGGCGTTGCTCTTGCTGAACCGCTGACATTCTCCAGTATTACCGCTACGGCTACCTTGGGATTGTCCGCAGGTGCAAAGCCTACAAACCAGCTGTGGTCGTACTCTCGGGCATTTTCTGCCGTACCTGTCTTGCCCGCCGCCTGATAGCCTCTAAGCTTTGCAGCTGTACCTGTTCCTCTGTTTACGACCTCCACAAGCATCTGTGTCAGTCTGTCGGCCTCCTCAGCTGTCATCACGGTATCATATACCTGGGGAACCGTAGTTTTCTTTGTGTTTCCGTTTCCGTCGGTTATTTTTTCGACCATGTAGGGCTGCATCATAACTCCGTCATTGGCTACCGAGGAAACAAGCATTGCCATATAAAGGGGCGTTACGAGAGTTTTGCCCTGTCCTATGGATGTTTCAGCCAGCTCGCTCTTGCTAGACATTCTTGTCAGTGACATAATAGTCTGCGAAAGAGGCAGGTCAAAGCTTATGTCCGAATTCATGTGCAAAGAATCAGCCGTTTCCCTTAGCTTTCCTCCGCCGGCTTCATTTCCCAATGTAGCAAAGGCCGAGTTGCAGGAATATGCCATTGCATCATCTATGGAAAGTACACCATGAGCCTTTGAATTGAAGCAATGTATTGTCTTGTCTCCGATATCAGTCTCTCCTTCACACTGGAAACGGAAGTCCTCTATATTGTTTATATTTCTGAGCGATGTCAGAGCCGTTACTATTTTGAAGGTTGAGCCGGGCGGATAAAGTCCCTGGGTTGCCCTGTTCAGCATGGGGCTGTCCTCATTGGAGGCAAGCTCTGCCCAGTCGTCCCTGACCGTATTGGGGTCAAAGGAAGGTGTGGAAGCCATTGCTATAACACTTCCCGTTGTGGGGTCCATTACAACCGCCGCACCCTTGTTCTTTCCAAGCAGGCTGTATGCCAGCTCCTGTATGTCCATATCTATTGTCAGGTATACATCGTCGCCCGTCAAATCACCGCCCGAAAACAGGTTTTTGACCCTCTGGCTTACCTCATTGTCCAAGCCCATAAGGTTAAAGTTTTCTACGGCTTCAATTCCTGCCGCACCCGCTCCCGTATAGCCGGTTATATGCGCCGCCGATTTTCCGTAGGGATATTCCCTCTCATAGCCGTTGCCGTAATCAACGCTTTCCGCCATAACATTGCCGTTGGTATCGTATATCGAGCCTCTTTTGAAGTCCTCGTTTCCGTAGCCAAGCCTTGCGTTATAGCTGTTGGAGGCTATGGTCTGTCTGTCAAAAGCCTCAAGCTTTACCAACGTCCCAAGGATAAGCAAAAACAGAACGACCAGTATCCAGAATACCCTTTTCATGCTTGTTTTCATACCGTTATGCATTTTTATCACCCGATAAGCTGTTTAGCCTTTCTCTTTATGTGTCCTGCCGATGCAGGTTTCTTTTCTTTAGTGTGTTTGTTATCTTTAATGTTATTTGTATTTTTCTCCGCTTCCGAGTCATTGTCTCCGCCCCGCTTCTCGGCAGGCGTACCGTTTGCCCACTGCAAAAGACCCATAAGGGCAACGCTGACTAATATCGAGCTTCCGCCGTAGCTTACAAACGGAAGTGTTACACCCGTCAAGGGTATAAGTTTTATAACTCCGCCGATTATAAGGAAGGTCTGGAAAGAGAACATAATGACTATGCCTGCGGAAAGTATACTGTAAAATCTCTTTTTTGCCCTGACGGCTATTATCATGCCCCTCAGGAAAAGCAGTATATATATGCACACTATTCCCATAGCGAACAGAGTACCCATTTCCTCGCATATTGCCGAGAAAATAAAGTCTCTTTCCACAACGGGTATTTTTCCGGGCATACCTCTCGTCAGTCCGCTGCCTAAAAATCCCCATGTGGTTATGGCAAACAGCGACTGGGTTATCTGATAGCCCGTATCTCCTGCGTCCCTCCAGGGGTCAAGCCATGTGGCAACCCTTACTCTGACATGTCCGAAAAGCTTATATGCCAGCAAAGATGCCAGTGCCATTCCTCCGAAGCCCGCCAGAAGCAGCAGGGCATTGCTCGTTGTAATATACAGAAGAAGTATGTATGTCACCGAGAATATAAGGGCGCCGCCCAAATCCTTCTGAAGAACAAGACAAAGGACAATGAACACCGCAAAGCCCGTAACTATACACAGCTTTTTCATATCCAGCGGCTTTCGGAATACACACGCCACATACAGCAGGAATGAAAATTTCACTATTTCCGAAGGCTGGAAGCCTATGCCCTTTATACTTATCCAGTTCAGCGAACCGTATTCCTCATTGCCGAAAACAAAAGGCAGCAGAATAAGAACCACCGAAGCTATAAAATATACTATTTCAAATTTTTCAAGCTTTGGAAGTATCTTAAGTATAAGCGGCAGTGTCATTATAACAGCCGCACTGACCGTCATCCATACAAGCTGTTTTCCCGCCAGCGTCGGATTAAGCCTCTGTAACATTATAAGTCCGGCGTCCATCAGGAAATACATACAGTTCCAAATAAGAGGACAGCCATGCTTATACACCGAACGCAGAAGAAATGACGAAATAAAAATATATGCCAGTGCCGCCGCACCGTATATCAATACAGTAACATCAATTCCGCCGCCGTCCCTTTTCCATGCCAGAATGGCGTAGGCGGTGATATGCATAAGTATAAGCATTGTTTTCTGCAGGGATATAACATAAACCAGTCTGTCCCTGCGATTCTTTCTTTCGTCAACAACATATATGAGCCCGGCAAATATAAATATCGCTATATATGCAACAAAAAAATATCTGCTGATTAATATTAAAAAGTCATACATTGAGCTTTTACTCAACTCCTCTGAAGAAATGGCCCTTGGTCACGGCTTTTTTAGCCATTCTGTTAAGCAGAGCCTTGGCATACTGTCCGGGACGCTTCGGGTTCTCGGTCATTTCTGCGTATGCCCTGATTATTTCCGCCGTTTCACCTGCTGTTTCCCTTGTAAAATCAAGTCGCACATACCCGGCAGGCGTTTCAAGAACCTCATCATAGAATTTCAGCGTAAACAGCGGTTTGCTGTTCAGTATCTGGCATACACACAGGTTACAGTCGGGCAGAAGCGGGAATGCTACGTCCTTTCTGTCCTTAAGCACAAACCTTGCCTCCGAGAAGCGTTCTTTGCAGAACACTCCGTTGGTTTTTCCGCCTGCATAGTTTCCGATAGGGCACTGCATTGTCGTCATCAGCGGCAGATAGCCGTATACAACGGTCTCACAGTCATCATCGGCGGCGGAATTAAGTTCCTTAACATTCATTTCCACCGACATGGTTATCCTTTCGGCGCCCCTGTGCTTATAATACTCTACCGCTTCATTGTTGAAAACATTCATGTTGTAGTCTACAGCAGCATTTTTGCCGAAGCTCTTTACCATATCAAACAGTCCCGCTGAGGTTACCAAAAATCCGTCTGTCATGCTGTTTGCAAGCTTTGATACAAAGTCACCGTATACCTCCTCGGCTCTCTGTCTGTATATTCTCGGGAAGGCGGCATACAGCTTTACTCCGTTGTCATGGGCCTTTTTAATAATATTTTCAAAATCCTCCTCAAACTCCTCACAGAGTTCAAAGTATATCGTATCAACGCCTTCACAGCCCACAGCCGCATTGAACTGACCTTTATTTTTTACCTTTACGGTCAGCTTTTTGTTTTTCTTAACTCCGCTGACGCTTGTCTCAGGGAAAGCCACAAAATCAGGCTCCTTATGTCTGTTCTTGGACATAAGCTTTTCAGCCAGCTTGTCGCAGGCCGTCCTTCTCAGCTCATTAAGTGCCTTTATATCTATATATATCCCGTCATCCAGTATGATGTCAAGCTTTTCAAGCTCAAAGGGTGTTGAGCCCATTTTGCTTATCTGCTTTCTGAGAACATCTTCCGTTACAGGTCTGTTTTCCGCCTTCTGCGGTACAGAACCCTCTGCCGAAATGCTTACGCCCTTTTCAAGCCACAGCTTAAGCATGGCAGGTGTGCCATCCTTAACTGTCAGCTTGCCGTATATAGGCGTTTTTCTTGTGTCCTTCTCGTATGTCTTTTTCATGCTGTCCATAAGTGCCTTGTCATGGGTTTTATAAACAACATCGTTTTTGGCTATATCGCCCTTGACCATAACGCTTATGACCTGTCCTGCCCTAGACGGCTTTGATATACCGCAACCCGCATGGGGCTCGGTCTTTGTCCATACCTCTATGCCGTCACCCGGCACAAGGGGCTCCCTTGTTCTTATGGACGCTCTGCCGTATTTTGAGTCATACACATCGATTATTCCAGCTTTAAGTCCCCATGCCTTGGGTCTTTCGGCACTCATCATTTCACTGCCCGAAGGAGAGGTAAAATACCCGTTGGTGAAGCCGCCCCTGTTGAAAAGCTGAAGCAGTGTTTTCAGGTCATTTTTATCAACCGCATATCCCTCGGGGTCATCAAAGTACATATCTATATATTTTCTGTATATGGCTGTCACTCCTGCCACATACTCGGGATTTTTCATTCTTCCCTCTATCTTGAAGGAATTTATGCCTGCCTCAATAAGCTGAGGAAGTATTTCAAGGGTTTCTATATCCTTGGGGCTCATTAAATATCCCTCGGACACCTTGTCAAAGTCCTTATAAAGGCTGTAGGGCAGACGGCAGGTCTGGGCACAGCAGCCTCTGTTGCCGCTTCTTCCGCCCAAAATACTGCTCATTATGCACTGACCCGAAAAGGAAACGCAAAGAGCACCGTGGACAAAACATTCTATCTCCGCCTCGGTGGACTGTCTTATTTTCTTTATTTCCTCCAAAGAAAGCTCACGACTCAGTATTACCTTGTCAAAGCCGTTTTTGTAGAGGAAGTTCACGTCCTCGGCTGTATTTGCCGTAAGCTGTGTGCTGGCGTTTATCTTCATATCGGGGAATGAGCGCTTAATAAGATTTGCCGCACCGGTATCCTGAACGATAAGGGCGTCAACACCCATCATATACAGCTCCTTTACAAAATTAATGAATTTTGTAAGCTCGCTGTCCTTATACAGTGTATTTACCGTAACGTATACCTTTACTCCTCTTACATGGCAGTAATCGCAGGCTTCCTTCAATTCCTCCAAAGAAAAATTGCCTGCATAGCGTCTTGCACTGAAATCCTTTCCGCCCAGATATACCGCATCAGCGCCGTTATTGACCGCCGCTCTCAAAGCTTCCGTATTTCCGCAGGGTGAAAGAAGTTCCGGTTTCATCATAATATTCCTCCAAATAATTCAACAGGGCGGGATTAAAATTGTGCTGCTGAATTATAATGTTAGCACGCCTAACCCTCGCCCTTATAGTTATTGTCTGTTTCTGTTTTTGTGTGTGATATTTTTGCTGGCGTCCAATGCCACAAAATATTCGTCAAGCTGATCCTCTACCTGAGCCTTTTCCTCCGCAAGCATGTTCATATCGTCTTTCAGAATATAAATATCACGGTTAAGCTGTTCTATTTCCTTTCTTGCCTCATCAAGTTCTCTCTCATTGTCCTCGAGCTTCTGCTTCATATTCTCCAGCTCTCGCTCAAGGCTCTCTCTGCGTTCCTTTTCCTTGAAAAAGTCATCGGCTACATTTATGGAAGTGAGTATGGAGGCCATGGCCACATTCATTCTTTTGCCGTTTTCACCGGAACGGAGTTCCTTATTTTTGTTATCTATGTACTCGGCTACGCTCTTCATATATTCCGGGCTGTCAGTACCCACAAGCGTCATCAGCTTGCCCTCTATCATAACCTGAACATGATTTTTTTCAGCCATTTGCCGTTCACCTCAAAACACTTTATCAAAACATATTAATAGAAACAGTATATCATAGTAATATAAAATTCTCCATAGCTTTTATAAAATTTTAAGTTTTTGAAAGATATTTTCGTTTTCAGTACTGCTTTCCAAACACCTGCGTGCTCTATCGAAAAATTCCGCTTAAAACAGAAGTTCTATGAATCATGGATATTATAAACCCAAAGCCGAAAACAGACCTTTTTTCTTTCTTTCGCAGGCCACAGGTATCTGTCTTTTTGAATCGGCATGATGTTTTCTGCATTCGTCACATTTGCCGTGTCTTTCACAGCTTTTCTTTTTGCACGGGCATTCTTTATTTTCCATTATTTATTCTCCTGATAAGCTATTTTTTATCCGCTATTGCCGCAGACAAACCATAATGCTATTATAGTATATATACATAAAAGGAGGATTGCAAGTATGAATAATAAACCTAAAATCGCCGTAATAGGCATGGGCTTTCTTATGAGTTATCTCAAGCCCTGCTATCACAACGCCATAGGTGAAGACCTCAGCAAAAACATCATTGCCGCCACGGCAACGGCTTCCACAACGGAGAAAAAATCCCGTGCCATGGGCTTTCCCGTGCAGTGTGCGGACTATTATAATATGTTAGACAGCTTCCGACCCGATATGATATTTTTTGCGCCGCCGCCGTCAGCCGCCAAGGCAATGGCAAGGGACATACTGGCGCCCTATTACGAGGCTTTGAGAAAAGAAAATAAGCCCCTTCCCGACCTCTATGCCTTTCCGCCCAATCCCGACGGCAAATTTTATATAGACACCGTAGGCAGTGATATAAATGTTGTAAATATACTGCCCAATATGGCGGCAAAGCTGAAGGACAGAGATATTTCAAAGGAAAGCTATACAATACTCAATTTTCCTGTGGGACATGAATGGCCCGAGGAAAATCTTGAACGCCTTAAGGAGTTTTTCTCACCCATAGGCTATACTGTATCGGTACCGGCTGACAATTTCAACACCATGCTCGGCGGCTTTGTAAGCAGTCATATATCTGAGGAATTAGCCATTTCCGTGAGCAGAGGACTTAAAAAAGCAGGTGTTGATACAGCCTACAGCGATATTGCCTCTGCCATGAGACACTCATTCCTCAAGCAGAATGACAGACACATAGACAGTGCTTTACCCTGTTCACCTTTATTCGACGGCAGACTTGACGATGTTCTCGGAGAATTAATTAAAAGCTGGATGGAAGGCATGCTTGAGCATTACAGAGAAAACGGTATGTCGGAAGCACTCGGCAGGGAAATACTTATTCCCCAGATTGACATATTCCTTCAATCCGCACAGCTTCTGACCGAAGATGAGATAGAATACAATAATTCCTGCCATGCCACAAAGGGCGGAATACTCGAAAAGGCCCTTGCCGTATTCCACGGCGAAATAGAAAAACCCCTTGAGGATATATTTTCAGTATATCCCAAAGAGGGCTTTGACGCAGAGCTGTATGACTTTATTTGCGAAAAGGGTCATGTTATAAGCAAGGCTGTAAGTGAGCATGCAAAAAGGTTCGCCGACTGACGCCATAAAATTAACACTAAAAAAGAGCGGCTGTAAGCCGCTCTCAGACTGTAAAATAGCTCAACTAATTATTTGAAATCACCCAATATTAGCTACAATAACCGGGAAAAGTTCGGAAAACCGGGAAGGTTTTCTGAGGCTTTAAACCAATGCGGAGACCGCGCTCTTCACCTCGGAGAAGTCCTAAGACACAAGCCGTGTGCAGTGTCAGGTGTACAAACCGCGTGAAAGTCGCGGCGCCGTAGGCGTTCCCGTAGGGAATTTGAGAACCTGCCGGACTTCATACATTAATTTAATCAAGTCGAAAACCTGTTTTCGACTTAGTGTCGACTCTGTCGACACTAAAAAAGAGCGGCTTAAAAGCCGCTCAATTTTTTTGTTATGTATCTGAATTATTCAGCTGAAGGGTCTCCGTTAGCGATGTTAACGAATGCGCCGTCGATAACTCTGATGGGCTGTAATGATCTAACAGCATCGCCGACTTCGTTCATTGTGTACTCGCCTGCAAGAGCTTCGTATGTCATGCCGTCAAGAACGTCTCTAACAGCCTCAGGATCGGATGTGCCGGCCTGTTCAACTGCTGTAGCAAGCTGCATAACAACATCGTATGTCTGCATTACGAAAGCGTCTCCTGCTTTGCCTGTTTCTGCCTCATAAGCACCGATAACTTCTTTGAAAGCTTCTGTGTCGATGTCAGGTGTGTAGCAGTTCATTAAGAAGCATCCGTTTGCAAGGTCGCCTGCAAGGTCAAGGAGTTCCTGTTTAAGTGTTGAGCTTGAAAGAATCATCTGAGGATGCCAGTCAAGACCGTCAGCCTGCTTTAAGATGTTAGCAGAATCCTGATAGTAAGCTACAGGGAAGAATGCTTCGGGATCTAAAGCTTTAGCCTTTGAAATCATAGGTGTGAAGTCTGTTGTCTGGTTGGGAAGGTATGTCTCTGTGCTGAGAACCTGTCCGCCGAGCTCTTCAAATCTCTCTGTGAATATCTTTGCAATGTTGTTACCCCAGTCGTCGTTTACGTTGAGGATACATACTGTGTTGATACCGAGATTGTCATGTACATAGTCAGCATAAGCTGATGTTTCAAGAGCCTGTGTAGGTGTGTTTCTGAACATGTATATACCGAGTGATGAATAGTCGGCGTGTGATGATGTGGGTGAGTAGTTAATGATGTGGTTCTCCTCATAGATGGGAGCTGCAGCCATTGTAGGTGTTGAACCGAATCCACCGATGGCAGCTGTATATTTGCCCTCGCCTACAACTTTGTTAGCGATTGTAACAGCTTCTTTAGCGTCGTTCTTGTCATCATAGAAATCTACAACGAGCTGACGTCCGCCAAGGAGTCCGCCCCACTCTTCGTTTACTTTCTTAACAGCTGCTTCAACAGCCCATTTCTCTGTATCGCCGTACTGTTTGCTGTCGCCTGTCATAGGTCCGTACCATGCAAAGTATACGGGATCTGTAGAAGCTTCTTCTGTAGCTTCCTTGTTCTCTTCAGCGGGTTTGCTGCTGCTTGAACAACCTGCAAATGCGCCTAAGCACATAACTGCTGCAAGAGCACATGCTAAAAATTTTTTCATAATGTTACCTCCCTTAAATTGTTTTGTTTTCTATATAAAATATCACTGATATTTTATATCGGGTGCATATTACAATTGTAACATAAAATTAATATTTTCCAATAGATATTTCAAAAAATATCATAAAAAATATTATTAATTGCCTATCATAATATTCAATATCTCTAAGTCAGTGGATTTCATACCGTCTCTGCCCATACGTCCGATGTTCTTTATGGTCTCCTCGATATTGTCGCCTACAAGACCCTCGCCGCTTCCGTATACGCTTCCGTCCCTTGCCATTGTATATGCAAGCATTCCGGTTTCAACAGCCGAAGCGATTTTTCCTGCGCATGAGCTTTTTGCTCCGTCGCATACCATTCCGCCGATAGTGCAGATAGAATTGATTATCGTACCGCAGATTACCTCGTAAGAACTGTGGTCAAGATATGCAATACCGCAGGCAGCAGCACATCCTGCGCTGGTTGCTCCGCAGTAGGCCGAAAGGTTTCCGATATATCTCTTCTGATGAAGTGATATAAGGTTTGAAACAACAAGGGCTCTGTAAAGCTCCTCATCGCTGCTGCCCTTTGCCTCGGCATATACGATAACGGGTATTGATACGGTAAGTCCCTGGTTTCCGCTGCCCGAGTTGATAACAACAGGCATTGCGCAGCCACTCATGCGGGCATCGCTTCCTGCGGCAGCCATAGCCTTGGCTCTTACCCTTACATCGGACGAATCGTTGTACTTAAGAATAGTACGGCCTACCTGTGCGCCGAACTCCTCTTTCAGTCCCTCGTCGCAGATAGCTGTATTTACATCTATCTGACGTTTGATTATGGGCTTAATATCCTCAATGGCAACCTCGTCTGCAAATCTGAGTATATCCTTTACATTGAGTTTGCTCTTGTCAACGGTCTTTTTACCGTCGCCGTTTTCGTCCTTCTTAAATATCGTTTCTCCGTTTTTCTCAATTCTAACTATGTTGGTGTGATACGTTTTAATCTCAACTAACGCACTCTCATTACCGGCTTTTGCCTCGGCAATTATGTCAAGGTTTTCTTCACCCTCAACAATGCCGCAGGTGCAATAATTTTCGGCAACAAGCTCTTTTGTTTTTTCAATGTCCTCTCCTGTTACCGAATTTAAAACCTCAAGTTGTTTGTCAGCTGCTCCGCCTACTACGCCAAGCACAGCCGCAACATCGATACCCTTAAGACCGCCTGAATTGGGAACGGTAACACCCTTTACGTTTTTGATGATGTTTCCGCTGCAGTCCACATGTATCGATTCCGGCATACATCCGAGTGTTTCACGGACCTTTGCCGCAGCGTATGCTATCGCAATAGGCTCAGTACAGCCCAGCGCCGGTATAAGTTCGCTAGAAAGTATCTCCAGATAGTTCTCATAGAGACTTCTGTCCATACGAACCCCTCCTAATTTAATCAGCAATAGCTTTTATAAATAGCCTCAAATATAAGTTTTCCTACAACAGAACCGCCGTCAAGTGTTCCTATGCTCTTTTCTGCATAGTAAGCAGCTCTGCCGTGTACTGAACGCATGTTCTTTGTGTTTTCGCTTCCCTCAGCGGCAGCATCCGCAGCAGACTTGAGTGCAGCAAGCTTATCTCCGTCCTTGTTGGCCTTAAGAGCCTCAATTGCGGGATAAAGGGCGTCAAGAATAGTCTTTTCACCGGGTTTGGATTTAGCCTTTTCCATTATTTTGTTAAGGCCTGCATCGAGAGCGTCAATGCACTCCTCAAAGCTTGCGTCCTCCTTGCCCTTGAGAGCCTTTGCCATTCCCATGAAGCCGAAGGAAGTGATTGTTCCCAGTGAAGAAGGAGCGGCCTCATTGAATACCGAGCTGCATTTCATAAGCAGTTTTCCCAGGTCTCTTTCTTCAGAAGAAGCAACGTAGTTTTTAACGGCTTCATAGCCCGAAGCCATTGATATACCAAGGTCGCCGTCACCGTTCTGCTGGTCGAGAGAAACAAGGTAATCCTTGCTCTCTGTCATAACATCGCTGATGGTGGCGATTATTTTATTTAAAGATTCGTAATTCATAACTTGCCTCCCGCTTACTTATTTAAATTTGTGTAGAAAGGAGTTGATGCGGGGCTTAAAAGAAGCTCTTTAAGCTCTGCGTCAAGCTTGAATACAGTGATTGAAAGTCCTGCCATCTCCATAGATGTAGCATACTCTCCGATATGGGGCATAACAACAGTTACGCCCTTATCCTTAAGAAGCATAGCAACCTTACGATAAACGATAAGAAGCTCCTCAAGGGGTGTTCCGCCCAGACCGTTTACAAGTACAGATACTTCGTCGCCTTCTGCAAGGGGCATTTCGTCTGTAATCTTGCCGAGAACAAGTTCAGCTATTTCGTCAGCTGTCATCATGTCTCTTACTTCGATACCGGGTTCGCCGTGGATACCCATACCTACTTCAATCTTATCCTCGCCAATTGAGAATGTGGGTTTGCCTACCTCGGGAACGATACAGGGTGTTGTTGCAACGCCCATTGTCTTTATATTTGCAAGAGCCTTTTCCGTAACAGCAACTACCTCGTCAAGGGACATCATCTTCTCTGCGGCTGCGCCTGCTACTTTATAAGCGTATAAAAGTCCGGCAACACCGCGGCGTTTATCAGCGTTTTCAACGGGGCTTGATGCTATGTCATCACGAACTCTAATCTGAGCTGTTGTAACATCGTCAAACTCCGCTGTCTCACATGCCATTTCAAAGTTCATTGTGTCTCCGCCGTAGTTTCCGTAAAGGCAAAGAACACCGCTGCCGTAGTCGCAGGCCTTAATCATATCAGCCATTTTCTGAGCAGAGGGTGAAGCGAATACGTTGCCGACAGCACATCCGTCGATAAGTCCCTGTCCTACATATCCGAGGAATGTGGGAAGGTGTCCGCTTCCGCCGGCTGTAACAATGCCGACCTTGCCCGGTTTAACAGGCTGGTTTGTCAGGAGCACTCTCTTGTCGCCGTTTAATAATTTTACTTTGTCGCCGTAGGCAAGGATGATACCCTCCATTGTCTCGTCAACGAAGTTTTCCGGCTTGTTGATAATTTTCTTCATAGCTTACCTCCTCCAAATAACCTTTTTACGGTATGCGGCTTAAGCCGCATACCTGAACATGTTCCGTTAAATTATTTTTTCTTTCTGAAGTTTACTTCGCAGATGGGATCTCCGTTAGCAATTGTTTTGCCGAGTTCAAAGTCATATCCCATAGCTTTAGCAATATTTCTGTCGCCGTCCATTGCGATGTCGCAGAGCTTAGCACATGTAGCATCGTCGAAGCCCTGTTTCTGCCATGCGGCAAGGAGAGGACAGTAATGGAACTCTATCTCAAGGTTATCAGCATCACTCTTAACAACATCCATCTCGAATGTCTTAAGACCGAGCTCGGGAAGGAAAGCCTTTGCAAAGCTGCATACTTCTTCGGGTTTCTCTGTCTGAGCAAGATAGTTTGCACCGTGGAAAGCGCCTGTCTTTGAAACAGCCTCTCTTATAACTCCCTCAATGGGAAGACCTGCTTTAACGCCTTCTACATATGTAAGACCTGTCCATGTTGCTCTGTGCTCAATGGCATTTCTATTGATATTTACCTTCTCCTCATTGATAGTGGGTTTGTTGTTGATCTTTGACATTTTATGGTTCCTCCTTAATTTAAATACAGTTTATAATTTTATTTAAGCCCTGCCGCAGGATACACGCTCCTGTCGGAAAAGCCTACTGACTTGTTTTATTACTTTTTGTCAAATCTTATCTGACAAACATCACAGCCCTGGGCAATTGTCTTGCCGAGTGTGAATTTGAATGCGCTGAAAGTATCGCCGATTGCTCTGTCGCCCTCCATGGCAATTTTGCAGAGTCTTTCCATTTCTTCGGGAGTTCTGCCCTGCTTAATCCATTCTGCTACATAGGGGCAGTAATGGAAATCAATATAGAGCTTTGTCTCATCGCTGGCAACTGTCTCCATTTCATAAATATCCGTATGGTGACCTGTTCCGAAATGCTTTGAGAATTCAACCATGTCTGTGGGATCCTTCATTTCGGCATACATTTCTTTGCCGATATCTTCGCCGTATTTATATATTGCATTCCAGGCAAACTCGTCATCAATGCCTCTCTTTTTGGCTTCGTCAATCATATAGCTGATTGTTGATGCACGTCTTGCACAGATGTCTCTCAATCCGTTTACTACAGGATTGTTGATTTTAGCTTCGTTTTTGTATTCCATCGGTATTACCTCCTTCATAATGCTGTTCTGTTTGCTTTTTATTACTCAAGACCTCCGAAGTAAGCGTCTATTACCTTAGGGTCGGTAAGAAGCTTCTTGGCATCGTCAGTAAGTACTATTTTACCTGTTTCAAGAACATAGCCTCTGTCAGAAATACTGAGGGCCATTCTTGCGTTCTGCTCAACAAGGAGTATTGTTGTACCCATCTTTCTTATCCTGAGTATAAGACGGAAAATATCCTCAACTACTATTGGAGCAAGACCAAGCGAAGGCTCGTCAAGCATAAGCAGCTTCGGCTTTGACATAAGCGCTCTGCCTACGGCAAGCATCTGCTGTTCACCGCCGGAAAGTGTTCCTGCAACCTGCTTTTCTCTTTCCTTAAGTCTGGGGAAAAGCTCGTATGCCTGCTCAACACCCTCTTTAACATACTTTTTATCAACGGAGTATGCTCCCATCTCAAGGTTTTCATAGACAGTCATTCTGGGGAATATCTGTCTTCCTTCGGGTGAAAGAGCAATTCCGCTTTTAACGATTGCGGATGAGTTCATCTTTGTAATATCCTTGTCCTGGAAAAGAATCTGTCCGCCTGCGGCCTTAACAACCCCGATGATAGTGTTCATTGTTGTTGTTTTTCCTGCACCGTTGGCGCCTATAAGAGTAACTATCTCGCCCTCGTTGATATGGAAGTCGATTCCCTTAACAGCCTTAATGGCTCCGTAGTTTACCTCAAGATTTTTTACCTCAAGCATCTTCATCAGTAATCACACCTCCCGCTCCGAGATAAGCCTCTACAACCTTGGGATTTGCCTTAATGTCTTCTGGCAGACCCTCGGCTATAAGATTTCCGTGGTCAAGTACATATAAGCGTTCGCATATATTCATAACAAGCTTCATATCGTGCTCGATAAGAAGTATTGAATATCCCATGCTCTGGAGTTTCCTTATGAATTCCATAAGGTCGGCTGTCTCCTGTTCGTTCATGCCTGCCGCAGGCTCATCGAAAAGAAGTACATCGGGATTTGATGCCATTGCTCTGGCTATCTCAAGTCTTCTCTGAAGTCCGTAGGGAAGCGATGTGGCATACTGATACCTGTAATCAAGAAGTCCTGTAAGCTCAAGCACCTCAAGCGCTCTCTTTTCTGCTTCCTTCTCCGTCTTTCTATGCTTGGGTGAACGGAGAATACAGTCAACAAGGTTGGCGTCTGTTCTTGTGTGCATTCCCACCATTACATTTTCCATAACCGTCATTCTGTAGAAAAGACGAATATTCTGGAATGTTCTTGCCATACCGAGCGCTGTGATTTCATAGGGCTTTTTGCCTGTGATGTCATGCTCCTTGAAGGTTATTTTTCCTTCTGTGGGCATATACACACCCGTAATATCGTTGAAGAATGTCGTTTTGCCGGCGCCGTTGGGACCGATTATACCGACAATCTCGCCCTTTCTGAGTTCAAAGTTTATGTTATTTACAGCAACAAGTCCTCCGAAACGCTGGGTAACATTTTCTGCTTTTAATATAATCTCAGACATTGTTCTCAGCCTCCTTTTCCTCAGAGCCCTTTTTCTTTAATTTCTCAAGATCAAGTCTCTGCTTTATGTGCTTAAGGTTGAAGCCGCCGAGTATTCCGTTGGGCTTCCAAACTACCATTATTGCAAGGAGCAAGCCGTATACAATCTGTCTGTAGTCATTAACTACACGAAGTACCTCGGGAAGTATGGACAGTACGCTGGCACCGAATATACTTCCGGGTATGCTTGCCATACCGCCCATAATGGTCATCGAAAGTATCAGTATCGACTGGTCGAAGTTGAAGGCGTTGGGGTCGATAAAGCCCATGTAATGAGCATAGAAAGCGCCCGCAAGACCTGCAAGTGCAGAAGATATTGAGAATACCATTATTTTATATTTGAATACGTTAATTCCCATGGCGTCAGCAGCGGTTTCATCATCTCTGATGGCACTGATGGCACGTCCCATACGGGAATTCATTATAGCCATTATTACAAGCACCGTTATAATAAGAAGAACAAGCGCAACATAATACTTCTGTATGGGCTTAACACACTGAAGGCCGAAAATGCTTACCTTAGGGATACCTGATATACCCTGAGGTCCTCTTGTAAGGCTCATCCAGTTGAGTTCTATAATACGCATTATCTCACAGAAGCCCAGTGTAACTATGGCAAGGTATCTGCCCTTGATACGGAGTGTGGGAAGTCCCAGAAGAACTCCGAATACAGCCGCAAATACTGTACCGAGAATGGCTGTGGCGATAAAGCCGAAGCCCATTCTTGTGGAAAGTATTGCCGCAGTATATGCGCCTACACCGAAGAATGCCGCATGACCGAGGGATGTGATTCCCATATAGCCTGTGATAAGGTTCAGTGAAAGCGAAAGTATTGAGAATATAAGACAGTTGATTGCTATCGTTATATAGTACTGCTTATTGAAAACTATAGGGAATAATATTGCTAATATAAGAAATATCAAAGAAATAAGCCTGCTGTTCTTAGCCCATACTTCAATAATTCTTGTCCATAAACCTTTTTTATCGTTTTTGGGAGCTGCTGTCATTTTCTTCACCCTCCCCTTAGACTTTATTTACGGATTTCTGACCGAAGAAGCCAGAAGGCCTTACAATAAGAACAACCATAAGTATTACGAATGCTACCGCATCTCTGTAGCCGCTGCTTACATAGGCTGCGAAAAGCGTTTCGAGTATACCGATTACAAATCCGCCGAATACGGCACCGGGAACTGAGCCCATGCCGCCGAGAACCGCCGCTGCGAATGACTTAAGACCTACGCTGGCACCCATAAGCGTATCAACTCTCTGATAGTATACGCCCATCATAGTACCGGATATGGCGGCTATAGCAGTACCGATAAAGAAAGTAATCGTAATAACATGGTTTACGTTAACACCCATTATCTGAGCTGCCGTCGCATTCTGAGATATGGCTCTCATACCTGCGCCGAGCTTTGTTTTATAAACAAGATAGCTGAGTATAAGCATAAGCACGATGGCAAGTACAAATATAGCTATCTGTATTCTCTGAACAACAGTATTTGATCCGATATAGAATTTTCCGAGCTGGAAAACGTCGGGGAACTCTACGGGAACGGTTCCGAATATAAGGAGTACGGAGTTGTTGATGGCTGTCTGTATACCAACGGTACTCAGAAGCGCCGTAATGCCTGCTCCTTTACGTTTTCGTATCGGCTCAAGGAATACCTTATCCATAGCGGCACCGAGACAGCCCGTTATGATTATACTGCATATAAGACCGATAAAGAAGCCTTCTCTGGTGACCCTTCCCCATAAAGAGGTCATCGTAAATAGCGATATGTACGCGCCCAGCATGTAGAACGAACTGTGGGCAAAGTTTGTAAGCTCCAGTACACCATAGACCATGTTGAAGCCTATTGTTACCAGGGCATAGGTGCTACCAATGGTCAATCCATTGATAATTTGCTGTAGAAACATACCCTTCCTCCTCTCAGAACGCGGCTTTTGCCCCGTCTGTTTTGTTGATTTTCCCTTAAAACCAAGCAGAAATCCTCTTAATTTGTCCTCTTTTCATATAATCATATATATAATTGCTGTTACAATCTGATATAAAAGCAGACAAAATAATATAATTTTTGCTCTATAAGTAATAATAACGGTTGTACATACATGCTGTCAACCGATAAAATTAACTATTTTTTTAAATAAAACCGAAACAGCCTGTTTTACGGCATTTTTCAGTCAAAAATTTTTTACATTTTCATTAAAGTATTGTAATTTATGAACAGAATTCTATAATTTTACCCCGATTTTGCCCTGTTGACACTAAAATCGATTTCATAGTATATTATATCCGTCAGCTTCGGCTTATGCTCTTTTGCAGGTTTGCCGAGTGAACAAATTGCATACATCTTAACATACGAATTATATAGGAAAGATGGTATAATGATGAAATCCGAATCCCTTGAAGCACAGCTGAAAAACACGACAGTGACAAGACTGCTTATACGCCTGTCCGTACCCGCGGCGGCTGCCCAGCTTGTCAGTGCCCTTTACAACGTCATAGACCGTATGTACATAAGCCACATACCCTCTATAGGCACCGATGCCCTTGCGGGACTCGGTCTGTGCTTTCCGCTTATAATGCTCAATACCGCCATTAGCCTGCTGATAGCCAGCGGCAGCTCCGCCCTGTCCACCATAAAAATGGGCGAGGGGCGCAACGATGACGCAGAAAAGCTTTTAAACGGAAGCTTTACCCTGCTTGTTGTTACGGGCATCATACTTATGGCTGTTACCTATGCCTTTTTGGAGCCTCTGCTGATGTTTTTCGGCGGCAGTAAGAATACCCTGCCCTTTGCCAAGGAATACATGAGCATTTATCTTATCGGCACCGTAGCCGGACAGGTCAGTCTCGGCATGAATTACTTTATAAACTCCCAGGGCTATACCCGCACAGGCATGATTTCCGTTGTCTGCGGTGCGGTTGTCAATATAATACTTGACCCAATACTCATATTCGGCTTAAACATGGGCATAAAAGGTGCCGCTGTTGCAACGGTCATATCCCAGCTTGTATCAGCCCTATGGGTCATGGCTTTCCTCTGCGGAAAAACTCCTGTGCTCAGAATGAATAAAAGCAGGCTTAAGCCCAACGGAGCGCTCATGCGCAGTGGCTGTGTGCTGGGTCTTTCCAACTTCATATTCCAGATAAACGAAAGCGTTGTCGTAATAGTTCTCAACAGACTGCTTCTCAAATACAGTCCGGCAGGTCTCGGCGACACCCATATTGCCGCATTGTCCATAATAGCCACCATGCAGCAGTTTTTCTTTATGCCGCTGAAAGGACTTGTACAGGGTTCACAGCCGATAATAAGCTACAGCATAGGCGCCAGAGATTATCCCAAAATACATGAGACAATAATATCCGCAAGAATACTTTCTCTTGCCTGTGCTTTCACAGTGTGGTTTGTATATGTATTTTTCCCCGGCAGGATTGCGGCTCTGTTTACGCCCGACCCGGCCCTTACAGAAATAGCTTCAAAGGCCATAAGGGTATCCTTTTCAACCGTATTTGTACTGGGCATGCAGATGATAAATCAGAACTCCTTCGTATCAATGGGCAATGTAAAATACTCGTTCATATTCGGCCTTATGAGAAAGATATTTCTTCTCATGCCATTTGCCCTCATATTCCCGATGTTTTTCGGAGTATGGGGAATATACGCCGCAGAGGCCGTATCAAACGTCATAACGACTATAGTTACATACTTCTTTTTCAACAGCTATATGGCAAAGCTTAAGGCTGATTTCTCTCGATAAGCTTAGAGAGCCTGTTTATTGTCAAGCGGTTTCTTACAAAGGGCGAAAGGCTTATGAGCTTTTCGGCATCTGAGCTTTTCATACCGATATCTTCAAGGGCGGCAGTACAGCCGCCCTTGTTTAATATAATTTTAATTTCGTCGGCGGTCGGCAGTCCGTCAATTATATCCGCCAATGAGTTTAAGCTGTTCTCAAGTCTTTCCCTGTCCACCGTCAAAAGTGGGTCAGGTGTGTTCTCCTGTAAAAAGCCGTCGAGCAGTCCTTTTTTCGCAAAGACTTCCTTTGCCCTTTCCGTGTCAGTGCCGTCATAGTCTGCGGCTTTTGCCCTGCCTGCCCTGATGTCCTCCGACAGACGGTGATAATAGTCCAGACAAAGCATAAGACCCACCGATACCTTTTCGCCGTGCATTGCATCGACAGGGCCGTTTATGACCTCCATTTCGATAAGGTGGGATATATGGTGCTCCGCACCCGAGGCAGGTCTGGAATTACCTGTCATCTGCATGGCAAGACCCGAAAGAATAAGAGCATACATGAGCTTTTCGCATATTTCCGCACTGCCGTTTCTTACGGCTTCTATATTGTCAACAACCTCTTTAACAGCCTTTTCCTCCAGTGAAACTATCCTATCACATATATACTCTCCCGTAACAAGGTGTGCCGCCTTCCAGTCTGCCAGTGCCGTATATTTTCCCAGCAGGTCGGACACTCCCGAAGCGGTCAGCCTATAGGGTGCCTTTGAAAATATATCCGTATCGGCAAATACATAAAGCGGTGCCTGTGCGGGAAAGGTCTTTTTCATGCCATTCCACGTCATTGCCGCCACTGTGGAAACAAAGCCGTCCACACTGGCCGCAGTCGGTACGGAAACAAACGGTATTCCCCTGCCATATGAAACAAAACGGCTCAAATCATGCACCGTGCCGCTGCCTATGGCTATGATAAGTCCGCAGCTATTTGGTATGCTTTTTTCTAAAACGTCAACATGTACGTTGTCCGCATGTAGGTTCTCGGGGTCGAGACATATAATCTCGCATCTGTTCCGAAGTCTGTCTGTAAGGCTTTTAGCTGCCCTCTCCGTGTTTTTGTCACAGACTGCCACGGGGTTTTCAAAGCGTGACAGTTCCCCGTCGGCAAGCATTTCGCAAAGCCTGTCCGATGCTCCGCTTTCTATATAGATTTCTTTAACTTGTATGTTATGCTCTCTGCCGCAGGAACATTTTCCCGCAAAGCTTTCCGCCTGTATTCTCATTTCTTATCTTCCTTGTCCGTAATAGGCATTTTTGCCGTGCTTTCTCAAAAAATGCTTGTCCACCACATACTGAGGTGCGGGCTTTGCCTGCGGATTTACTATTCTTGTAACGGCAGACATTTTTGCCGTTTCCTCAAGCACCACCGCATGATACACCGCATCGGCAGCGTTCTTTCCCCATGCAAAGGGTCCGTGATTGGCACACAGTACACCCGGTACATATATGGGGTTCTTTCCCTCAAAGGCTTCCTTTATAACAAGCCCTGTGTTCTTCTCATAGGCAGTGTTTGTTTCTTCCTCCGTAAGAGGTCTGGTACAAGGCACCTCGCCGTAAAAGTAGTCGGCCTGAGTAGTTCCGTAGCAGGGTATCGGCTGACATGCCTGAGCCCAGCCTACAGCCCATGTGGAATGGGTATGCACAATGCCGCCGACCTCCTTAAAGGCTTTATATAACTCAAGATGTGTCGGTGTATCCGATGAAGGTCTGAGTTTTCCCTCGACTATATTTCCGTCCAGGTCAACAACGACCATGTCCTCGGCCCTCATAACGTCATAGTCTACGCCGCTGGGCTTTATAACTACCAGGCCGCTTTCCCTGTCTATGGCGCTGGCATTGCCCCATGTATAGAGCACAAGTCCTCTTTTTACCAGCTCAAGATTGGCATCAAGCACTTCTTTTTTAAGCTGTTCAAGCATTAGACGCACCTCCTGCAGAAACCTCTTTTTTAATTGCTTTAAGGCGTTTCATTACATCGTTTTCGCCTCTGCCGAAATAATCATGCAGAATGACGAACTCATTATATAACTTATTATATATCTTCATATTTTCTGGATTTGGAACGTATGTATAATCCTCTACATGACCCATTTTTTCGGCGGCTTCATATATGGTATCATATCCGCCCTTATCCTTGCCTGCAGCAACGGCGGCAAACATGGCCGAGCCAAGCGCAGGTGTCTGGTCGGATGCTCCGATATATATTTCTCTGCCCGTAACATCGGCATATATCTGCATCATCATGGGATTTTTCTTGGCTATGCCTCCGCAGGCATAAAGCTCATTGACGGGCACTCCGCTCTTTTCAAATGTATCTATTATTATTCGCTTTCCGTAGGCTGTGGCCTCGATAAGCGCCCTGTACATTTCCTCAGGCTTTGTGAGCAGTGTCATTCCGAGCATAACGCCTGTCAAATCCACGTCCACAAGGCATGAGCGGTTTCCGTTCCACCAGTCCAGTGCCAGCAGTCCGCTTTCACCGGGTTTCAGCTTCTCGGCTTTTTCGGTGAGGTAGCTGTGTATATTCATGCCCTTTTCCTCGGCGGCCCTTTTGTATTCCTCGGGAACACAGTTTCTGACAAACCAGTCGAAATGGTCTCCTACGCAGGACTGTCCCGCTTCATATCCAAAGTATCCGGGCATTACGCCGTCCTCTACAACTCCGCACATACCGGGAACAATTTTTTCTTCTTCACCAAGCAGAATATCGCAGGTAGACGTGCCCATTATCATCAGCATTTTTCCGGGGCCCGCAACACCTACGGCAGGCAGAGAAACATGGGCGTCAACATTTGCAACCGCAACAGCAATGCCCTCGTTAAGTCCCATTTTATCAGCCATTGCTTTGTTCAGGCTTCCTGCCTTTTCGCCTACGGGCTTTATTTCGCCCTTGAATTTATCCGTTACGTTCTCTAGTCTGTCGTCAAGGGCTTTAAAAAATTTCTTTGACGGATAGCCATTTCTTTTGTGCCACATAGCTTTATAGCCCGCCGTACAGCTGTTTCTGACCCAGTTTCCCGTCATAGTCATTATTACCCAGTCGGCGGCCTCCATGAAGGCGTATGCATCATTATATATTTCGGGAGCCTCGTCCAGTATCTGCATTATTTTAGGCAGCATCCACTCGGAGGATATTTTTCCGCCGTAGCGCTTCAGAAAATCCTCGCCCATTTTCTCTGCCTTGGCATTCAGCCTGTTGGCCTGAGCCTGGGCGGCGTGGTGTTTCCAAAGCTTCACCCAGCTGTGGGGATTTTTTTCATATTCCTTTTTAAGACAAAGGGGCGTGCCCTCGCTGTCCAGCGGCATCATGGTGCAGGCCGTAAAGTCTATGGCAATACCTATTACGCTGTCCTTTGATACTCCAGATTTTTCAAGCACTGCAGGAACCGTTTCCTCCAGCACCTCCATATAGTCCATAGGATGCTGAAGTGCCCAGTCCATACCCAGCTTTGTTCCGTCGGGTAGGCATTCGTCCATTACGGCATTGGTATATTCCTTTACAGCGGAGGCAATGACCGTTCCGTCATCAGTGTCCACAAGCACGCTTCTTCCCGAAAGGGTTCCGAAGTCCACACCTATTGTATAATGCTTCATCTGTGCTCCTCCTTATCTGTAATATACCGAATTCCATTTAAGCTCATTTTTAAGGCTGTGTATAGTTGTATCTTTGTTTATATATACGACCTCAATACCCATGTCCTCAGCCCAGTCGCCCAGCTGTTCGGCTGTAAGGTCATATGTAAATGCCGTATGGTGGGCGCCGCCTGCCAGTATCCACGCCTCTGCGCCTGTTATAAGGCTCGGCTCGGGTCTCCAGAAAGCACTGGCTACGGGAAGCTTTGGCATGGGCTTTTCAAGGGGCAGACAATCTACATCATTTATTATAAGACGGAAGCGGGTTCCCAAATCAACCAACGAAGCCGCAATACCGTGTCCCTCCTTGGCTGTAAACACAAGCCTTGCAGGGTCTTCCCTATTTCCCATTGAAAGAGGGCATACCTTTATGGTGGGCTTTGCCGATGCTATGGACGGGCAAACCTCCAGCATGTGTGCCTGAAGTATTCCGTCTTTTCCCGGTACAAGGCTGTAGGTATAGTCTTCCATGAAGGAAGTGCCCTTTGCATCGGGCTTTCCCGCCGTCATCAGCTTCATAAGCCTTACCATAGCGGCGGTTTTCCAGTCACCCTCGGCGCCGAAGCCGTAGCCCTTTTCCATAAGCCTCTGTATGGCAAGACCGGGAAGCTGTTTAAGTCCCGCCAGCATTCCGAAATGGGTAACAATGGCCTGATAGTCCAGCTCATTCATAAATCTTTCAAAACCTATCTCTATTCTTGCCTGTTCCTTTACATGGGCTCTGAATTCAGCCTCATCTCTGCCCTCAAGGAGTATGTCATATTTGTCATAGTATTCTTCAGTAAGCTCCTCCGCCTCGGCATCCTTAACCTGATATACATACTCGGCTATATCGGTTACGTTGTAGGCATCTATCTGCCATCCGAATTTAAGCTGTGCCTCTACCTTGTCACCCTCGGTAACTGCTACGTCACGCATGTTGTCAGCCACTCTGAGAACGCGGATATGACTGCTTTCTATAACGCCTACGGCACTTCTCATCCATTCACCGATGCGTCTTTGGGTTTCTTCATCTGACCAATGTCCCGCAACTACCTTTCTGTTCTTTCCCATTCTTGTGACCATGTGACCGAACTCCCTGTCACCGTGGGCAGACTGGTGGGTATTCATATAGTCCATGTCTATGGTGTCATAGGGTATTTCCTTATAGAACTGTGTATGAAGATGAAGCAGGGGCTTTCTCAGCTCCTTAAGTCCTAAAATCCAGCTTTTAGCCGGTGAGAAAGTATGCATCCATGTAATAATTCCTGCACATTCATCATCGGTGTTGGCATCATTCATTGTTCTTCTTATGGTGGCAGAGTCTATAAGCGTCGGTTTAAGCACTACCTCATAGGGAAGCTTTCCGCTTTTGTTAAGGCTGTCCACTATGACTGCCGAATGCTCGGCAACCTCTCTCAGACATTCTTCGCCGTAAAGAGTCTGAGAACCGGGTGTAAACCAAAACTTGTAATTCTTTTTAAGTTCCATGGTATTTCTCCTTCTCTGAATATATTAAAGCAATACGTGTAAATTTACGATTTGCGGTTAATTCAGCCTTTAATGCCTGTCTTTGTATCGGAAGCAGTCTTATCGGACGGTTTTCCGCTTGAAGTTCTGATAACAATATCGGTATCCAGTTTTATTGACTTTCTGCATTCAGCTCCGTCCATCAGCCTGAGAAGCAATTCCGCCGCTTCACGGCCTATCTTTTCCTTGGGATGTACTGCAGTAGTAATGCCCAGTTCCTCTGCAATGGCAGAGTTATCAAAGCCCGTTACAGATATGTCATCGGGAACAGACAGGCCCATATTTCCCAATTCTTTAATTACCGCCCCGGCTATCTGGTCGTTATAGCATACTATGGCAGTAACGCCCTTTTCGGTAAGACACTTAACCGCTGCCTGCGGTCTAATTTTTCTGTCTTCAGTATGATACCATATAACCGTTTCAGGGTCATACTCTATGCCGTATTCCTTGAGTGCCCTTGCATATCCTCTGTGCCTTTTTGTTCCCTGCGAATCGTCGGCCTTGAATATTCCCGCAATCCGTTTGTGTCCCAGCTTAGCAAGGTGCTGTGTCAGCTTATAGGCTCCTCCCTCATCGTCCATTACCACATGAGGCTTGTCCTGCATCTGCGGATAAATACCGTGAATAAACACATAGGGTATACCCTCTGCATCAAGTCTGTCATACAGCTCCGTATTACGGCAGAATATCTGGCTTTTGCTGGGCTCTATTATTACGCCGTCCACACCCGTTTCAAGAATATCCTGCAAGCATTTCCTTTCCGTGTTAATACTGTTTTTAGTGTTTTTGAGTATTATATTGTAGCCGTTTTTAGTCATAACATCGTACACGCCGTTTATGACATTGGGGAATATGTAATCGGAAATATATGTAGTTATTACCGCCGCCGTATTCGACCTTTTCTTCCCCCTGTCGCTTATAGTGCAGAAGGTTCCTCTGCCGTGCTCCGCCCTGACAAAGCCCTCATTTTCAAGAATGGAAAGCGCCTTTCTGACTGTATGGCGGCTCATACCGTACATTTCCGCCAGCTCATGCTCAGAAGGAAGCTTATCACCGTTTTTAATTCTGCCCTCATTTATGTCGTTTTTTATGTCATCGACAAGAACAGCGTATTTTGACTTGTTGTTTATATTCAAAATATCACCCTCTTTCTCCTCTTTTTTAAACCAATTATATAACTTGTATATATGTATAGACAAGTTGTTTTTAAGAATTTTAATCTATAGATTTAAAATAAAGCCATTATTTGTAATTTATCCGATATTAAATGATATATTTTTATGCTGATTTCTATGTATTAGATTTGTTTTCCGTAAAAAAAGACTCTCCTAATAATTAAGGAAAGCCTTTTTTACCTGACGCAATCTGTAAAACAGCATATACTGCCGATGTTATATTATTTATAAGCTTATGCTATAATTCTCTCTTTCAGTCATTATCACCGCCTATCATATCACTCAATATTTCGGGAACGTGTATGAGCGATACGCCCATGCTGTTGAATATATCGACAGCGGCGTCCACTCGTTTTCTGCTGGGCGATACGTCACTCACCTTGTAGAGCACTGCCCCCTTGCTCTTATCAACACACTCTATTCCGTAGGTTTTATAGCTTCCTAGGTCATCATCACTTAAAGTTTCCTCCGTTAACTTATACATGTACTTCATAGCTCCTTCTACTCCTCCCCATTTTAATATAAACTGCTTTTATATAATATTTTCGCCGGCCTCGCCTTGCTTTCTGTTTTTAGTTTCTGCAGCTATGCTTTTGTCATTGTCCAAAAATGCGAAATTTCGTCCGCATTTTTATAGCGTAATTTTCATTGTTTATGTCATAAAAATTGACAATCAATATATAATCCCTTAAAATATAATCATAGTAATTACAATATATAAGGCCCCTTTCACACCTAAAGCAAGCTTCCTATCTATTTACTAGGATAACATTACTTTAGCACTATTTGAAGGAGGTATAAATACTATGGACAAAGAAAAATTAATCCAAATTTCGCAGAAATTATCGTCCGACCGAAACGATTACATATCTGCATTCAGGAATAATCTCTTTAAATATATCGACGATAAAGATATAACAATCAGAGAGATTTCGGAAGCTTCAGACGTTCCTTTTTCCACTATTAATACTTTCCTTTACGGAAATTCTCAGGACTGCAAGCTGTCTACAGCAGTAAAGCTTGCAATAGCCCTCGGAGTAAGTATAGATGAGCTTGTAGGAGCAGAAACCATAAATGAAATGACAAGAGATGCAATAGTAAAGTCGAGAACTCTGTCAAAAAATTCTCTGCATCTGATTAAGTGGTTTATAAATCATCAGGCAGCTCTGGAAAAGGGGCATGAGGGCAAAAGAATAATAAATGTAATGCATCCGCTGTGCCAGAACAACGGATGCTTAAAACCTACAAATGATTTTGATAGTATTGATATAAGCTTTCTTGATAAAGACATTTCCTCAAAAGTATTCATTGGTTTTCAGCTTTCCTGTGAAAATTATATGCCGCTATATACTCCATACGAAATACTTCTTGTCGCCAACGACAGAAATCCCATAGGCAATGAAAACAGCATTATAATAAGAGGCGGTAACATTTTTATCGCCAAAAGAAAAACCGAACACGGAATCACAAAATACTACAGCATACGAGATGGTAAATTCAGATGTGTTGAAAACGATGTGGATGAAGTAATAGGATATATTGTATGTACTATAAATGACCCTAAACAGGTCTGATTATTAAAAGGGGCGTAATTGCAATGTCTGAGCTTTACTGCTGTATATGAGGGCAAAGGATATTTAAATCTTTTGCCCTCTTTTTAATTTTGTATTTTTCCGATTTACAGGCTGTATAACAGCTTTTTTACAGAAACAGCTTCGGTCAGATTGCCTAAGCTGTAAAATGTCTTATTAAGCCTAAATCAGGCGAATTTTGAAGCCGCTCTCTCATAGCAGGGAGTGCTGATGCCGTATTTTTTGCCGAGACGGACAACATTGAACACAAGGGTGTCTATTTCGGAGTTTTTGCCCGCTTCTATATCTCTCTGCATGGATGTCTTTATATCATCACCGAAAGAGTCTATGGTCTGCATATCCTCCTCAAACAGCGTGGGGCTGGTATTTACGCCCATAGCCTTTCCGACCTCTATTATTTCCCTTACAAGGGATTTGTAAAATTCTCTTATTTCTCCCTCTTTGTGGATTGCGCCTGCGTCTACATCGTAATAAGCGCCAGCGGCAGCAAAGGCCGATATAAAGGAGAATTTTTTGAAGGTATCCCTTAAAATATCATCGGATATACCTGATAATATGCCTGCCGAAGCAAGCTCCTTTTCAACCTGATCCATAAGTTCGTCCTTAACATTCTCGTTATAAGGATTGCCGAAAAATACTTTGAATACATTGCCTACCTGTGATACACATCCGGGCTCACTTATGAAGGCGCTTATGTATATACAGCCCTCAAGGAACTTTACATCGGGAAGCTTTACTTTAAGTTCTGCTCCTGTTTTGAACATATTTAGCACAGGAATAACAATTGTATCCTCATGGGCGGCGGCCTTAATTGCAGGTACAATTTCATCAAGGGAATAGCTCTTGACACATACGAATATTACGTCATATTTTTCGGAAATATCCTTTCCCTCAAAGGCCTTTACATCTTTCAGTTCAATACGTCCCTTTATGCCGGAATCAAGCACAAGCCCCTTTTCACGCATGGCCGCAAGATGTGCGCCCCTTGCCACAAAGGATACGTCTCTGCCGTCGGACGCAAGAAATCCTCCTATGGCTGCGCCGGTTCCTCCTGTTCCTATTATCAGGTATTTCATATAATCCCCTCCCTATAAAAATAAGCTGCCCCGATAAAATCAGAGCAGCTGAAAATCCATAAATCACATTTTTTTGCGTTTAAGGAAGCTGGGTATCTCGATATCAAGCTCTACCTTTTCACCGTCATTGTCGATATATGAAACAACATCAGGCTGTGAAGCAGGTGCTTCTTCCTTAGCCTCTGCGGGTTTTTCCTCAGGCTTTGCCTCTGTCTTGGGCTCAGGCTTCTTGGCAAGGCTGTCATCTACTATGCCGTTGGAATCAAGGCCTGTGGCGATAACAGTAACGATAACCTTATCCTCAAGCTCCTCATTAAGGGTTGTGCCGAAGATAATTTCAGCCTCAGGGTCAATGGCCTCTGAAATAAGGCTTGCGGCCTCTCCTGCCTCAAGCAGTCCGAGGTTTGCATCACCGCAGATATTGATAAGCACATACTTAGCGCCTGCAATCGTAGTTTCAAGCAGAGGGCTGGAAATAGCGGCCTTGGCAGCCATTTCTGCCTTGTTTTCGCCTGTTCCGATACCGATGCCCATGTGAGCGATACCCTTATCAGACATAATTGTTCTTACATCGGCGAAGTCAAGGTTGATAATTCCGGGGCTTGAAATAAGGTCTGTAATGCCCGAAACACCCTGTCTTAATATTTCATCGGCCTTTCTGAAAGCCTCTACCATAGTTGTCTTTTTGTCGATTATGCTTAAAAGCTTCTGGTTGGGAATGATAACAAGTGTATCTACATTCTTTTTAAGCTCTGCAATTCCCTTTTCGGCATTGGACATTCTCTTTTTGCCCTCGAAAAGGAAAGGTTTTGTAACAACGCCGACTGTGAGCTTGCCCATTTCCTTGGCAATGCCTGCAACCTTAGGAGCCGCACCTGTGCCTGTGCCGCCGCCCATACCTGCTGTTACGAATACCATATCGGCATCCTTGAACGCATTAGCAATCTCGTCCTTTGTCTCGTCAACACTCTTTTCACCAACCTCAGGGTTTCCGCCGGCGCCGAGACCTCTTGTAAGCTTTTCGCCGATCTGAATTTTTGTCTGGGCAAGAGATCTGTCAAGCTGCTGTTTATCTGTATTTATAGATATAAAATCAACTCCGGTCATGTTGTCCGCTATCATTCTGTCAACGGCATTATTTCCGCCGCCGCCTACGCCTACAACCTTTATCTGCGCAACATTGGTGTTATTCATATCAAATTCTATTCCGGCCATTGTAATCCTCCTAAACTTGTCCCGTATATGTAAATTATCCTTATTTTAAAGTAAAATAAACGTAATTATCCTGTTTTACTCAAATTACTCATATTACATTGTATATTGTTTTTGATTAATATTCAATAAAAATTTAAATTTTTAAAGAAATTTTTAAGGTATACACTTTTTCTTCACATATTATGTTGAATACTTGAATATTATGGGTTTATCCAAATCTCTGAGGTCCAGCGTTCCCCTGTCTCCCTCGGGTATTTCGCCCACGGCCTCTGACATGGTCTTGATTTTTTCCTCCATTCTTGATGTATCACCCAGAAGCACCTTGATGTTGTCTATATAGGCATATATGTTTGATGTGTCCGCTACATTTATGCTGACAGCCTTTTCGATTATATCATATTTGGACATGGCCCTCGATATTATAAGCGCCGCCTCAAAGGCTTCCTTGTTTTTAACGGGTATTACCTCACCCTGAGTAAAGGAGTCAAAGCTAAGCCCTTCTATTATAGGCAGTTTTTCCGTAGTTTCGCTCTTTATGTCTATTACCCTGCCTTCCTTATCAACATACAGATAGCTACCGAGATAGGAAATATATCCGCATATTTTATTCTCGTTTATTTCTATAACCATAGTATCGGGCATTTTAAAGGAAATATCGGCCGATGATATATATTTATCGCTCATCAGCAGCTTTTCCGCCCTGCCCTTATTGTAGAAAACGCCGTTATCGCCCTCTGAAAGGCCTATTTTTGAGCATATCTCCTCTTTAGTAAAATAGTTCATTTCATTAATATCTATGTTTTTAACGGCAAATATCGGAGAAGCAAGGACTATTGCCGTCGCTCCAGCAATACATACTGCGGCTATGACTATTTTCTTTAGGGGCAGATGCACGCCCTTATATCTTTTGCTCCTTTTATCCTCAAAAATGTCCTCAAAGTCGTCCCAGTCCTCATCAGCCGTAAATTCTTCATCTTTAGACTCCTGATCCTCTGTTTTGACTTTCTCAGGCTTGGCATTTTCAGCCACTTCATTCCTTTTGGCGGCAGGCTTCTTCTTTTCAGTGCTGTTTGCAGTATTCTTTTTTGTCTTTCCCTTTTCAAATTCGTATACGGCTATTTCTTTTTCTTCATCGGTTCCGTAATCTTCAGGCTCATCCTGCTGCATATCGGATATGTCGTCAGCCGCACTGCCCCTTTCAGCGGCACCTGTCTTGTTCTTCTCAAACTCATATACGGCTGTCCCGTCTTCCGTATCCTCATCATATTCATCATATTCCGCATAGTACTCCGAATCCTCTCTGTTGTCACAGGGCGCATAATCTCCTGCGGCTTCGGTTTTTTTAGGAGAATTATCATCATCTATATCAAATGAAAATCTTATTTCTTTCAATGCTGTCACCCTATTCCATGACCTATATTTGCGTTCCGTTCCTGTGTAGTATAATCGCAAAAATATATGCCTGTCAATAAAATAAGCTCTTTTGCACTCACCCATTCTTTTTTTATTCATATTATATAGCATATAAAATATGGGAGGCATTAATAATGTCATGCTGTGATAACAATTTAAACAGCTCCGTGCAGTCAAATTCAGTTACAGAAGATTGCATAATCGCCTTTAAGATTTTTGACCAGTGCCGGAAGCAGATATGTCTGACGCCTTGTATACTCGGTCCGGCCCGCTGCGCCAGAAGCACATCTTCCTGCAGTGAAATTATCCAGGAGGGAGATATAATAGTTCCGCCCATCAACGCCGCCTCGGTAACGATGGACGATCTTACTATCTGCAAAATACTGATAACAAAGAAAAGACCCAACGCCTTCAGAACAGGCTTCTGGGATATTGAAATCAAATTTGTATTCTGCTATACTCTCACCTTCCGTGACTCCGAATGCAACTTCATAAGCTGTAAGAGAGCCACCAGCGTATTTGTTACACAGGTAACACTCTTCGGCTCGGTAGGCAGCGGAACGGCAATGACAACAGACCTCATCAACGTCGACGGCATATCCACTTCATCGGGACCCTTTGTTTCCGTTGAAGCCAAGGCGGCAGGTCTTGCGGCAGAGCTTAAGCTTACACCCAAGTGCAGCTGTGAATGCGGCTGTGAAGAAGGCCCTTCGGAGATACCCACTGCTGTATGCGTAACAATCGGATTGTTCGCAGTCATCAGACTTTTCCGCCCTGTCAACATGATAGTGCGCAATCATGGCTGCTGTGTTCCCGATGAATGCAGAGGCACGGAAGGCACAGCCAATGTATGTGACTTCTTCAATAGTCTCTCCTTCCCTTCGGATATGTTCTGCCCTCCCACATTGGGCGAGCTTAACAACAACTGCACAAAAGACTGCTGAAACCATTAGCAAGCATACAACAAAAGGCGGACAAAATGTCCGCCTTTTAGAGTGTCGACAAAGTCGACACTAAGTATAGTCAGTATTTTGCTAAAGCAAAACCGCTTCGCGTCCGCACATCTTTGCGGTACTAGAAAACAGGTTTTCGACTTGTTTAAATTAATGCATGAATGGCTATTCCATCGG
>JAQXNZ010000049.1 GCA_029098265.1 Clostridia bacterium | reverse complement strand
CGCCGCCAGCGTTCATCCTGAGCCAGGATCAAACTCTTATGTTAAAATCCTTGCCAGATGCTACTCTGACTCTTTTTGTTTCTTACCTTTATTACTTGGTAGTATAATCTCTTTCAAGATTTCTCTTAGTCTATCGACTTGGGTTTAATTTTTCTTATCATCAACTGTTCAGTTCTCAAGGATCATTTCTTTCAACAGCTTGATTAGTATATAACAAAACTCATCAGCTGTCAAGTACTATTTTTATCATTTTTTGGCGGAGAAGGTGGGATTTGAACCCACGCACCGCTATTAACGATCTACTCCCTTTCCAGGGGAGCCCCTTCAACCACTTGGGTACTTCTCCACAAGGCTCTCTCTGAAAAAATGATAAAAATTGGCGGAGAGGGTGGGATTCGAACCCACGGCCCCTTTCGGAGTCACCGGTTTTCAAGACCGGCTCCTTAAACCACTCGGACACCTCTCCACAGTTTAAATCGGTTGCTTATTTAGTTATCCGCATCTGTCGCGAACAATAAATATAATACACACCAAAGCGGTTTTTGTCAACACCTTTTTCTATTTTTTTCGCAAAAATAATTAACAAGTATTTCACTTCATTTTTATGCCATTTTAAACGCAGTCTTAAGATGAGTTGATTAGATTCTCTCCTTCCGACGCAAAAAACGGCTCCGCTTTCGCGGAGCCGCTGTAATCGTTCTTACATCCGATATTATTTGAATACGAATGCACACAGAAGTGTGAAGATAAAGAGAATAATATCAACTACACTCATTTTATATTTATTGTCATCGCTCATTTTATTATCTCCTTTCCACCGCTACAGCTTACATATAATATCCGGGGAATAATACATGTGCATAGAGCATAGCTGCAATCATTTCAGCAATAATAAGTACTAACAGAGCAGGGATAACCTTTCTCATAACCTGACCTTCCTGGTTCTGGAAGTTTACAGTTGAGCAAACAGCAATTACGTTGTTGGGGCAGATCATGTTACCAAGAGCTCCGCCTGATGAGTTGAATGCTGCACATAATGCAGGGCTGAGGTTAACGAGCTGAGCAGCCTCGATATGCATAGGGTGGAACATCATGTTTGAACCAAGTGTTGTACCAGTCATGAATGAACCAAGGCATCCGATGAATACTGCTGCTGCGGGATATCCGCCGCCTACTACTGCTGCGAGAGCCTTAGCAAGGATTGAAAGCATACCTGCTGATTTCATAGCCTCTGAGAGACCTGAAAGGAATGCCATAGCGATAAGTGCTCCGATAACGCTCTTGAATGAAAGAGCTACGCACTTGTGGAAGTTCTTTGTGTATCCGAGTACGATAGAACCGATGAAGCATACTACAAGGATAGTTGTTCCGATCCAAACTGCGAAACCTCTCTTGTAAAGGTATGTTCCAACGAGACCAAAACGTGCGCAGGGAAGAGCAATAAGAAGAAGTACGTATGTAAATAATGCTTTCCATGCAGGAATATCACTCTTAGTTTCAGGAGGAAGAGATTTGAATTCTTCCGGAGTCTTGCCCATTCCGCCTGTAGCCTTAAGAACTACGAAGTCAATGATAACGATTGCAAGACCAGTGATGATTGATGTGAACTCGAATCCGATTGTATGTGTAACAAGGAGCATTACTGCTGCTGCTACGATAGAGTTCATTAACAGGAAAGGAACAAGTCCTTTGAAGCCTTTTTTGCCGTTGCAGACTGCTGTGATAACGAAGGGGCAAAGGAATGCGCCGACAGCGTTAACTCTTACAGTTGCTTTTGAAAGCATGTTGAATATTTCAGGTGTGCTCATGTTATCGAGTGCAGGCCAGTTGTATGTAGCTCCTCTGCCTTCTGCTGTCATGGCTGCGAAACCGCCTGAGCATGTAAGACCTGCGGCACCCCATGATGACCAGATACCGTTACAGATAAGTGATGAAAGAACTGCGTAAATGGGGCTAACACCGAGACCCATAAGTAAGGGAGCAGCTACGGCTGCGGGTGTTCCGGCACCGGCACAACCCTCAAGGAAAGCACCGAATCCAAAAGCAACGATAACGATATGTTTACGTCTGTCGTCTGAAATGCTGATGATAACTTCTTTGATTTTGTCCATGGCTCCTGTTTCAAGAAGCATGTTGAGGATACAGAAAGCTGCCATGATCATGTAAACAACTTTTGTACCTGAGATGATACCTGACCAAGCGTTCTTCCAAAGAACATCAAGACCTGTGCCGAAGTATAACATACCTTCGATGAATGTAACTACGAAGGCGATAGGGGCTACGATCTTAGCAGGCTTGTTGAGCACGATAATACCGACAAGTACTATCAGGATCGGTACCAATGATAAGATAATATCCATGAATAATTCCTCCTTATAAAACTTTACATCGTTTTTTGTTTTTCAAAACGCCTTCCCCAAAGCGTATTATTTTGAAAAACGTTTACCGAACAATAAACGGGCATACAGTCCCCCGACTAACATATAAACCGTTTACCGTTCATATATTTATCCGTTCTATATAAATGAAATAAAGAACGAACCGCCTACTGTGTACTGCCTGTTCATACCGATTGAAGAAATCATCAATCTTCCGTATGAAATTTTCAAGGTTCTCCGATAGTCCTCTTTAACTATCCCGATTACGTTTTTCATTGTAGCACCTTTTGTAATTTAATACAAGATGTTTTTCGATTTAAACTCACGATTATATAAAACGCAATAAATAGGCAGCCTATTTTAAGCTATGTTTTATCTATTTTAACAACAAATATTGGTAGTTCCACATTACTCGTTCGTAAATAATAGACATTCGCCTGTATAATCACCCATTTGTGGTATTACCACATACAGGTTTTATGTTATAATACAAGAGTAAGTTTTTATAATGAAAAATCAGGAGGAAAAAACATTGTCAGATATACTATCACGATTTCTAAAGTATGTAAATATTTGTACTGCGTCTGATGAAGAAGCCGACACTTTTCCAAGTTCTCCATTTCAGCTTGCCTTCGGCGAAGCGCTCACCGAGGAGTGTATTTCCATCGGTCTTGAGGATGCCCGCATGGACAGCCACGGATATGTAACAGCCTGCCTGTCCCCCAACACTGACAAAGCGACACCTGCTATATGCTTTATTGCCCACATGGATACCAGTCCCGAGGCATCGGGTCTCAATGTCCGTCCCGTAATAACCGAAAACTATGATGGTGGCATCATACATCTGGACGGCATCGATCTGGATCCCGATGAATTTCCCGACCTTAAGAACTATACAGGCAGCACAATTATATCCGCAGGCGGAAAGACCCTGCTCGGTGCCGACGATAAAGCCGGCATAGCGGAAATAATGACCGCAATGGAATATATTATAAATAATGACGTTCCCCACGGATTTATCCGTGTTCTTTTTACACCCGATGAAGAAATAGGCCGAGGTGTAGACTATCTTGACGCCGCTTCCCTGGGCTGTGATTTCGGCTACACAATGGACGGCGGTGCCATAGGTGAGCTGGAATACGAGAATTTCAATGCCGCCTCTGCAGAGATAATTATTAAAGGAAAAAGCATCCACCCCGGAACGGCCAAGGGCATAATGAAAAATGCGGCACTTATAGCCTCTGACTTTGCCACACTTATGCCCTCCGATGAAACTCCGTCAGCCACCGAGGGCTATGAGGGCTTCTATCATCTGTGCGACATAAAGGGCGGTGTTTCCGAAGCCCGTCTGCATTATATAATAAGAGATTTCGATGCCGAAAGCTTTGAATCCAGAAAGCGCTTCATTACATCATTAGTGGAAAAAGTCGGTGAAAAATACGGCGTTTCCGTTGAATGTACTATAGAGGAGCAGTACCGAAACATGCGTGAGATAATAGAACAGCATAAGGAAACAGTGGAGCTGGCCAAGGATGCCATGCTGGACTGCGGCATTATTCCGAAAATACAGCCCATACGAGGCGGCACCGACGGAGCACGTCTTTCTTTCATGGGTCTGCCCTGCCCCAATATATTTGCGGGAGGACATAACTTCCATGGCCCCTATGAATTTGTACCGCTGGAATCAATGGAAAAGGCATCTGAGCTTATAGTAAAAATAGTTGAGAAGGCAGTCGGCAGAAAGGCCTGATACTAAGGCGTTCCCTCTGTATCCCAAGCACAAAAAAGCCATCCTTTCGGACGGCTTTTTTGCTAAAAATGAATCGGCATTTTCATTTTTAATTTAGGTTGGAGAATACCTTAAGTAAACAATTAAGTTACGAGTAAGTCATAAAAGGGGATTTATAACTGTAACTTTATAAAGATATACAGCAAATACCGTGCCAAATCTTTATTTTTTACAAAAATCGGCTGTTTATCCGCAAAAATCTTTTAAAACAGCGGCTTTTGACCCATATCAGGCAGAATCCCAGTGTCTATATAACTAGACAAATGTATTGATAAGTAGACACTTGTATAAATATAAAGACGCATAATTTTAGGGCTTGATTTCCCTGAAAAACTGTGATAGAATAGGCGCAGTTTAATAGTTGGCTGTGATAGAGACAAATTTAATCCCTGTCGGTTACAACCGCAGAGAGTGTGCGTCAGGTGTGAGCACGCAGTACGGCAGAGGACGACCTACATCTCAGGAGCCTTGGAAAACCACGGTTTATGCCCGTTACAGCATATAAAGGCGTTGATTGACGCAAATTAAGGTGGTACCACGAACTAGCTCTCGTCCTTTGGGGACGGGCTTTTTTTGTTTCCGCAGTATTAGAATAAAAGGAGTGTATATTGATGGAAAACGCATTTGAAGTGTTAAAGGAAAGGGGCTTTATAGAACAGCTTACCCATCCCGAGGAAATCGAAAATCTGTTTAAAAGCGAAAAAATAACATTTTATATCGGCTTTGACCCCACAGCCGACAGCCTTCATGTAGGTCACTTTCTTACCGTAATGGCAATGAGCCACATGCAGAGATGCGGTCATCGTCCCATATGCCTTATGGGCGGCGGCACAGGTATGATAGGCGACCCCACAGGCAAAACCGATATGAGAAGAATGATGACTGTTGAGGAAATAGACCACAACGTGGAGTGCTTCAAAAAACAGCTTTCACGCTTCATTGATTTCACAGATGACAAGGCTCTTATAGTAAACAACGCCGAGTGGCTCAGAAATCTTAACTATATTGAATTTTTAAGAGAAATCGGCACAGCCTTCTCGGTTAACAAGATGCTTACTGCCGAATGCTACAAGACAAGAATGGAAAAAGGACTTTCTTTCCTTGAGTTCAACTACATGATAATGCAGAGCTATGACTTTCTTGAGCTCAACAAGCGCTACGGCTGTGTAATGCAGCTGGGCGGCAACGACCAGTGGTCAAACATTCTCGGCGGTGTTGACCTTATCAGAAGAAAGGAGAACAAACCCGCCTATGGCATGACCTTCCAGCTTCTCACAAACAGCGAGGGCAAGAAGATGGGCAAGACCGAAAAGGGTGCAGTATGGCTTGACCCCGAAAAGACATCACCCTACGAGTTCTACCAGTACTGGAGAAACGTCGGCGACAAGGACGTTGAAAAATGTCTCAGACTGCTCACATTCCTTCCTATGGACGAAATCAGAAAGCTCAGTGCTCTTGAAGGCAGTGAAATCAACAAAGCTAAGGAAATCCTTGCATTTGAAGTTACAAAGATAGTTCACGGCGAAGAAGAAGCCAAAAAGGCAGAGGTTGCCGCAAAGGCGCTTTTCATGGGCGGCGGAGACGGCGGCTCTATCCCCACAACAGAGGTTACCGCAGCAGACCTTGAAAACATGGATATACTCGGAGCCCTTGTGCTTACAAAGCTTACACCCTCACGTTCAGAGGCAAGACGTGCCGTACAGCAGGGTGGCGTAAAGCTTAATGACAGCAAGGTTGATGCCGTTGACCTCAAAATAACAGAGGACCTTTTCAAGGACGGACTCATCACTCTCCAGAGAGGAAAGAAAGCCTTCCACAGACTTAAACTCAAATAAAATAAAAATGGGCTGATATACCGAATAAGCGGTTAGTCAGCCCTTCTTTTTTCTTTATGCACGAGGATGCGTTTTATTATATACTTCCTTAAGTTTGTTTTTATTCATCTTTGCGTACATCTGCGTGGTCGATATATCTGAATGTCCCATCATTTCCTGAACGGACTGTATATCAGCACCGTTTTCTATAAGATGCACCGCAAAGGAATGTCTCAGCATGTGGGGAGTAATATCTGCCTTTATGTTTGCCTTGGCAGCATATACCTTTATTATCTTCCAAAAGCCCTGTCTTGTCATGGGCGAACCGAAGCAGTTTACAAACAGAATTTCCTCATCGCCCTTTTTAATCATTTCCCCTCTGGCCTTATCCATGTACCTGTCGAGGGCCTCAATGGCCTTGGAGCCGAGAGGTATTACTCTGTTTTTTCCTCCGGAGCGGCAGTTGAGAAATTCCAGTTCCATATTTATATCCGAAACACATAAGGATATAAGTTCCGTTACCCTCATGCCCGTTGCATAGAGCACCTCCAGCATGGCTTTGTCTCTTATGCCCTTTATATCGGTAATATCCGGCTGTTGCAACAGCAGTTCCACCTCTTTAAGAGAGAGTATGGTCGGAATTTTCTTCTCAACCTTCGGGGTCTCAAGTCCCTCGACGGGATTTGTCTCCATAAGCTTAGCCTTATTCAGCCATGCATAGTATGCCCTCAGCGATGCAGCATTTCTTGACACCGTAGCAGGCGCCCTGTTCTGCTTCTGTAGGTCAAATATATAGGCCATTATATTTGTTCTGTTGGCCTTTTCCGTACCGTCTATGCCGTTCTTTTCCAAGAATCGCATAAAGGCGCTTATATCCCTTTTGTATGAAGCTGTTGTATTTTCCGAAGCTCCCCTTATATCGGTCATGTATTCAACAAATTCTTCCAAATGTCCTTCCATAGTATACCCCTTAAACTGCTGTGCAAATGAAACGTATTTATCTAATTATATGCCTTTTTATCCAAAAAGTCGATATATTTTACCATTTTTATCTGAAAAACGCCCCTTTTCAGGTATTAATCCGCCACATCGGCACCATTTGTCCTACTTGAATATACCGTTCAGAAAGCCTGCGGCGTACATTTCCGAAATACACCCCAGTGCGTTTGCCGCCATACAGCATGCCAGTACAACTATGTGCTCAGAAAGATGTTTTCGGCGTTCCCTCTTTATACGGCTTTTGGGTCCGCAGTTGCTGAATCTTCTCAGTATATAGGAAATGGTCCATACGGCAGTAAATATGTAAAGCGGCACAAACAGCATATTTGGCACAAACAGCTCCGAAAGCACATAGCCCATTCCCCTGCCCGCCGCCGCGTATGAAGCGGAAAAGCCGTAAAACAGCCCTGCTGTGAATATTATTATAAGCACCGCCGCCGTTCCCGAATAGATAAATCCGCAAAGCCATATTGCAATAATATATTTGCCGTGCTTGAAGAAAACCTCCGTAAATCCGGTGTTATCACATTTGACAGCATCGGCATATACCGCCAGCCTTTCAGTCTGATTTGCATCAAGGGAACGCTGTGACAGTGCTCCGACGGCAATACCGATTAAAAAACAGACGGCAACAATACATATTATAATCTGCCGTCTGTCCGTCCTTCTGCCTCTCATAAAAACACCTCCGCCGTTTTTATAAAAATATACGGCAGAGGCATATTCGCTATAACATATTAATTTTCTTTTTTTGCGACAAGCTCATTGTAGGCCAGTATTCCCATGACCGTCTTGGAGTCTGTTATTGTTCCGTCAAATATCATTGCCAGAGACTCCGCAAGGGAATATCTTTCTATATCTATAAATTCATCGGCATCAAGGTGCTGTTTTCCCTCGGTCAGCTTATCCGCTATATACAGATATATTTTCTCGGTGCATACTCCTACGGAAGCGTATGTCCAGTTGACATAGGTAAGACCGTCGGCCTTGTAGCCTATTTCCTCCTCCAGCTCCCTCATGGCACACTCATAGGGGTCTTCATGCTCCTCAAAGGTTCCTGCAGGTATTTCCAGCACCATGTCCCTTGCAGGGTGGCGGTACTGTCTTACGAAAATTATATTGCCCTCACTGTCAACGGGCACAATGGCGGATGCATTGTTTTTCTCCACTACTTCCCTTGTGGCTGACCTTCCGTCGGGCATGGCTATTTCGTCTCTGTATACCTTTAATATTTTGCCATCATACATTTTGTCGCTTTTTATAACATCGTAGTCCATGACGTCTCCTTTCAGCTTAAGCGTCACCGGCATCAGAACTCGGCGTTGCGCACTGTTCTGGGATAAGGTATTACGTCTCTGATATTGGACATGCCTGTTATATACATAATAAGTCTTTCAAATCCAAGGCCGTATCCCGCATGGCGTGTTCCGCCGTATTTGCGCAGGTCAAGATACCACCAGTAGTCCTCTCTCTTAAGTCCCAGCTCGTCCATTCTCTTTTCAAGCAGGTCGAGTCTTTCCTCTCTCTGGCTTCCTCCGATAATTTCGCCGATACCGGGAACAAGGCAATCAGCGGCGGCAACGGTCTTTCCGTCGTCATTCATACGCATGTAGAAAGCCTTGATGTCCTTGGGATAATCTGTAACGAATACGGGCTTTTTGAATATTTCCTCGGTAATATATCTCTCATGCTCTGTCTGAAGGTCACAACCCCAGTCAACAGGATAATCGAAACGGTCTCCGGCCTTTTTAAGCAGCTCCACAGCCTCTGTATAAGTGATACGTCCGAAATCGGAATTGATTATGTTGTTAAGTCTTTCGATAAGTCCCTTGTCAACGAAGTTGTTGAAGAACTCCATTTCTTCGGGAGCGTTTTCAAGCACATAGCTGATAACATACTTAAGCATATCCTCTGCCGTGTCCATATAGTCGTTGAGGTCTGCAAAGGCCATTTCGGGCTCAATCATCCAGAACTCTGCCGCATGTCTTGTGGTATTGGAGTTCTCTGCTCTAAATGTAGGTCCGAATGTATAAACATCTCTGAAAGCAAGAGCATAGGTCTCTGCCGAAAGCTGTCCGCTTACGGTAAGGTTGGTCTGCTTACCGAAGAAGTCCTTGCTGTAATCAACCGTTCCGTCCTCATTTAAAGGAGGGTTTGCCATATCAAGGGTTGTCACCTGGAACATTTCTCCCGCACCCTCGCAGTCACTGCCTGTGATTATGGGTGTATGAACATATACAAAGCCCCTCTCCTGGAAGAACTTGTGTATTGCATAAGCCGCAAGGCTTCTTACTCTGAATACGGCTGAGAATGTATTTGTTCTGGGTCTGAGATATGCAATGCTTCTCAAAAACTCAAATGAATGTCTCTTTTTCTGCAGAGGATAGTCGGGTGTGCTGAGTCCCTCAACGGCTATTTCCTCGGCTTTAATCTCAAAGGGCTGTTTTGCTTCGGGTGTAAGCACAAGCTTACCCTTTACTATGATTGCAGCTCCAACGCCGAGCTTTGAAATCTCTGCATAGTTATCAATTTTTCCATCCTCAAAAACTACCTGTACGCTTTTGAAGAATGTACCGTCGTTAAGCTCTATAAAACCGAAAGCCTTTGAAGAACGAAGTGTTCTTACCCAGCCGCCTACCTCAACTGTTTTGTCGGCAAAATCCGCTGTGTTTTTATACAGCTCCTTTACTCTTGTCAAATCCATCGAATGTACCTCCAATTCTTTTAATTAAGCTCCGAAAGGAACCGTTCAAGTCTGTCCATTCCCTTTGTAATGTTCTCAATAGATGTAGCATAAGAAAATCTTATATAATCAGGCATACCGAAGTCTGCACAGGGAACAACCGCTATAAGCTGTTCATCAAGCAGCAGCGCACCGATCTGTGCGGCGCTTTCAAGCTTTTCTCCCTTGTAGCTCTTGCCGTAGGTTCCCGAAAAATCAATAAACAGATAGAATGCTCCCTCGGGCTTAAGCGCACTTACATAGGGCATTTTTGCCACTCTGTCATATATATAGTCACGGCGTTTTTCAAACTGCACCCTCATCTGCTCTACACAGTCCTGGGGGCCCTCAATTGCCGCAAGGGCTGCCTTCTGGGCTATGGAGTTGGGGTTTGACGTCATGTGTGACTGCATGCTTGACATAAGCTTTGCAATTTTAAGGGGAGAAGCCGTATAGCCTATTCTCCAGCCTGTCATGGCATAGCTTTTTGATACTCCGTTTACCGTTATTGTTCTGTCATATATTTCTTTTCCGAAGGAGGCAATGCTTACATGCTTTTTATCCTTGGAATAAATAAGCTTTTCATATATTTCGTCGGCTATTACTATTATGTCCTTTTCAACCGCAAAATCGGCTATCTCCCTTAAAGCCTCCTCGGGCATTACCATTCCTGTGGGGTTACTGGGCGTTGTTATTATAACAGCCTTTGTTTTGTCGCTGTAGCCGCTTTCAAGCACCTTTCTTGTAAGGGCAAAATCATCCTCTTTTCTTGTGTAGACAATGACCGGTGTTCCTCCGGCTATTCTTACCATTTCGGAATAGCTGAGCCAATAGGGTGCGGGTATTATTACCTCATCGCCGGGATTGATTATTGCCATAAGGGAGTTAATAAGCGAATGCTTTGCGCCGTTGCTTATAACTATCTGAGTATAGTCATAATCAAGGCCGTTTTCCTCCTTAAGCTTTTTTGCTACGGCTTTCCTGAGCTCCAATATACCGGCGGCGGGAGTATATCTCGTAAATCCTTCATTGATGGCCTCTATGGCGGCCTTTCTGATATGTTCGGGAGTGTCGAAGTCGGGCTCTCCTATGCTGAAGCTGATTACGTCTTTTCCCTCTTTCCTAAGTACGCCTGCCCTTTCTGTTATAGACAATGTTGATGACGGTTTGATTCCAAGCGCCTTTTCAGATAAATTCATGTTTCTTCCTCCTCCGTATTTCATCGCATAAATTGTATACTATTGTCATTACAAATGCAAGAAATAATTACAGCAGAAGCTTCGCAATTCGCAGAAAATTGCCTTTTGCGGTCTTATAGGCAATATTTTTTCCGAATTCCTTTTCTATCCGCTCCAATAGTCCTTTTATTGCCGACACGTTTTCCATACCCTCGGGCGTACCCGATATACCGTCAAAGTCACATCCCAAGCATATACTGTCCTCGCCGCAGGTATCAAGCATATGCTCCATGTGCCTTATTATGTCGTCCGTACCAGCCTTTCCTTCGCTGTTCAAAAAGCTTACGCACATATTAAGTCCCACTATGCCGCCCCTCTGACCTATTATTCTCAGCTGGTCATCGGTTAAGTTTCTCTGATGACCGCATACAGCACGGCAGTTGGAATGGCTGGCTATAAACGGTTTATCCGCAAGCCTTTCCACGTCGTAAAAGCCCTCGTCGGAAAGATGCGACACATCGACTATGATACCCAGCCTTTCCATTTCTCTTACGGCCTCTTTACCGAAATCCGTCAGTCCGCCGCCGAGACTGCTTTCTCCGACGCCTGTGGCCACACAGTTTTTGTAGTTCCATGTCAGCGTTGCCAGTCTTATTCCCATATCATACAGACTGTGCAGCTTTTCTATGCTGCCCTCCAGCGCTTCACAGCCCTCTATGGACAGCAGAGCACTGATTTTTCCGTTATTTTCCTGTATATCCTTATAGCTTTTTACCAAAGCTATTTTGTCGGAATTAAGGCTTATTTCATTTTTAAAATACTCTATCACCATTTTGGTGGTATAAAACGCATTTTTGTAATATTCCTTTGGCAGCCATACGGCAAAGGTCTGTACGGGCGATTCATATTTTTCCAGCATATCAATATTGATATGTCCGTCCGAGTCCTTAAACCCCATATTTTTTCCGCATATGTACGAAGCTGTGTCACAGTGCCAGTCCGCAAAGGTATTCATAAAATCACTCCAAACCACGCTGTAATTAAGTATATTATTCTTTTTGGTGCGCATACTATGACCGAGCATAAATATTGAACCGATATGCTCATTATACAATAAAATCCGGGAGATGTTAACTATGAACAACGCTAAATCACAGGAAATCAAATGTACCGTAAAATCATGCCGTCACCATGACAGAGACAGACACTGCACACTTTCCGACATCATCGTCGGTGAAAGCGTTATGAATGCCACTGAAAAAAGCGAAACAGACTGCATGAGCTTTGAAGCACTTTAAGGCCGTTAAGCTGAAATTCTGAAAATTCAACTTGTTTGCAGGCAAAACAGAGAAAGGGAAAAGCCTTTTTATGAGACTTTTCCCTTTCGTTTTTTAATTAAATCAGCGATAAAAAAAGTCGAAACCCTGTTGGATTTCGACTTATTGCACTCCGTGCATATCAATCATTTAGCATATTCTATTGCTCTTGTTTCCCTGATAAGATTTACCTTTATCTGACCGGGATACTCAAGTTCGTCCTCTATCTTCTTGGCTATTTCTCTGGCAAGAAGTGTAAGTCCTTCATCATTAATATCTTCGGGAATTACCATTATACGAAGCTCTCGGCCTGCCTGAATTGCAAAGGATTTCTCAACACCCTTAAAGCTGTCGGCAATTTCTTCAAGCTTCTGAAGTCTCTTGACATAGGATTCAAGAGTCTCTCGTCTTGCGCCCGGTCTTGCGGCTGATATGGCATCAGCGGCCTGTACCAGTACGGCAATGATACTCTGGGGCTCCACATCACCGTGGTGAGCCTCAACGGCATTGATAACAGTAGAAGATTCCTTATATTTTCTGCAAAGCCCGACACCTATGCTAACGTGGGAGCCTTCCATCTCGTGGTCAACGCTCTTTCCTATATCGTGAAGCAGTCCGGCCCTCTTTGCTATCGTGGCATCCACACCGAGCTCTGCCGCCATAAGGCCTGTGAGCTGGGCAACCTCGATGGAATGTTTAAGAACATTCTGACCGTAACTGGTTCTGTATTTGAGTTTTCCTAAAAGTCTTATGAGTTCGGGATGCAGTCCGTTAACGCCTGTCTCAAGAGTTGCTGCCTCTCCTTCTTCTCTTATTATGTTTTCTACTTCCTTCTTGGCCTTTTCAACCATTTCCTCTATCCTTGACGGATGCACACGTCCGTCTACGATGAGTTTTTCAAGGGCTATTCTTGCGACTTCCCTTCTAATGGGGTCAAAGCCTGAAAGTATAACCGCCTCAGGCGTATCGTCTATAATAAGGTCGATACCCGTAAGCGTTTCAAGGGCACGGATATTTCTTCCTTCACGTCCGATAATACGGCCCTTCATCTCATCATTGGGAAGCTGAACAACAGAAACCGTTGTTTCCGCAACATGATCCACAGCACAGCGCTGTATGGCGTTGGCGATGATGTCACGGCTCTTTTTCTCCGCTTCATGCTTTGCCTTTGTCTCAGCCTCTTTAATCATCACTATGGTGTCATGCTTAACGTCATTTTCTACCATTGCGAGAAGATAATTCTTAGCCTCTTCCGAAGTAAAGCCTGATATTCTTTCCAGCTCCTGAAGCTGTTTGTCATGGAGCTTTTCAACCTCTTCCTTCTGCTTGTCAAGCTCCTCAATCTTTTTGTTCATCTGTTCCTCGCGCTTTTCATAGGCATCAGCCTTGCGGTCGAGGGTTTCTTCCTTCTGAACAAGACGTCTTTCCGTCCTGTTGAGTTCATTTCTTCTGTCTCTTGCTTCTTTTTCAAGCTCATTCTTGGTTCTTATGCTTTCCTCCTTAGCCTCAAGGAGAATTTCTTTTTTCTTTGCTTCTGCTTCCTTCTTTGCGTCTTCAACTATATCATTCGCCCTTTTTTCGGCGACTCCGATTTTTGCTTCGGCAATCTGTTTTCTATAGCAGAAACCAATAACTCCGCCAAGAACTAAAGCTATTACTGCAGCAATAATAGTTACTGGTCCTATTGCAACCACCCCCTGTTTAGTTTTCAAAGTACATTATTTTTTCTTATAATAAAACTTGCATAAATGATTGTATAAAAACTCTGATATTGTTAAAACATATCTATATAATTGTATAACTAACATCAAATTATGTCAAGATAGATTGGCCTAATGCTCCAAATTTACGGCGGATAATAATACCGTCGGGTTAAAGTTTCTTCCCAGCGGCATTTGTAAATATAATTCCGTTATTAAAATTAAATTATGATACCTGATGTCACTCGTTCTCCGGCTCTCTGTCCGAGCAGCTGCAGTATACTCTTCCCGTGCCTCCGCACATGGGACAGCTTTTGGTCATCAGCTGCATTATGGTCTGTCTTTTTTTCTTTCTAGTCAGCTGCATAAGTCCAAGCTCCGTCATGCCGACCACTATGGTCTGCAGTCTGTCAGACGCAACGGCTTCCTCAAGGGTCTTTCTTAAAAGCAGTCTGTCGGCTTCGCTTTTCATGTCTATAAAGTCCACTATTATCATGCCGTTTAAGTTTCTCAGTCTCAGCTGGTGGGCTATTTCCACTGCAGCCTCAAGATTTGTTTTAAGTATGGTTTTCTGCAGGTCTGCCTTTCCCGTATACTTTCCGGTATTTACGTCTATGACAACGCAGGCCTCCGTCTGGTCTATTATAATGAAGCCACCGCTTTTGAGCCATACCTGACGGTTGAAGGCCGCCCTTGCCTGGGACTCCACATAGTAGTGGGCAAACAGCGGTGTTTTGTCGCTGTGATATTTTATTTTGCTCATATCTATATTCAGCTTGGAGCACATTTTCAAAAGGTCCTCATAGTCGTCCTTGGAATTGGCTACTATCTCGTCTATGTCATCATGGAAAAAGTCCCTGACTGCCTTTTGTGTTCCGCTGACCTCCGTATACAGCAGTGCCGGAGCCCTTGTATACTCAGCCTTTTTGATTATATCCTCGCTGACCTCAAGAAGCCTGTCTATTTCCTCTCTGTATACCTCAAAGCTTCTGCCCTCGCCGTCGGTTCTGACAATGGCGCCGTATCCCGCAGGAAGCAGTTCCCTGACTATGTCCTTTATCCTCTGTCTTTCCTCGGAGCTCGTTATCTTTTTGGAAATGCCTATCTTATTGTCATTGGGTATAATGACCAAAAATTTTCCCGTAAAGGATATTTTCCTCGTAAGCACCGAGCCCTTCTTGCCGACCTCGGCCTTTTCCACCTGCACCAGCACATCACTGCCGGTCTTGGGTATTATAACGTTTCCATTTTCGTCCCTGTTGTTGCCGTAATAGAGGAATGCGTTTTTCTCTCTGCCTATGTCCACAAAGGCCGCCTGCATACCGGGGAGTACATTCATTATCTTTCCCACATATATGTTTCCTACTATTGGCATGGAATTTTTTCTTTCGTATACCAGCTCCACCAGCAGTCCCGATTCAACTATTCCTATTCTCGTGCCGTAATCCTGTTTATCTATAAGTATCCTGTTCACGCTGTTGCCGCCTCCCTGTCGAGGGGAACAAATTCGCCGTCTATTTCACGGTACATTTCCGTTCTCACGAATTTTATTCTATACTTATCAAAGTCCACACCCATATAGTCGTACAGTGTCTGCACTGTCAGGTCCGCCCTCAGGCTTCTTGTACTGCCAGCCGCCAAAATAAGCTTTATTTTTGCGCCTTTTCCGTCAGATACATTTTCTATGGCAAATATATCGGGTCTTATGTCAGTCTCCTTGAAAAAGCTCTTTGTCTTTTTCATGGCAAGTATCTCTTTCTGTTCCAAAAACGGCTTTATGCTTTTATCTAGCATTTCGTCCGTAACGCTCTCGTCAAGTACAGCTTCGTATTCACAGGCTCTCAGATCCGCCATAGCCGTCATGGCTGTCTGAGAAAGCCTTGCGGCTCTTATTATCTCAATGCCGTCATTCATAACGGCACGGAGTCTATCAGCTATTTCATCGGCGTCCATCTCTTTTTCAAGCTCCATGTCGCAGTATTCGGCAACACTGGTCATGCCCAGCGAAAGCGGGTTTCCGAAGGACATAAGCTGATGCGGATTAAAGCCGTGGGAATAGCCTATGGGTATGCCCGCCCTTCTCACCGCTCTTTGGAAAAGCCTCATCAAATCCAGGTGGCTTACAAACCTCATTTCGGGGCCTTTGGCGTATTTTATTCTGTACTTAAATCTTATTTTCTTTGGCTGATTCAAAGCATACACCTCCTCCGAAAGCCGCCGCGCCGCAGTGGGAACATTCCTCACGGCAGTTGGGCGTAGTAACGGCCTGTTCCGCCTTAAGCCTTTCGTTTATCATAAACTGCTTGCTGACACCTATAGAAATATGATCCCAGGGCAGTATTTCGTCAAAGCTTCTCTTTCTGTTGGCATATAAAGCAGGGTCAACACCAGTCTCCTCAAAGGCCTCCATCCATTTGTCAAAACGGAATATTTCACTCCATGAGTCAAAACGGCAGCCCTTTTCCCATGCCTTATATATAGCCTTTCCGACACGTCTGTCGCCCCTCGCCATAACACCCTCAAGAGAGCTGAGCTTGGCGTCATGGTAGTTATATTTAATCTGCTTTCTGGCTATATGGCTCTTTACCAGCTTTGCCTTTTCGGCGAACTGCTGATATGTGTCCTGGGCGTCCCACTGGAAGGGTGTAAAAGGCTTAGGCACAAAGCATGAACTGCTGGCAACAACGGTTACGGGTCTTGGCTTTTTCTCCCTCGGTATCTCATAGTATTTATCCACTACCTTGGCACTGAGGTCGGCAATACCGATAAGGTCCTCCTCGGTTTCCGTCGGCAGTCCTATCATAAAGTACAGCTTTACCCTCTCCCACGAGCCCGAAAAGGCAAGGGTACAGCCCTTTAAAATATCTTCCTCGGTAAGATTTTTATTTATTACATTTCTCAGTCTCTGGGTTCCCGCCTCTGCGGCAAAGGTAAGACTGCTCTTTCTTACCTCCTGTATCTTCTCCATAAGGTCAAGGGAGAAGGAATCTATACGCAGTGACGGCAGCGAAAGATTAACCTTGTCCTTGGCAAAATCCTCAAGAAGTCCGTTAGCAAGGTCATGGAAACATGTATAGTCACTGGTACTGAGCGAAACAAGTGAAATCTCATCATCACCGGAAGCATCAATGAGCGAGTGCGCCTGTTTGATAAGGGTCTGATAATCCTTTTCACGAACAGGTCTGTATATAAAGCCCGCCTGACAGAAACGGCAGCCCCTTATACAGCCCCTAAAAAGCTCCAAAGTCACCCTGTCATGCACCGTCTCTATAAGCGGCACAAGCATTTTAGGCGGATAATATACATTGTCCATATCCTTTACAATGACCTTTTTGACCGTTTTAGGCGCTCTGGGGTCATTGGGCGTAAAGGAAGCAATCTCTCCGTTTTCCTTATATTCCACATCATAATATTTCGGCACATAAATTCCCGGCACATCAAGGAGCTTGTACAAAAACTCGCTTCGTGTTCCGCCGTTTTTCTTATGCTCCCTGTACATCTCCATTATGCGGTCATACTCGACCTCGCCCTCGCCTATATAGAAGAAGTCCACAAAGTCCGCCAAGGGCTCAGGATTGTATGCGCATGAACCTCCGCACAGTATAATGGGGTCATTCTCTCCCCTGTCTTTGGCATAAACGGGTATACCTGACATATCCAGCATGTTTATAAGGTTTGTGTAGCACATCTCATACTGTAATGTAAAGGCCACAAAATCGAACTCATTAAGAGGCGTAAAGGTCTCCAGAGAATAGATGGGTATATTATTTTTACGCATGGCCTCCTCCATGTCGGGCCAGGGCGCAAATGCTCTCTCGCAGTATGTGTCCTCCCTCCTGTTAAGGAAGAAGTACAGTATCTGAAGTCCGAGGCATGACATGCCGACCTCGTAAACATCGGGAAAGCAGAACGCAAATCTGATATCGACGGCGTTAGGGTCTTTTTTGACCATGTTCAGTTCATTTCCTATATATCTTGCAGGTTTTTCCACCTTCATCAATATTTCATCGGGAACAGTAATTTTCATAAATTCCTCCTGTGCATTCAGCATATTCATCGGCTGAAATTTTGCATAGCGTATCATTTATATAATAACCCAAAATGAACATAAATGCACTATGTTTTTTAACTTTAAGCCGTGCGGCTTAAAAAATAGAGATGACTGCAGGAAATTTATTTACTGTCAGGCATTCTCTTTTTTTTAGACATAGGGCGCAAGCCCTAACCGACACGCAGCGCAGCGGAGTGGAGGTGCTGCACGGCTCTACCTAATCTGGTTATTACCGGGTAACTAAACGCAAGCCCTAACCGACACGCAGCATAGCGGAGTGGAGGTGCTGCACGGCTCTACCTAATCCGGTTATTACCGGGTAACTAAACGCAAGCCCTAACCGACACGCAGCATAAGCGGAGTGGAGGTGCCGCACGGCTTGACCTAATCCGATTATTACCGGGTAACTTCTCACCCACACCTCATCTATCAATCCCTAAAAATGGTAGATGCATGAGTGATGCATTGCATTTTCCTATAACCCTCTGCACAAAAAATCACAGGGAAAAATCCCCTGTGATTTTTTATCCAAATATTTCTTTTTATGCGGCCTTTACCTCGTCCTCAAAAAACTTCTTATGCCATACAAGGAACATATATATTGCCCAAATCTTTCTGCTGTTATCGTTCTTTCCGTTTCTGTGGTCATCAAGAAGCTTAACAATCTCATCGGTCTTGAAATATTCCTTTGCCGCCGCAGATGTGAATGCTTCCTTTACCGTGTTGTAATACTTGTCCTCCTTGAGCCATATCCTTATGGGAACAGGGAACCCGAGTTTTTTCTTTTCGGCTACCATATCGGGCAGGTACCTATGAGCGGCCTGTCTCATGGCATACTTTGTATTTTCCTTTGTCACCTTATATTTAAGAGGTACATGTCTTGCTACATCGAACACTTTCCTGTCAAGGAAAGGAACTCTGACCTCCAGCGAATGAGCCATGCTCATTTTATCGGCCTTGAGAAGTATGTCTCCTATAAGCCAGAAGTGAATGTCGATGTACTGCATTTTTGTTGTATCGTCCAGTTCCTTTACCTTGTCATAATAGGGCTTTGTAAGCTCCGTATGGTTATAGTGTCCCGTAGGATTTTTAAGTATGCTCTCTCTTTCCTTTTCATTGAAAAGGAAGGCATTGCCGATAAATCTTTCCTCCACGTCCTTACTGCCTCTTATAAGGTAGTTTTTGCCCTTTATCTTAAAGGGAATGGCAGATGCCGCCGCGCCGAGGAATTTTCTTATGGGTTTAGGCAGGCTTGTAATGGGTTTAAGTGAGAAAGGTTCACGGTAGATATTATATCCGCCGAAGAACTCGTCTGCGCCCTCTCCCGAAAGAGCAACCTTAACATGCTTTGCCGCCGTCTGGCTTACAAAATATAGTGCAACGGCAGAAGGGTCTGCCAGAGGCTCGTCCATGTGATACTGAACCGTAGGCAGTATATCCCAGTATTCATCGGTTGTAATAAGCTTGCTGTAGTTATCT
>JAQXNZ010000048.1 GCA_029098265.1 Clostridia bacterium | reverse complement strand
TGCCAAGAGAGCAGTAAGCAAAGAAGTAGGCGACAAGATCATCAGAAAAGTAGATGAAATGGAAGCAAGAGCAAAGGCTATCGGCTGCGATATGAGAAAAGGACAGCCCACACCCGGCAACATTGCAGGCGGCTTAAGCTCTATCGAGGAAAAATCCCTAGGTGCTATCGTTAAGTCTGGAACAAGACCCATACAGGGCGTTATGGAATATCCCGAAATCGTTACAGACCACAAGGGACTCTGGATCAAGGATACACCCGGTCGTGAGCCCGAAATCCTTACAGGTATGGCTGCAACAGGCGCCCAGTGCATGATGTTCTCAACAGGACGCGGTGCACCTCAGGGCTTCCCTAGCATGCCAGTAATCAAAATCTGCGGCAACCCCAACACCTTTGAAAACATGAAGGAAGACATGGACATCAACGCCGGTCTTATCCTTACAGGCGAAAAGACAATTGAAGAAGTCGGAGAAGAAGCATTTGCTAAGCTTCTCAGAGTACTCAGCGGAGAAATGACAAAGAACGAGGCTGTTCAGTACTTCACATCAATAGACATTCATTGTCTCGGACCTGTAATATAAGCGGCGAGGCCGCTAAGACAAAAATCCTGTGATTTTTGTCTTGTATCGGTGCTAAATTCAAAAGTTCCCGAGGAAACTTTTGAATTTAGATTGGTCTATTCATGAGTATTCAGACGCAGGAGAGCAAACCGGGAGAATGTACCCCGGCGCCGTAGGCGTTCCCGTAGGGGATTTGTGAACCTGTTAGGGCAAAGCTCCCCTGCGTTCTCTTATGCAAAAAAACAGGAGGGAAATAAAATAGTTCCCTCCTTTATATTTGATATTTCTCCCCGAAAAACGAATGTTTTTCGGAAATAAAGTTTAGGTCAAGCCTTTTTGCGCGCAGAGCGCTTAAGTTGAAATCCTTGGAGGATTTCAACTTGACGGAGCTAAAACAAAAAATTCCTTTAAAATTTTTTGTTTTAGATTAAGCTAATCTCAGTTTATCGACCCCTACGGAAATAAATTCCGTAGGGGTTCACTTTTTGGCACTTGTTTTTTGGGGCTTTTTAAGGGAGCGGTAAAATCACAGATTTTGACTGCGGGATTAAGCCCCAAAGAAACATAAAAAAAGAAAGCCTACTCGGCTTTCTTTCAATAAATATCAAATTTTTATCGGTGCAGTTCCTTATATTATTCCTCGGAACCGCATATTCTTTTTTTAGCTTCAAAATGCTCAATTATTTCCTCTCTGGCCAGAGTCAGGTGGGTCTGATTTATTTCGGCTGCCTTTTTCCAGTCTCCCGAAACAAGGCTTTCCACCATGTTTTTATGCTCTATTACAGAATCGTCAAATCTGCGTTTTGTCGTAAGAGAGTATATTCTGAACTGCTGAGTCTGGGAATATATGCGCTTGTATATATCTACTATTATGCTGTTGCCGCTTAAGTTTATTATATATTCGTGCAACTCTGTATCTACGCTTATATAGCTTGCAAGGTCATTGTCATTATAGAATTTAACAAGCCTTTCGAGAATTCCCATAAGCTCGGATATGTTTTTGCTGGTAAGGGTCTTTACGGAATTTTTAATGGCATAGCTTTCAAGCATTATGCGGGCTTCATATATTTCCTCTATATCCTTTGTGGTAAATTCCTTTACAAATACGCCTTTGTTGGGATATTCTATGGCAAGTCCCTCGTCCACAAGCTGTTTGAGCGCTTCTCTTACGGGACTTCTGCTGACGTTGAGCTGTTCCGCCAGTTCCTTTTCCTGAAGCCATTTTCCGGGCGGAAGGGCACCGTCGCATATTTCTTTTTTAAGAATCTGATATACCTGATGTTTCATCGTCATTATCGGACGTTTAGCTGCGGACATGAAATTTCTCCTTTAACATATAAATATATAATTAGAGTGTCGACAAAGTCGACACTAAGTCGAAAACAGGTTTTCGACTTGTTTAAATTAATGCATGAATGGCTATTCCAGCGGCCGCAGGCCTTGAAACACGCCATTCTCCTCG
>JAQXNZ010000047.1 GCA_029098265.1 Clostridia bacterium | reverse complement strand
GCCGCCAAAAAGGCCGCCAATAGTTTTTTACCCTTCATTTCTTCTCCTCCTTATTTATTGTAAAAATATTTATACAGACCCTTTGTCTGTACACTGACTTTTTCTGCTTGTCCGCGCATATTCTTTGGCTTTATAAGCTTGCGCAGACGTACTGTATATTACATATTTGCTAAAAATAATAATTTATTTAAATTATATCTAATATATCCATTTATTACAAGTACCTGAAGATATATAATGCCCAAAAACTTTGACAAAACTTTGCTATAAGTGCCACCCGTTTATACTGCATTCTGATACAATATTTCTTTTCTTGTGTCAGACATTGCACTTGTTAATTTGTACTGAATATCGCCTGCCTCAACAACAGTGCTAAAATTTTGCGGATTTAAGAACGCAATTGCCCTTAAAGCCGAATTTTAAATACTGTATCGGTTATATATAGTATTATAGTAGCATATCCATTAATTTCAAGTTCCCAAAGGGGTACAAGCTGCACAAAAATGCTGTATGTCTAATATTTTACCGTCATATTATATCTTAAACCTTCCTATTATGACATCAAAAAAAGAAGAAAGCCGTTTTGCAGCTCTCTTCCTTCTGTATTTTTCATTCTTTTTTTACTCTGTCCGGCAGCAGCTGTATTCTTCCGCTTTCACGGGTTTTATTAAGGTCTATCAATCTCTGATTAGAGCTTCCTCTGAACCTTAGAGATATATCATAAAGCTTCTGTATGAACCTTCCGTCCACAAGCACATCAAGCATTGACAGCATTTCCCTTGTGACCTCACAGTGGGGATAGCTGTTTTCATCAAGCATTTCCTCTAAAGTGAAGCCGCTGTAGCTCCAAATATTTTTATCAGGAAAGCGCTCCCTTACCCTTTTCAGAAAGGGCACAAGTACCCTTTGGTTGGCAGGCTCAAAGGGCTCTCCGCCAAGCAGGGTCAGTCCGTTTATATATTCCGGCGAAAGCATTTCCAGTATTTCGTCCTCAACCTCTTTTGTGAAGGGCTTTCCGTATTCAAAATCCCAAGTTTCGGGCTGAAAACAGTTTTCGCAGTGGTTTGTACAGCCCGACACAAAAAGCGTCACACGGACGCCTTCGCCGTTGGCTATATCGCAGTTTTTAATATTTCCGTAGTTCATTTTTTCTCCTTAGGCTTACAGATGCAGTACCCTGTCTCTTATTTCCTGGGTACGTCCCTGGTTCCAGAACTGTGTGCCGATGTATCCGCAGGTACGGCGGGCAACATTCATCTTGTCCTGGTCGGTATTGCCGCATTTAGGGCAACGCCATATAAGCTTGCCGTTGTCCTCGACTATTTCTATTTCGCCGTCCCAGCCGCAAACCTGACAGTAGTCGCTCTTTGTGTTGAGCTCGGCATACATAATATTCTCGTATATGAACTTGATTACCTGTAAAACAGCCTCGATATTGTTCTGCATATCGGGCACCTCCACATAGCTTATGGCTCCGCCCGATGAAAGATGCTGGAACTTGGCCTCAAATTTAAGCTTGTCAAAGGCGTTTATCTCCTCCGTAACGTGAACATGGTAGCTATTTGTAATATATCCCTTATCGGTTATGCCCTCGATAACGCCGAAACGTCTCTGGAGGCACTTTGCGAACTTATAGGTTGTGGACTCAAGCGGTGTGCCGTAGATACCGAAGCCGATGCCTGTTTCCTCTTTCCATCTGTTGCAGGCCTTGTTCATATATTCCATAATGCTTATGGCAAAGGGTGTTGCCGAAGGGTCTGTATGGCTCTTGCCCGTCATATATTTTACACACTCATAAAGTCCGGCATAGCCCAGTGATATGGTGGAATATCCGCCCACAAGAAGCTTGTCTATGGTCTCGCCTTTTTTAAGTCTTGCACAGGCGCCGTACTGCCAGAGTATAGGTGCCACGTCGGAAACAGTGCCCATAAGGCGGTTATGGCGGCACATGAGCGCTCTGTAGCACAGATCAAGACGCTCGTCGAAAATCTTCCAGAACTTTTCGATGTTTCCGCCCGATGAAAGCGCTATATCCACCAGATTCAGTGTAACTACGCCCTGATTGAAACGTCCGTAGAACTGATACTCGCCCTTCTCGTTCTTCCATGGTGACAGGCAGGAACGGCAGCCCATAACGGGGAAGCAGTTGCCCTCCTTGTATTCCTTCATCTTCTTTTCAGAGATGTAGTCGGGAACAAGTCTCTTGGCTGTGCACTTTGCGGCCAGCTCTGTCAGATAGTAATAGGGTGAATCGCTGTGTATGTTGTCCTCCTCCAGCACATATATAAGCTTGGGGAAGGCAGGTGTTATCCAAACTCCGTCCTCATTTTTAACACCCTGATAGCGCTGTTCGAGGGTTTCCTCTATGATAAGGGCTAAATCCTTTTTCTCCTGTTCGTTCTTGGCCTCTCCCAGATACATGAAAACAGTTACAAAGGGAGCCTGTCCGTTGGTAGTCAGCAGTGTCAGCACCTGATACTGTATTGTCTGTACGCCCTTGCGGACTTCCTCTCTGAGCCTGCGTTCCACAAGCTCATTCTTTTTCTCCTCGGAAACGTCTGCGCCGATTATTTTCATTTCCTCATCGACGCTCTTTCTTATTTTCTTTCTGCTGACGTCAACAAAGGGCGCAAGATGTGCCAATGATATGGACTGTCCGCCGTACTGGTTAGACGCAACCTGAGCTATAATCTGGGTTGCGATGTTGCAGGCCGTTGAAAAGCTGTGGGGGCGCTCAATTAGCGTTCCCGTAATGACTGTTCCGTTCTGAAGCATGTCCTCAAGGTTTACAAGGTCGCAGTTGTGCATGTGCTGTGCATAGTAGTCCGAATCGTGGAAATGGATAATTCCCTCTCTGTGAGCCTCCACTATATCCTGAGGAAGAAGCAGACGCTCGCTCAAATCCCTTGATACCTCTCCCGCCATATAGTCCCTCTGGGTAGAGTTTACAACGGGATTTTTATTGGAGTTCTCCTGCTTTGCCTCCTCGTTGCAGCACTCTATAAGGCTGAGTATCTTCTCATCGGTAGTATTGCTTTTTCTTACCAATGACCTTGTATATCTGTATGTGATGTAGTTTTTCGCAACCTCAAAGGCGCCGTGGGCCATTATCTGATATTCAACCAGGTCCTGTATCTCCTCAACGGATGGCGACCTGTTCATTTTAAGACATGACAGCTCAACAGACTCGGCTATTCTCTGTATCTGCATGGGTGTCATGCGCATATTTTCTTCTATACTGTTGTTTGCCTTTGTAATGGCGGCGATGATCTTCGTTATATCAAAGGGCACCTCCGTACCGTTTCTTTTTATTACAGTCACTTTTACTCCCCCATATTCTCCTTAAACCGAAACACTAGATGTTGTAACGACCCCATTATACTACAACAATATCTAGGTGTAAATACCTGTTTTAAACTATCAGTAATTTTATACATATTTACCATATCCCATTCCTGATATTAAAAAAGGAAGCCGATTTTGGCTTCCCTTTTCTCTCATTCATAGTATACCTTTATAAAGCTGTTTTCCTTTTCCGCCCTGCCGAGCACCTTTACAAGGCCATTATACATATTGCCCAAATTTTCTTTAAGCCTATCCCCATTGACAATATGCACAGCCGTTTCTTCATGTATATCCGTAAGGCAGTCGAACAGTGCGTCCAAATTTCTTCCGTACCATTCGGGCAGAGAAAGCTGTGAAGCAAAGGCGTCATGCAGCATTTCCCTGTTATCGGTAACATTTCCGTCTATCAGAACGTCAGTCATTGTCCGTCCTCCCCGTAGAGCAGTTCAAAGGTCTCATAATGGTCCTCGGTGTAGTATATCAGTCCGTCATTGGAGAACACTATTCTCTTGGCTCCCCTCTTGTCGGCGCCTAAGGTATCAATATCACATTCGGTGTACTCCCTGCCGTCGGCCTCGGGCAGAAGTCCCTCATAGTTGCCGAAATGACTGCCTCCAATACATTTTCCGGGTGCGTAGGGCTCCAGAGAGCCGCCCTGCCAGCCGAGACTTTCGGCTTCCTTCTTGGTTATAAAGTTATCGGGCAGATGTCCGTAGGTATGTATATACAGTGCCACATCCTCCTTGGTGGTATATGTGCCGTCCTCGTTCAGCTGTTCCTCGTAAACCTCCTCCGTCTGCTGTTCGGCACCGCTTTGGGTGTCGGCGGCCGTGTTTGTGGGTGCCGACTGTCCGCAGGCCGTAAGCACAAGGGCCAGTATAATCGCAAATATAAGCCTAAGCTGTTTCTTCATATTGTTCCTCCCGTTGATTTAATTCCGAATTTCACCATTCGTCCCCGCCGTCGTCAAAATCGCTGTCGATATCATCGTCATCATCAAGCATTCCTATTTCGTCAAGCTCCCATGTATCAACTCTGCCGTTATCGTCTAAATCAAAAGTATCATCAAATAATCCCATACATTCACCCCCTGTTATATTCTGCTTCAATTATACAATGATACCTATTATCATTCAATATGATAATCCCGACAGCCGAAAGAAAACGCTGTCTGCAAGCCAAAACGGCATGTACAAACGGCGTTTTATACAAATATTGTATTTTCAGACAGTTTTGTCCTCGGGTATCAGCTTGAATACCGCCGTGTTGGCGTAGGTCATAGGCTGATTGTAGGCAAAGAACACTACTCCGCTTTCGGGCGCATGCACCACATGCCTTACCTCTCCGTCATAGGGATCCAGTACTCTGGCCATAAGCTCGCCCTTCTGCACGAAGCGTCCTGTTTTTACATATCTCTCAAACAGGCCTGCCTTTGCCGCCCTTACCGATATAAGCTCCTCATCGGAAATTGTACTGCTTACCACATTTTCCGTTTCGTCGCCCAGCAGTATGCCTTCGTTTATCATAAAGTTGAGCATGGCCTGACGTCCCTTTTCGGCGCCCTCACGGTCAATATTGTAGGTTCCCGTGGTATAGAGGCTGAAGGCATTGGTCTCCCATATCTGCCAGTTATAGTTGAGGGTTGTCGTATCGTAGGGTCTGGTATTTCTAAGCACTATGTAGGGAAGACCGAATTTTTTTGCCAGCTCCGTATTTTCAAAGCCCGTTGTCATCATTCTGACATGGGGCATAAACTCACCCGGCATATAGAAGCTGGCAAGCTGTATGCCGTTTTTGTATTCCTTTACCACATCGAATATTCCTGCGGCTATCCTCTGGGTTGTCTCGCCCAAGGCATATCCCGGGAACATGCGGTTTATATCCGTATTGTCTGTGGGCCAGAACCTTTTTTCTATATTAATGGAATAGGGATTGCATGCGGGTATAACCAGTATCTGCTTACCCTTGGCTATCATTCCGTCGACCTCCAGCTTTTTTAATGTCTGTATCATTCTGGAGCAGGTATATATCTGCTGTATCTCGTTGCCTCTTATGCTTCCGACTATACAGAGCGCCTTTTCACCCTCACCGAAGGTATAGCCGGTAATACGGAAGTCGTCCCTGTAAAGGGAGTCTATTTTATAAATCACAGACTTTTTCATAGGGTGCCTCCCTTCTTAGTATTCGTGCCACAAGGGAGCCCTCGTCAACTACGGGATATTCTCTTATTGTAAAGAGCACTCCCCTTTCTGGCGCAAGCACTCTCTCCCTTATCACTCCTCTGAGCGGGTCAATAATTCTGCCTATCTCCTCACCCTCCTCAAGGAACTGTCCGTGGGAGGCGGTCTGTACAAATACGCCTGAATTTCCTGCATTAAGGAAAAGAACGTCTCCGTCGCCTTCGGAAATCATAGGCCGTCTTACGGGGCCTGTGCTGCCCTGCCACATGCCCATTTCCTTCATCACACGGAATATTCCGTCCGTAAGCTGTTCGCAGTATTCCTTTGTTATACGCATACCGACGCCCATTTCCACCACCAGTGTGTCTGTGCCACAGCTGTTAAGGCTGTAGGCCAATGTGGACTTAAGCACGGTGGCGTTGCCGTGTACCCATATCAAATCCACATTCAGCTTTTCGGCAATGGGCACAAGCCTGTCTTTGTGAAGCTCGTTTATCCTGACCTGGGGTATCTCCGTCAGATATATGTTGCTGGCGTGTATGTCTATGCACAGGTCTGCTCCGCTTAAATCCTTTATTATTTCCGAAGCCACATATTCCGCCATTGTACCGTCGCTGTTGCCGGGGAAAATACGGTTCATGTCCAGGTCAAAGCCCGGGATTCCCCTTGTGACCGAGTCTATACCCAAGGGGTTCATGGCGGGATATATATCCACCGTTCCCGTCAGCTTGTCCCTTTCTCTTTCTATTCTTTCAAGCACCTTATAGCATACATACTGACCTTCAAGCTCGTCACCGTGTATGCCCGTGACTATACATATTCTTTTTCCGCAGTCCTTCCCCATAGGAAGTATTCTGTTTTTCTGCACCCTCAGCACTTCATCTGCGGGAAGCGCCAGGGAGGTTACCGTCTCTATCATTTTTATCACACACAAGGACCTTTACCGTCTGCTTCTGGGCCGCCGTTCCCACGAAAATGCCCTGATTAATAAGGCAGTCCCTGTAATCCCTTCCGTTTGAAATTTTTATGTGGCTGTCAGTGACCGTCATGTCATTGGTGGGGTCGAGGGCATACCACAGCCCCCTGTCATACACCTCCCCCATGCATGGCTGGCGCCCTCGCCTATGAGCATTCCCACAACATATCGGGCGGGTATGCCTGCCAAATGGCAGAGAGCTGTCAGTATATGCGAATAGTCCTGACATACGCCCTTTCCAAGCTCCATTGCCGCCTCTGCGGTGGTGTTTATGTCCGTTGCTCCGCTTTCATATTTAAAGTCCCGATGCAGCTGTGCGCTCATATATGCGGCCTTTTCAAAGGCGCTCATTCCTTCTTTCAGCTCAAGACCTGCAAAATACGCCTTTATCCTCTCTCCGGGCACGGTATAAAAGGTAGGATATCTGTACATGCCGACCTTATATTCCGCTTCTCCGGTCTCATGGTCGGAAAGACCCGTCACAGCCTCTCCCTTTACCGATATTTCAAAGCATTGATGGGGCATGTCACTGCTGCCGTATATACATATATTGCCGAAGGAGTCCGTACCCTTTGACAGCTCCTCATCGGGAAATATGGATATATCCAGCTTTTTTATCTTCTGTCTCTCGCTGTCCGACGGCACACACTTCACCGTAAAGCGGTGATTTTTAACAGGCTCGTCAAAGTCCAGCCTCATTGTATAATTAAAAATTAAATCCTTCACTTTCCATTACTCCAAAATTCTTTCGATTTCCTGTACCACCCTATAATAATCTATATTATCGGATTCTACAACAGCCGAAACATTTCGGAGTGCTTCCTTATTGTAGTCAAGACAGCATTTGTCTATCCTGCCTAAGAGCCTGTGTACCTCCCTTCTCATCTCCTTCTCCGAAAGCTTAAGTCTGCCGTAAAGGTCTATTCTTTCTACTCTTTTGCCGACCTTTATGGTGTTCCTGCTTTTTTCGTCGTCCATCATATCATCGGTAATGCCCCAGAAGGCCAGTATGTTGTCGTTTATCTTCTGCATTTCCACCAGCGGCGCCTCGCTCTGTCTTGCCCTGTTCATTCCGTATATGGCGAGCTGTATGTAAGAAAGCGCCTCACTGCCTATCATATCCCTCAGCTCAATGGCATTGTCATAGGCTCTTATAAGATTGCTGTATATGGAGTTGGGATCCTCGGCGCTGAAGGCGTATGCCGTCCTGAAGTCATCGGCCGATTTATATATATTGGGAATATCCAGCTCCCTGCAGAACTCGTCATAGCTGTCCTCGCCCTTGTCAAGCATTATGTCATACCGTTTTGAATAAAGTCTTATGGTCGTGTAGACTCTCTCTGTATATCTTCCGAGCCAGTAGAGTCTGTCGGCCTGTTCTATCGAGATAATACCCATGTGTCTTTAAAGCATCCTCCCTGAGATGAATTAACAATAAATGAATCGGGATTTCTGGAAAATCTGGTCAGTCCGCTTTTCCATACAAGCGGCTCGTCCGCCATAAGCACAAAGGCTCTCAGGTCGGCCTTTCTGGGCACCTTTTCGCCGTTATCCATTATATCAAGGTCCATAAAATCTATTACCTCCTGGGCAATAAAGCGTCTGGGCTCCCTCTTAAGCAGGGCAATGAAGTCCTCCTTCTGCTTTGCGCTCATGCTGCTGCCGAATACAACGCCGTAACCGCCAGCCTCCGCCACGTCCTTGAGCACCAGCCTGTCAAAGTTCTCAAGCACATAGGCCATATCCTTTTCATAGAAAGGAAGATATGTGGGCGCATTCTGCAGTATGGGCTCCTCGCCGAGGTAATATCTGACCATTGCGGGAACAAAATAGTATATACCCTTGTCATCGGCTATGCCGTTGCCGGGTGCGTTTATGAGCGCCACGTTTCCCTTTCTGAATACGTCAAAGATATGCGGTATTCCGATTACGGACTCCTCATTGAAATTCATGGGGTCAAGGTATTCGTCGGATATTCTTCTGTAAACCGCACCTACGGGCTCCTTCTTTCCGTTGGAGCCTATGAAGTAAAGCCTGTCGTTTTCCACAGTAAGCTCATGGCCGTTGGCAAGATGTGCTCCCGTGCGCTCCGCCAGATAGGAGTGCTCAAAGTAGGCCGCATTGTATCTTCCGGGAGTGAGTATAACGTTATGTCCGCCTGTATTGACATTCTCCATTGTCCTTCTGAGCAGGTCGGCATAGTTTCTGTTGTCCTCTATCTGCATGTTCCGGAAAGTTTTCGGACTGCTCTTTCGGCACAGCTCTCTGGCAATCATGGGATATGAAGCTCCCGAAGGCACCCTGAGGTTGTCCTCAAGCACATACCACTCCCCGTTTTTGCCCTGAACCAAATCAATGCCCGATATGTGGGAATATATGTCCTTGGGCGGTCTTATGCCCTCGCACTGGGCAAGATATCCGCTGGAGGCATAGACAAATTCCTCCGGCACAACCTTATCCTTTATTATCTTCTTTTCTCCGTATATATCGCTGAGGAAAAGATTCAGCGCTTTAACCCTCTGCTTAAGTCCCTTTTCAAGCATGTCAAATTCCTACTTTTTAATCACCCTCGGAATAGCGTCAAAGGGGAAAAGCTGTTCCTTGAACACATTGTCCTTATAAATGCCGAACTTTACTCCGTATCTTGCGAGCAGTTCATTAACCGTTTCCTCATGTTCTATCAAATCATACATACAAACCACTCCCTTTCCGTAAATATTAAAAAGGGCGTCAGAGAACAGGTTCTCTAACGCCCTTTGTTTATTACACTAATAATAGTCCCGACATACCCCATTGTCAACATTTTGTTTACAAATATTTCTAAACTATCCTTTTTAATGTACCTTTGGCAGCATATATACTCCTTTTGGATACCTTTATATGTCTTTTATTTTCAAATCCGCATTAAACCCATTGACACTATATGATTTAAAGCGCTAAAATATACTATTATGTGCAGTTATTAAATGAGAAGGATGTTGTAATATGGAAGTAAAAACAATAAACACTGAAAAATGCAGACCGATAACGGAAATAATCTGCGGAAAAAAGCCAAGCCTTTCCTTCGAGGTATTCCCTCCCAAGCTTGAGAGCAATATCGAAAGCGTAGAAAAGGCCGTTAAGGAGATAGCCACCCTTTCTCCCAGCTATATGAGCGTTACATACGGAGCAGGCGGCGGCACAAGCAAATATACCGTAGCCATAGCCGAAAAGCTCAAAAACGTATACGGTGTAACACCCCTTGCCCACCTCAGCTGCGTATCCTCCACAAGGGACGAGATACATCAGAAGCTCACGGAACTCAGAGACAGAGGCATAACAAACATACTGGCCTTAAGGGGCGATCTGCCCGAGGGCTTTGTAGCTGGCAGTCTTGACTACAAATACGCCTCGGAGCTTATAGCCGAGATAAAGGAATTCGGCGGCTTCTGCATAGGCGGCGCATGCTATCCCGAATGCCACCCCGAAAGCGAAAGCTCTGCAGAGGACATAAAGCATCTTAAAGAAAAGGTTGACATGGGCTGTGAATTTCTTACCACACAGATGTGCTTTGACAATGACATACTTTACAACTTTATGTACAGAATAAGAGAAGCAGGCATAAACGTACCCGTTGTTGCAGGCATAATGCCCATAACAAACGCAAAGCAGATAAAGAGAACCTGCGAGCTTTCGGGACAGCTTCTGCCCCAGCGTTTCCGCAGGATAGTTGACAGATACGGCAGCAATCCCGTTGCCATGAAGCAGGCAGGTATAGCCTATGCCACAGAGCAGGTTATAGACCTCTATGCCAACGGTATAAACGCCGTGCATATATACTCAATGAACAAGCCCGATGTCGCAAGACAGATACAGGCCAACATTTCGGAGATAATAAAATGACCGTTGTAAGAAAAACATACGCTCCTCCTGAGCCCAATATGAAAGAAGTCTACCGCTACATGGGCGTAAAGGGCGAGCCCGATGAGGCTACAAAACAGCTTGCCGATGAGGCTGTGGGCAGAATAAAAAGCAGTTCCATGTGCAGGGTATGCTATACAAGACTGCCCATAGAGCGCCCCGACAGCAAAACCCTTGTAATAGGCTCCATAAGGACGGAAAGCGTATTTTTGGCGGGAAATCTGGCGGACTGCAGTGAGGTCTATCTGTTTATGGCCACCATCGGCGGCAGTGCGGACAGGCTTATAGCCTCCTCAAGAATGTATCCGTCAAAGGCGCTTGCCCTTGATGCGGCAGCCTCTGCCCTTACGGAAGCGCTTTGCAATAAGCTCAACGCCGAGCTTAAAGAACAGGCGGCGGCAGAGGGCAAATTCCTCAGACCGAGATACTCGGCCGGATTCGGAGATTTTACACTCGAATATCAGAAATACTTTGTGGACATACTGAACTCACCGAAAAACATCGGCGTTGCCTTAAGAAACGGCACAATGATGTTTCCGACCAAATCAGTATCGGCACTTATAGGTATTTCCGATAAGGAAAGGAAACAGCAGTAAATGAATATTAGAGACAGAATAAAAAACACCAGAGTAGTATTCGACGGCGGCATGGGCACTCTGCTTCAGGCCCGTGGGCTTGCACCCGGAGAGGCTCCCGAATACTGGAGCATTACCCACCCAGATGTTATAGAAGATATACACAGACAGTATTACGAAGCAGGCGCAGACATTGTAATAACGAATACCTTTGGCGTAAACGGCCTTAAGTATGACGATGATACCCTTAATGAAATGGTTGCGGCATCCTACAGATGTGCAGATGCAGCCAGACGGTCCGTCGGCGGAGAACGCTATGTGGCCCTTGATATAGGCCCCAGCGGCAGACTGCTGGAGCCCCTGGGCGACCTGCCTTTTGAGGAAGCTGTCGAGGCCTTTGCCAAGGTCGTAAGACAGGGAGTTAAGTCAGGCGTTGACCTGATACTCATAGAGACCATGAACGACTCCTACGAGACCAAAGCCGCAGTACTTGCCGCCAAGGAAAACAGCGACCTGCCCCTTATAGTTACCAACGTATATGACGAAAGCGCCAAGCTTATGAC
>JAQXNZ010000046.1 GCA_029098265.1 Clostridia bacterium | reverse complement strand
GACATTAGTCAAAAATTTTAAATGTATATTGAATTTCAGATTGCAGACAAACTGATTTTTGGTGCGGAAAGGTTTGGAAAACGAAGAGTTTTCCAAGTTTAATCCGCAGGCGGAGACCGCGCTCTTCGCCGAGGAGAATGGCGTGTTTCAAGGCCAGCGGCCGATGGAATAGCCATTCATACATTAATTTAAGCAAGTCGAAAACCTGTTTTCGACTTAGTGTCGACTTTGTCGACACTCTAAAATGCATATTGCAAATAATTTTAATATACATTATATTCATCTCAGACACCGGTGTACTGAAACTGAAAAGGTGTGATTATATGAATGATATTATAAATGTAAAAATCGAAACAACGGCTCCGTCGGACATACTGTTCATGCGCAGAACAGGCCCCTACGGTGCGGAAAACCATGCTCTTATGGAAAGCCTTAAAAAATGGGCCGCAGAGCGTGAACTGCTCGGTGAGGACTCCGTCATTCTCGGCATAGCGCAGGATGCCCCTGCCGTTGTTCCTCCCGATAAATGTCGTTATGACGTCTGTCTTATTAATTCCGCAGGTTATGTACCGTCGGAAGCGGACGTCGGTATAAATACAGGCGTTTTAAGCGGCGGAAAATATATGGTACTTGTAATCAGCCACACCGCCGAAGCCGTCGGCAAAGCATGGGCATCCATACCTGCTGTACTTGCCGAAATGGGCTGTATACCCGACATAGGCAGACCCGTCATGGAGCGCTACAGCGGAGAGCTTGTGTCAAAACAGCTGTGTGAGCTATGTGTGCCGATAAAATAGAAATTTCAGATGGCAGTTATAACTCGGGCTTGTCAGTAATGGCGCAGGACTTGTAAAAGTCCGCCACCCTATGCAGACGTTATTGACAAACCCATTGATGTATGCTAATATTTTAACAGTAACAGCCGCAAGAAGCGGCTTAAAAGTACAGAAGTACCCTACAACAATTTAAAAAATTCAATAACAAAGCGGATATCAGCCACGAAGGTTAATTAAGCTAAGAATGCTTGATTTATTTTCGTGGTTTTTTAGTATCGGAGGCAGACAAATGAAAAAATATTTAAAACTTGCGGCAGTCCTTACGGCTGTTATAACAGCCCTGTCATTTACAGGCTGTTCATCATCAAACAAAACCGTAGCAGATGAGCCCGAAACAAAAACAGAGCAGACAGAAAGCACCGACGGCTCTTTCCCCTATACCTTTACGGACATAGAGGGCAGAGAAATAACAATAGAAAAACAGCCCGAAACCTTTATTGTCGGCAACTACATACTCAACTTTATGCTCATAGGCGGAGAGGAAAGCCTTGACAAGGTCGTAGGCATGCCCCTTGACGGCTGGGAGGAAACCCGCTTCGGTGAGTATACGGCAATGACGACCTCCTTCCCCGAAATACTGGAAAAGACCAGTATCGGCGGCTACCATGACGATGTGCTTGACTCGGAGCTTATACTGACGGCTAAGCCCGATGTGCTTCTTATAAACCGTTCCCAGTACAGCGAAAATGAAACCTCCATACCCGTATTTGAAAAGGCAGGCATAAAGGTTGTTGTTCTGGACTATCACAAGATGAAGCTGGAAAACCACATAAAAAGTACTGAAATACTCGGTGTTCTTCTCGGCAGAGAGGACGTTGCCGCAGAAATGATAAATGACTACACATCAGGCATAAACCTGGTTCAGGAGAGAATAGCCGCCGCTGACGAGGAGCCCAAAACAGTATATGTTGAGCTTGGCAGCAAAGGTGTCGGTGAATACGGCAACAGCTACACAGGCTGTCTGTGGGGCTCCATTATAAACAATGCAGGCGGTATAAACATTGCCGACTCGGTGCTTGACCCCGCCGAGGGCTACGGCCCCCTTGACAAGGAGTATGTCCTTACTCAGGATCCCGATATAATAGTCATAGGCGGCTCAATATGGACGGGCTACAACACAGACAATGACCAGATGAGAATGGGACTTACCATAGACCCAGAAATGTCTCAGGAAAGACTTACGGGCTTTATGAACAGAAGCGGCTGGTCAAGCCTTACGGCAGTCAAAAACGGCGAGGTATACGGCGTTGACCACGGAAGCCTGCGTTTCATGGGCGACTACATATATACCGAAGCCTTCGCCAAGATGATATATCCCGACCTTTTCGAGGACATAGACCCCCAGGCGGAAATGGAAGCCTTTTATGAAAAATATCTTCCCGAGCTTGACCATACGGGAACATTCTTCATAAAGTGGGACAAACAGTGATGACAACGGTCATAAAAACCATACTATAACTTTCTTATATACCCATTGGGCGGCAAAGCCGTCCGAGCCGAAGCATTCGGCTTGTTCCAAAGCGGAGCTGAACCAAAAAATCTCCCCATTAATATTTGGTTCAGCTTACTCCGTGAATATTACAGCCTGGGCGGAGTCATCTCTGCCCGGGTTTCTGTGCGTTTATAAAGGAATTCGGAAGCCATGCTTCCGAAGCAAAAAAGATTTACATTCATCGCAAGAAAGGCATTTTACAATGGAAGACAACAGACCCGACCTGATATACAAAAGCATAAACAGAAAACGAATCATCATACTCCTAGCCTCAATCATTGCCGCCCTGGCTGCCCTTATAACCGATTTGTGTGTCGGCTCCTCGGGCATGGGCATCGGTGAAATAATATCGATACTGCTGGCAGGCCCCCACGGCGGGGACGTGGGCACCCTCATTATATGGTCCATAAGACTGCCCATGACATTGACCTGCGTATTCGTGGGCGCATCTTTGGCACTGGCAGGACTTCAGGTACAGACCATCACAAATAACCCTCTGGCAAGCCCCTACACCCTTGGTATATCCGCAGGAGCAAGCTTCGGCGCTGCCATATCCATAACAATGGGACTGAGTATAGCGGGCGTACAGTGGATAGGCACAGCTTCAATGGCCTTCATATTTGCCATAGGCGTATCCCTTGCCATATTTTTCTTAGGCAGGGCAAAGGGCATGAACACAAGCACGCTGATACTTACGGGAATAATAATGAACTTCTTCTTCACTGCCCTTCAGCAGTATTTGCAGTACACAGCCTCCGCCGAGGTTGCCCAGATAATATCCAACTGGTCTTTTGGAAACCTTTCCAGAGCATCATGGGCCAGCGTATGGGTCAGTGCGGTAATATTCATCATCGGATTTTTAATAATGTCAAGGCTGACCTGGAAGCTTACGGCCCTTACAGCCGGCGAGGAAAGGGCAAAAAGCCTCGGCATTAATGTGGAAAGACTCAGAATAATAGTTTTCATAGTCTGCGCCCTGCTCATTGCAGGTGCCGTTGGCTTTATAGGAACGGTGGCCTTTGTCGGTCTTGTGGCTCCCCACTGTGCCAGAATGCTTGTGGGCGAGGATCAGCGCTTTCTCACTCCTGTTACCACAATACTGGGAAGCCTTATAATGCTTGTGGCCTCCACAGTGGCAAAGCTTATGTCAAACGGCTCCATGCTGCCCGTGGGAATAATAACCTCCATAGTCGGCGTACCGTTTTTGTTTGTACTTCTTATGAGGGAGGGAAAAGTAAGATGATAAGCCTGCACCTTCAGAATATAACGGTGGAATACGGAGACAACCGTGTAATAGACGACATAACGGCAGACCTGACCGGCGGCGAAATGACGGCGGTAATAGGAAGAAACGGAGTCGGCAAGACAACGCTTATAAAGGCCGTTTCAGACCTGACAAAGCATTCGGGAAAGGTCACTCTGACGGACGGAGACAGGGTTCTTCGCCCCAAAAACGAAATATCCTATGTGCCCCAGCTGGGCTCTCTGAACACAAAGCTGACAGTATTTGAAATGGTTCTGCTGGGTCTGGTGGACACCCTCAGGTGGCACGTTACCGGTGAACAGCTTGAAAAGGTCAGCAACGTACTGAGTCAGCTGAGACTGACGGGCATAAGCAAACAGCCCTTCAACACCCTGAGCGGCGGACAGAAACAGCTTGTCTGCATGGCTCAGTCGCTTATATCAAATCCCAAGGTTCTGCTGTTGGACGAGCCCACCAGCGCCCTTGACCTTAGACATCAGCTGATAGTTATGGATTTGGCACAGAAATATACTGAGGAAACGGGAGCAGTCACCATATTTGTCGTACACGACCTTATGCTGGCCTCCCGATACGGAAAAAAACTGCTGCTTCTGCATCAGGGCAAAATAAAGGCCTTCGACAGTGCCGAAAACGTAATGAAGCCCGAGCTGCTTCAAAGCGTATACGGCGTGGAGCTGAGCATTGAGAAAACAAAGGACGGTTATTTCAGCGTAGTGCCCATAAAGCCCTATGCACACAGGTAAGGAGGATAAACATGGACAAACTCAAAACAATGGAGGAATACTGGGATATACGTTCCGACGGCTTCTCAAAGGGAGTGCTTGACGAGCTGAATGAAAAACACGGCTACTGGAAGGAAAAGATGTCCGGCCTGCTTAAGGACGCACCCGAAGGCAGAGTGCTTGACATAGGCTGCGGACCCGGAATATTTACAATAATACTGTCGGAGCTGGGCTATGGGGTCACTGCCTTTGATTTTTCGTCGGAAATGCTGGCGGAGGCAAAAAAGAACGCCGAAAGCTACGGCGTAAAGGCTGAATTTATGCAGGGAGATGCTCAGAATCTGCCCTTTGAGGACGGAAGCTTTGCCGTTGTTGTATCCAGAAACCTGACATGGAATCTGGAACAGCCCGAAAGAGCTTACCGTGAATGGCTGAGAGTGCTCAAGCCCGGCGGAATAATAATAAACTGTGACGGCAACCACTACAGCCACTACTATCGTGAGGAATACAGACTGGAAAGGGAACAGCCCGAATATAAGGACGGCCATAACCCCGAATACCTAAAAAATATTGACGTAAGCATTATAGACGATATAGCAAGGGAACTGCCCCTCAGCAAAGAGCTGCGTCCCACATGGGATATAAGCTTCCTGATAAACGAGGGCGTTGGCTATGCCGGTGCGGAAATAATGCGCAAGGAGTTTACCGACGCTGAGGGAATAAAGCACAGTATTATTAAAAATTTCATACTTAAGGCGCAGCGTGCCTGAGTCGCTTTTGGTGTGACTGTATAAAAAGACCGCATAGGCTGAATTAAAGCTTATGCGGTCTTTTTTAACTTAGTTATTTATAAATCTTGTTAAGAACTCCTGCATCTTAGCTGTCTTGGGATTTCCGAATACTTCCTCGGGTGCTCCCTCCTCGCAGATAACGCCGTCCGCCATAAATACCACATGGCTGGAAACATCTCTGGCAAAGGCCATCTCATGGGTTACAATTATCATGGTAAAGCCCTCTTTCGCAAGGGTTCTGATTACCGCAAGAACCTCGCCGACCATCTGGGGGTCAAGGGCCGATGTGGGCTCGTCAAAGAGTATAACCTCGGGCTTCATGGCAAGGGCACGGGCAATGGCCACACGCTGTTTCTGTCCGCCGGAGAGCTGTCTGGGCTTTGCGTTGATATAGGGTGCCATTCCTACCTTTTCAAGATAAAACATGGCTGTTTCTCTGGCTTCCTCCTTGCTCTTTTTAAGCACCTTTGTCACGCCGACCATGCAGTTTTCAAGCACGGTCATGTTGTTGAAAAGGTTGAAGCTCTGGAAAACCATGCCTACCTTGGCACGATAGGACGACTGGTTGAAGTTTTTGCCCGTTATGGGCTCGTCGTGATACAGTATCTCGCCGCTGGTGGGTGTTTCAAGCAGGTTCATACATCTTAAAAGCGTTGATTTTCCCGAGCCCGAAGCGCCGATTATACAGGTTACATCGCCTGTGTTTACCGTAAAGTCTATATCCTTCAGCACTACATGGGTTCCGAAGGTTTTGCCGAGATGCTTTATACGGAATACATTTTTTTCTTCCATTTACCTTCCCTCCCTGCTGTCGGAATTGAGATTTCCTGCTGTTTTAGCCTTGTAGCTGTACATACCGCTTGTATGCGCAAGGGTGTCGGTGGTAGCCAAATCGAAGTTGTCGGGGCCGTCCATTTTGTCCTCCCAGAAACGAAGTATTCTGGAGCACGCAAACGTAAGTATGAAGTAGATGACCATTGTAATTGCAAAGGCCTCAAAGTATGTATAAAGAGCGCCCGCAATACCCTTTGTGGTGTAGAACAGCTCTACTATACCGATAACGGAAAGTACGCAGGTATCCTTGATGTTGATAATAAGGTTGTTGCCTATCTGGGGCATTATGTTCCTCAGCGCCTGGGGAAGTATTACGTTTACCATCGTCTGCACATGGGTCATACCTATGGCCTTGGCGCCCTCGGTCTGTCCGGGGTCAATGGAAAGAATACCGCCTCTGACGGTCTCTGCCATATAGGCGCCTGTGTTGATTGAAACGATGAAGAAGGCCGCCTGCCACATTCCCATGTTTATATTGAAAAGGGCGGCTGAACCGAAGTATATGAACATGGCCTGAGCCATCATGGGTGTTCCTCTGAACACCTCAACATATACGTTAAGTATAAATTTAATTATACCGATAATAAACCATTTGACGGGGTTCTTCTTTCTGTCTGTGGGTATTGTCTGAATAATGCCGACTATAAAACCGATGATACAGCCTATAAATGTAGATATAAGCGCAATTACCATCGTGTTTGCGGCGCCCCTCATAAATGAACCGCTGTAGCGTTCCCAAATATACAATATTCTTTCACCGAATGTCTGCGGCATATATTTCCTCTCCTTTCATTTCTTCTTAACCGGAATAGGGAGTCCCAATAAAACATCAGTTTTTTTGGAACTCCCTATTCCCTCGGCGGAGATTTCTCCCCGCCGAGGATAAAAACTGATATTAATTACTCGCTGAGGGGCTGAACGGCAATAGCCTCGTTCATCATTTCAACATAGTCGTCCTCTGTCATTGTTGCAAGAACGCCGTTGATTTTCTCAAGAAGCTCTGTGTTGCCCTTCTGGAGAGAAATACCGATGTTGATTTCTTCATCGGAAACCTGGAATTCTCCGTCTGTGCCTGAGAAGTCAAGCATTGTGAATTCGGGATAAGCAACTGTAGCGGCAAGGCCTGTAGGCTGGTCTGTTACAACGATGTCGCACTTGTCAGCGTCAAGGGCAACAAGCATAGCGGGTGCTGATTCCTGTGCGGGAAGAATGTTTGCATCGGGAATCTGGGGCAGACATACGTCATACCATACTGTGTTCTGCTGTGATGTGCATGTAGCGCCTGCAAGGTCCGCAACGCTTGTTGCTTCAGCATATTTGCTGTCAGACTTTGTAAGTGTTATGATTGAAGCATAGTAGTAGGGATCTGTGAAGTCTACCATTTCAAGTCTTTCTGATGTGATTGACTGACCTGCGATTACGCAGTCAACTGTACCTGACTGTACTGCGGGTACAAGTGAATCCCAGTCAAGCTTAACGATTTCAAGCTCCATGCCGAGGGCATCTGCTATTTTCTTAGCCATCATTACGTCATAGCCGTATGCATAGTCGGGGCTGTCCTTAATCTGTACTGCGCCGTTGGAATCATCGGGCTGTGTCCAGTTATAGGGAGCGTATCCGCATTCCATAGCTACTGTAAGTACGTTGTCGTCTGCAGCTTCTGTTTCCTCTGTCTTTGCGTCAGAAGATGAGCTTGAGCTTGATGAGCAGCCTGTGAAAGCCATTGTGCATGCCATTGCAAAAGCGGCAGCCATTAATAATTTTTTCTTCATTTTCATTACCTTCCTTTGCTGTTAATTATTGTGCCAATAAAAAAGTGCCGTCTTTTCCCCTTAAGATGAAGATCCGGCACTGATAAAACAAAGTTATAAGTTTTATGATAGCTCTCCACCTAAGTGACAGTACGCTGCATATTCTGCATCGTCCCAGCATATCCGCCTAAGGCATAACGGACAGCTTCGGCAAAAAACCCTTTCATACGGAACGGCCGCCTGCCGGGAAGCACCATTGCTCCCATCACCGCATTACTGATGTTTTCTGCGCCTCTATCAGGAAAGGCATTAAAATAACGCCTTAGGTGGATAGTAACATCATTTCATGTTAAAGTCAATATATATGAGAGAAAATCCTGTGATTTTCAGCCGATTGACACCAAAAACAGCAACCCCCTGATAATATCCTTTTGTACAGCATCTATATTTTGACAAATTACACCCATTTATATATAATATTTACGGTGCTACCGAAGCGGTAGGCGGTTAGCCCTCTGATACAGAGGGACTGATACCCTCTGTATACATATATCATTTTCCAAAAGGAAAATAGATTAATATGGAAGGAGGGGATTGCAGTTGTCTATTAGTGAAACATTTGAGTTTGTGCTTGTGATATGTGCAGTCGCCACTTTGTTTTATCAAATTGGCAAAAGAAAATAACCGCCCTGTCTCGCAAACTAAGCGGTTATAATCCTGTTTATAATCCAATTACTTGAGGGACTAACCGTTTGCTTTTCGGCAGCACCCTTTGCATATCAATATATTTACATCTCTATTGTATATTTAAAGTTCGGTTTTGTCAAATATAATCCAAGATTTCCGCAGACAAGGCTATTCCGAATCAGATCTTATGTCAACAAAGCAATTAAAAAACAGCGAAGCCCTGCGGAATTTACTTCCGCAGGGCTCAATAAACCGATGTATAACGAATCCACCCGCCAAAGTTTCTAAAGGAACTTTGGCGGGTGGTTCCATCAGCAAGGCAAAAATCCCATAGATTTTTGCCTTAGGCGGCCTCGCCGCCCCGCCGCCTCAACTGTTTTTCATTATTACAAGCTCTACTACGTCAACCGCTTCCTCGCAGGAGTCAAGGCAGTCCTCCAGCTCGTCAAATATCTTTGTCCAGATAAGTATATCTCTTGTTTCCGTGCCGTCGCTGAAAAGCTTATGGTACATCTTGGCGTGCATTGTGTCGCCCTCGCTCTCGATGGTGTTGACCTCAACAATTTTTTCCTTTATGGTCTT
>JAQXNZ010000045.1 GCA_029098265.1 Clostridia bacterium | reverse complement strand
TCCTCCCAGTTGGGTAAGCGCAAGCAAAGTGTCGGTGACAGAGCTTTTAAGCCAGTGTCCGCTGTCAAGGCCCTCCAGCCATTTTGGTATGTTTATGCTTATTTCGTTCACAGGGAACTCATAAAGCAGGCTCTCCAAAAGCGAGGAAATATCCTCATCCTTAAGCTGGGCACAGTTTAAGGCCTTAACGGGCACATCATACTTTTTCTCAAGCTCGGCTCTCATGCTGTCTGTTTCGGCACTGTAGAGGTCTGCGGTATTAAGCACAATTATAAAGGGCTTACCTGAGCGTTTAAGCTCCGCAATTATATCCTCCTCGGCTTTTACATAGTTTTCCCTGGGTATATCGGTTATGGTGCCGTCGGTGGTCATAGCTATGGCTATGGTTGAATGGTCGTTTATTACCTTATTCGTACCCAAAAGCGCAGCCGACGCCAGAGGCATCGGTTTATCCGACCAGGGTGTATTAACCATTCTCGGTTCATTGCCGTCGGTTGTGCCCTCTGCACCGTCAACTATATAGCCAACGCAGTCTATAAGCCTCATCTTGAACTTAACATTGTCTCCGAGCTGTATGTCCGCTGGTCTTGATGGCACAAATTTCGGCTCCGTTGTCGTTATTATTTTTCCCTGACCTATGAGGGGCAGTTCATCGGTGGCCCTCTCCTTTTCAAAGCTGTCGCTCATGTTGGGCAATACGGCTTTTTCCATAAAACGCCTTATGAACGTCGATTTGCCTGTTCGGCACGGCCCGGTGATACCTATGTAAATGGCGCCTCCCGTACGCTCGGATATATCCTGATATATGCTGTTTTCTGTCATATGCTCCTCCGATGTTTTCCATTTGTAAATATCTATGAGGCTTATACACTTAATATTACTGTTTTATTTGGCGCCTGCGGTTAATGTCAGTCTCTGAACAGGATAATAAAACATACTTTTTTTATATGTTTAGTAAATGTAACCCTTGCAAATTTATCCGCAGTTATATATATTATTATGTAGAGTTTTAAGGTAGGAGGTAAAACCATGTCAATAGACAAAGTAAGAGAATATTTAAAACAGTACGGCAGAGAACAGGATGTTATGGAATTTCCCGTTTCAAGCGCTACGGTTGCACTGGCGGCAGAGGCGCTCAATGTTATACCCGCAAGGATAACAAAAACGCTGGCTCTTAAAAACGGCGACAGCTGTATGGTAATAGCAGTTGCAGGCGACGGAAAAATAGACAATCACAAATTCAAAAGCGAATACGGCTTCAAGGCAAAAATGCTCTCTCCCGAGGAAACACTGGAAATGACTGGACATGCCATAGGCGGAGTATGCCCATTTGCCCTGCCTGAGGGCGTCAAGGCATACTGTGATATATCGCTTAAGCGCTTTGATACGGTGTTCCCTGCCTGCGGCAGCTCCAATTCTGCCATTGAGCTGACCTGCGACGAGCTGTTTGAGCTGTCTAAGGCCGAAAAATGGGTCGATATATGCAAGGATTGTGAATAAAAATTCAGCTTTGCGGAAGGGTCATAAAGCCGGAGGGCACTTCTCCCTTTATAATTACATCTGCAAGCATTATTTTTCTTGTCATGCTTATCTGTCTGTTATAGAGAGGATTTACAAGGCTTACGGTCATATTTACCGTAAGCCATATTTTATAGTTGGTCTGATTTATTCCCGCCGATGAAAACTGTGTATCATAGTCCACATCGGTTCCGCCCGCCTGTCTTATCTCAAAGGCTATATCCGGGCCTGTGTTTGCCAGTACGCCTATGCCCGATGCGGCGCCCAGAGGTATTTCTACCTTTATATTTTCGGTCTCCAGCATCTTTTGTGTTATACTTTGGCTCAATTTCGTGCATATCATGTTTACAGCCGCTGTGTCCGTCGATATTATGGCTGTCCCGTCTGTGCTCTGTGACACATTGATTATGTCTGCAAGCCTTATGCCGTTATCCGCCAGTACCTGCTCCGCCGATGAATTTATTATGGTGTTTGCCCTTTCCTTGGCTTCAGCGGCACATATTTCAGCCGCAGGCGGCATTATGTATTTTTCCGCAGCCGTTACAAACCCTACGGCCGCCAGAATGGTCACAGCTGACAATAAAAATACCACTGACTTCCTTTTTTTCTTTTTATTTATACATATCTCCTCCACTTTTTAATAAAAATACAGCTATATATACATTTCTGTAACAAATTTTTAAGATATTTACGCAATTATTTCCTTTATTATCAAATGTCAATCTGTTATAATATATTCTGTTATAGGAGGCTTTAAGTATGGATCATTCGGAACATAATGAAAATAAACACAAAATATTCAAATATACGGATGAAAACGGCCATATCCATTATGTGGACGAGCACGGCAACCCCGTGAGAAGGCGCACTCAGTCCTCATCAGGTCAGTCTGCTTCGAGAAGCTCCTCCGGCACGGAAAGGAGAGCCGCTTCAAGACCTGCGTCCGAAAGAAGTTCCTCATCAGAGGCAAGAAAGACAACTTCTTCGGGCAGACCTTCATCGGGTACACATTCTTCGGAGAGCTCCCGTTCCCATGACAGAAGTGCTTCGGCACATTCCGTATCGGGAAGCCGTCAGGAAAACAGCCGTCAGACTCCGGTACACGCAAAGCAGAATATCCAAACACCGAAAAAGAAGAAAAAGCGTAAAAGAAAAGGACTTCGTATTTTTCTGATTATTTTAGGAATTCTTATTCTGGCTGCCGTAGGAATATGCCTTGGTGCATGGATAAGCATTATAAAAAGCGCACCAAAGCTGAATACATCGGACATAGTTCCCAGTAATTATACATCTATAATATATGATGACAGCGGAAACGAGATTGACAAGCTCCACGGAGAGGAAAACCGTGAATATGTCACCCTTGACATGATTCCCGAGAATTTGAGAAATGCCGTTGTAGCCATTGAGGACGAGCGTTTCTATGAGCATAACGGTATCGATATAAAGGGTATATTCCGTGCCTTATATATTGACATTAAAACTATGGACTTCACACAGGGAGCCAGCACCATTACCCAGCAGCTTATCAAAAACGAGATGCTGACCAGTGATAAGAAGATAACTCGAAAGCTACAGGAGCAGTACCTTGCGATCAAATATGAGAAGGAGCTCACTCAGACCCTCGGCAGCAAACAGGCCGCCAAGGATTATATACTGGAGCTCTATCTTAACACCATAAGCCTTAATCACGGCCTAAACGGCGTAGGTGCCGCCGCCCAGTACTATTTCGGAAAACAGGTCAACGAGCTGGATTTGGCTGAATGTGCTTCCATTGCGGGTATTACAAAAAATCCTTCCCTCTACTCACCGATCAGCAATCCCGAGGGAAACAAAAACCGTCAGACTACTGTTCTGGACAAAATGCTTGAGCTTGGCTATATAACTCAGGATGAATATGACGAAGCCCTTGCCGAGGATATATATGCCAACCTTGTGGGCAAACAGACCGATGACGAAGATTCGGAATCACTGCATAACTACTTTGTCGACCACCTTATCGTGACACTGGCAGACGATTTACAGACTGAAAGAGGCCTTACAAAGCAGGAGGCCTACAACCTTATATACAGCGGCGGCTTACAGATATATTCAACCATGAGTCAGGATATACAGAGCCGTCTGGAGGATGTATTTGCCGACGACTCACTGTTCCCTCCTTCGGACAGAACATACGATGCTTCATATGCAATATCCGTTCTCAACACCCAGACCAATGAGCAGGAACACCATTCCGAATCCAGGACAGTTTCAAGCAAGGATGAGGCAGAAGCCTTTGCAGAGGAGGTTAAAGCCAAATATGTGGATGATACCCACAAGCTGGTTCTTGATAACCTTACGGTTTCCAACTCATTGCAGGCCGCTATGGTCATACTGGATTACAGAACAGGTAATATAAAGGCCATTGTCGGCGGCAGAGGAACAAAGAGCGGCGACCTTGTATTTAACAGGGCAACTCAGGCATACCGTCAGCCCGGTTCATGCTTCAAGGTGCTTGCGGCCTACGCCCCTGCCATTGACCAGGATCTCTATGCCGCAGGCTCGTTCATAAAGGATGAGGAATTTACTGTTGGCGGCTGGACACCCAACAACTGGTGGGGCGGCAGCTACAGAGGATATGCAACGGTCCGTGAAGGTATAAGAGACTCAATGAATATTCTTGCCGCTAAAGTAATAGTAGACGCAGGTGTTTACAACGCATATAATTATCTCAAAAACTTCGGTTTTGAGAATGTTACAGAGGACGATATAAACGCCAACACATCTCTCGGAGGACTTACAAACGGTGTTACGGTTCTTGAGCTTACTGCGGCCTACGGCGCAATAGCCAACGGCGGCGTATATATGGAGCCTACGCCCTATACCAAAGTGCTTGACCATGACGGCAACGTACTTCTGGAATATGACTATGAAGGCAAACGAGTTATAAAAGAAACCACTGCATTCCTGCTTACGGATATGATGGAGGACGTTATATCAGGAGGCGGTACAGGCGGACTTGCAAGATTCCAGAAAAACAATATGCCCGTAGCAGGTAAAACAGGTACAACCAGCGATGACAAGGACCTTGTATTTGCAGGCTATACCCCCTACTATGCCGCAGGTATATGGATGGGCTATGATACGCCGAAGAAGATAAGCTATGACAAGAGCTATCATCTTATAGTATGGCGTGCGATAATGGATCAGCTTCACGACAATCTGCCCTATAAGCAGTTTGAGAGACCCGACGGCATAAAAACAGCCAGCTTCTGCGCTATACAGAACGCTTCCCCCATTGACGGAGTATGCTCTGCCGACTACTACGGAGCAGGCTATTACGGCAATATGGTATCAACCGATTACTGTGTTGACGCTACGGCTCCTTCGTCCCAGTGTACAGCCCACTCTATTTACAGAGTATGTACAAAGACAGGTGAGCTTGCAGGCCCAGCCTGCCCTGACGGAGACGTTGAAGAAGTTTCGCTGGCAGTTGTAAACGGCGTAATTATCAACCGCCCTTCCAAAGAGGAATGCAAGAAAAACGGCAAACTGTATATTGATATAAGCAAGACCTGCACCCATACAGGCTTTGAAACTGATGAGAACCCCGATGATATAGTTATAGGCGAAGACCCTATACCGTCAGATGGACACGAAACAAATCCCGGTCACGACGGCAATGTTACCGTACCTTCGGAACCGATAGGCAGCGGTGACCTTGACGGACAGGAATTTGTAATCGGAGCAAACTGATAATAGAATATTTACACTAAAGAAGCCTGAGCATTATGTCAGGCTTCTTTTTCGACTATCTGTCTGATAAGCTTTTTAACTTTTAAATTTCGGCGCAGACTGCGTCACCCATTGCATCAGTACCAATATATTCTGCACCATCGGAAGCTATATCCGCTGTCCTTATTCCCTTGTCAAGCACCCTTGTAACAGCATCTTCCACTGCTTTGGCTTCCTTTACAAGGCCAAAGGAATACTTAAACATCATTGATACCGAAAGAATAGTAGCAAGCGGATTAGCAATATTCATTCCAGCAATATCGGGAGCTGAACCGTGTATCGGCTCATAAAGGCCAAAGGAGCCCTCGCCGAGACTGGCCGACGGAAGCATTCCTATGGAGCCTGTTATTTGGCTGGCTTCATCAGAAAGAATATCTCCGAACATATTTGATGTAACGATGACATCAAACTGTTTAGGATTTCTCACAAGCTGCATAGCTGCATTGTCAACATAGAGGTGCTCCAGCTCTACCTCAGGGTATTCCTTTGCAATTTCTTCCATTCTGCTTCTCCACAGTCTGGAGCTTTCAAGAACATTGGCCTTATCAACACTTGTGACCTTTTTGTTTCTTTTCATGGCGGCATCAAAGGCGATTCTTGCTATTCTGTCTATCTCAAATGGGCTGTATCTTTCAACGTCATAGGCCTCTCTGCCGTACGCACCCTCTCTGTAGCCCTTATCTCCGAAATAGATTCCGCCTGTGAGTTCTCTTACAGCAAGTATATCAAGGCTGTCACCTATTATCTCGTGTTTGATTGGGCTGGCATTGCTCAATGCTCTGTGCATAATGGCAGGTCTGAGGTTTGCAAACAGTCCAAGCTCCTTTCTGAGACCGAGAAGTGCACCCCTCTCTGGTCTAAGCTCTCCTGGAAGATTGTCCCACTTAGGTCCGCCTACAGCACCGAGAAGAACGGCATCACTGTTTTTGCATACCTCTACGGTTTCCTTAGGCAGAGCAGTTCCGACCGCATCAATGGCCGCACCGCCTGCCAGCGCCTCCGTCATATTAAATTTATGTCCGAAGCGTTCACCTATCTTTTTTGTAACCTTTACTGCCTGTTCGACTATATCAGGTCCTATGCCATCACCTTTTATCACCGCAATATTATATGTACCCATTTCAAAGCCTCCTTACTTTAACCTTTCCTCTGTGTACTTTACGAGTCCGCCCGAAGCGATTATTCTCTGCATAAATTCAGGAAATGGCTCCGATTTATATGTCTTGCCTGTGGTTTTATCATATATTTCGCCCGAAGCAAAATCAACCTTTACTTCGTCACCCTCATTTATCTCCTCTGCCGCCTCGGCACACTCCATTATCGGAAGTCCGATATTAATGGCGTTTCTGTAAAAAATTCTGGCAAATGACGGTGCGATAACACAGCTGACACCTGAGCACTTAATTGCGAGCGGAGCATGCTCTCTTGAGGAACCGCAGCCGAAGTTTTTTCCTGCAACTATTACGTCACCCTTATTGACCTTTGAAGCAAAATCCTTGTCTATGTCTATCATGCAGTACTTTGCAAGCTCAGCACCGTCTGACACATTCAGATATCTAGCGGGTATAATTACGTCTGTATCTACATTTTCACCGTATTTGAATACTTTTCCTTCTGCGTTCATATATAAACCTCCGATTTATCAAATATTTTCAGGTCCTGTGATATATCCTGCCAGTGCCGAAGCCGCCGCAACAGCCGGGCTTGCCAGATATACCTCCGAGTCCGTCGCTCCCATTCTGCCGACAAAGTTTCTGTTGGTGGTGGAAACACACCTCTCACCAGAAGCAAGTATACCCATGTGACCGCCCAGGCAGGGTCCGCAGGTAGGCGTGCTGAATACCGCTCCCGCCTTTACTATGTCCTCGGTATATCCAAGCCTTATGCAGTCAAGATATATCTGCTGGGTGGCAGGTATAACTATAGTTCTGACAGATTTGTCGACCTGTTTTCCTCTGAGTATGTCTGCGGCTATTTTCATGTCCTCAAGACGGCCGTTGGTGCAGGAGCCTATAACTACCTGGTCAATTCTAATTCTGTCTTTCTCAGCCTCATCAACTGTCTTTGTGTTCTCGGGCAGATGAGGATATGCTACTGTAGGTCTAAGTGTACTTAAATCTATTGTTATTGTTTCGTCATATTCGGCGTCATCATCGGCCTTGAATATAACAGGTGTCTTAGCCCCGTGCTTCTCGGCGTAGGCTATTGCCTTTTCATCGGCAGGGAATATTCCGTTTTTGGCGCCTGCCTCGATAGCCATGTTTGCCATTGTAAATCTGTCGTCCATAGAAAGATACCGGATACCGTCACCCACAAACTCCATTGATTTGTATAAAGCGCCGTCAACACCGATTTTTCCTATTATATGAAGTATTATATCCTTGCCGCTTATCCACTTGGCGGGCTTTCCTGTCAATACGAATTTAATTGCTCCGGGAACCTTGAACCATGCTTTGCCCGTTGCCATGCCGATTGCCATATCCGTGCTTCCCACACCTGTGGAAAACGCTCCTAAAGCACCGTAAGTGCATGTATGCGAGTCGGCACCGATTATGACCTGTCCGCAGGAAACTATGCCTTTTTCGGGAAGCAGAGCGTGCTCAATTCCCATCTGTCCTACATCAAAGAAATTTTTGATATCCATTGAATTTGCGAAGTTTCTTGAGCATTTGCACTGTTCAGCCGCTTTTATATCCTTATTTGGGGTAAAGTGGTCAAGGACGATAACAACCTTTTCATTGTCAAATACGCTTTTCGCTCCTGTTTTGGCGAACTCCTTAACAGCTACAGCCGTTGTTATATCATTGCCCATTACTATATCAAGATTGGCCTCAATGAGCTGTCCTGCCCTTACGCTTTCAAGCCCTGCATGTGCCGCCAGTATTTTCTGAGTCATTGTCATTCCCATATTCATTCCTCCTTATTCAGCCATACATTTGTTGGCGGCGCTTACTGCCGCTCTGAGTGATGATTTGGTAATATTGCTGCTTATACCTGCTCCGAAATAATCTCTGCCGTCCTCTGTCCTTATCTGTACATATGATATGGCTCTTGACTTTGTGCCGTATTCCATCGAATGTTCGCTGTAATTAACTATTTCAAACTGTTTTCCCATATATCTGACCATTGAATGGCAGAAGGCATCCAGTATACCGTTGCCCTTGCCTGCTATGGTCTTTTCCGTTCCGTTATCGTTTATTCTGGACTCTACTGCAACCTCGTCTCCGTCGCCCGTTGCAGCCTCCTTATAGCTCACAAGCTCAATCGGCGCAGTCAGGTCAACATACTCCTTCTTGAACTCCCGGAAAATCGTATCCGGATCCAAATCGCTGTGGCTGACGTCCGAAAGTCTTGTAATAACAAGGCTGAAATCCTGCTGAAAAGCCTTGGGCAGATAAAGACCATAGTTTTGTTCCAGTACGAACGCAACTCCGCCCTTGCCGGACTGGCTGTTTATACGGACAATTGGGTCGTAAGTGCGTCCCACGTCCATAGGATCGATATGAAGATAAGGAACTTCCCATCTGTCAGGGTGCTCTTTCATCCTCTCCATTCCCTTTCTTATGGCATCCTGATGTGAACCCGAAAAAGCGGTATATACAAGTGAGCCGGCATAGGGATGTCTGGGATCAACAGTCATTCTTGTAAGTCTTTCATATATCTCCACTGCCTCGTCTATATTTGAAAAGTCCAGTTTGGGGTCAATGCCCTGAGTGAAAAGGTTGAGCGCCACATTCACTATATCTGTGTTTCCTGTCCTCTCTCCGTTGCCGAAAAGAGTGCCCTCGACTCGGTCAGCACCTGCCATTATTCCGAATTCCGTCTCGGCAATGGCAAGGCCTCTGTCATTGTGGGCATGGAGACTGACTATAATGCTGTCTCTGTTTTTAAGATTACGGCAGCAGTACTCAATCTGGTCTGCATATACATTTGCCGTTGCCATTTCCACCGTTGACGGAAGATTGATTATAACCTTTTTATCAGGCGTGGGCTTCCATACATCAATAACGGCATTGCATATTTCCACAGCATAGTCCGTTTCTGTACCCGTAAAGCTTTCGGGCGAATACTCAAATATGAATTCGGTATCGGGTTGTTTTGCGGCCTCCTCCTGAAGAAATATGGCACCGGAAAGTGCAAGTTCCGTTGTCTTTTCCTTTGAAGCATTGAAAACAACGTCCCTCTGGAGTGTTGAGGTTGAATTATAAAGGTGTACTATTGCCCTCTTGATTCCCCTGAGCGCCTCAAATGTACGTCTTATGATATGTGGTCTGGACTGGGTAAGCACCTGTACGGTAACGTCATCGGGTATCATATCATTCTCGATAAGGTATCTGGCAAACTCAAATTCCGTATCACTGGCGGCAGGAAAGCCTATTTCTATTTCCTTAAACCCTATTTTTACAAGGAAATTGAAAAACTCTATCTTTTCTTCAAGGCTCATTGGTATTTCAAGGGACTGGTTTCCGTCTCTTAAATCTACGCTGCACCATATGGGTGCCTTTGTTATCACTGTTTCAGGCCATTTCCTGTCCGGTAAGTCCATAACAGGATAAGGTCTGTATTTTTTATAATTCATCATTTTTTATCTCTCCTTAAATTCATTAAATGCGGATTATCCGTTTTCCGCCCTATGGCCAAATCAGGCAGAAATACATCAAAAAAGCCCTCGTCTCTATTATTCATAGAGACGAAGGCTATAACTCCGCGGTACCACTCAAATTTATCTCAAATGAGATACTCTCAACAGACACGGGTAAAATATGCCGATGTCCTGCCGCTGTAACGGTCGGCTTCCGTTTACTCCTATCCCAAGGCCAAAACCCCGCTTTCAGAGAACCACTCAAAGGCGAGTTCAGTCTGCTGCATCCGATGCCTCGCACCACCCGGCACCTCTCTGAAAGATTTCACACACCTACTATTCCTTATCACAGTGTTAAAAAATATTAATTTGATGGACAAGATATTATCACTATAAACTATTTATGTCAACAGTATTTATCATTAATGAATGAACTGACAACATTAGATAATTTCATATATTTCATAGAGTAATTGTTTCACGGTTAAAACAAAAGCACTGTCTCTGCCCTTATCATATGATTGTTCATATGCAGAAAACCCTGTCGGAGTTTATCCGGCAGGGTAAATATGCTTATAAAAATCTGTACTAAAGCCAGTTTTCGCTTACTATTTGTATTTATTATATTTGTCTCTGTTTCTTCTTCTGCGTCTGCCCTTTGTGTTCACTCTGCTCGTATCATAAACGGAAGAACTGCTTCTGTAGTTGCCTCTGATTCTGTAGCGTTCCCTTCTCTTTTTTCTTATGACTGAAATGATAATCAATATTATCACAATTATGATTACAGCCGCTGTATACTTGAGATTTTCCCTTGCGGTTGTCTTTGATACAAACACCTTGAGGTAATATGCCGCTGTATTGAATATATTGGCCTTCTTTACCTCCATAGCAGTGTATGCGTCTTCCTCACCTATGGTTTCGCCGTTAAGCTTAAACACAAGCTTTCCTACCTTGGCACTCTTTTCCGCCGGTGCAATAAGCGTATCTCCGCCGTTGTCATATACGATTTCAACCTCGACGGAAGCAGCCTCCTCGGCAGTCATATACTCCGAAAGGGAGTTTTCTATCACTAAATCAACAGTATCGCCCTTAAGCCTGTTATTTCCGCTTAAAGCCGCCGTAGCCGCAACACCGGCCTGACGATATTCTATTATATCATAATTTTCAAAGGCCCAGTCAAACAGATTTTTGGCATCCTGCCATCTGCCCGGGTCCTCGGAATCCATTATTATGGCTATCAGGTTTTCGTTGCCCTCCGTTGCCGAAGCCGCCAGACAGTCACCTGCCTTGTCCGTGAAGCCTGTTTTTATTCCCGTAGCATTTTCATAGTAATTAGCGCCGTTTAACAGCAGTTCATTATGGCTGTACCATGAGTATTCCGCAGTTTTGCCGTCCACATTATACTTCTGCTTGCCTGCCGAATTACCTGTGAATTTTATCTCCGATGCGACCTCCCTTATAGCATCATACTGCATGGCGGCCTGTGCTATAAGCGACATATCATACGCCGTTGTGTAGTGATTGTCATCATGGTAGCCGTGGGGATTGACAAAGTTGGACTCGGTACAGCCCAGTCCCCTTGCCTTTTGGTTCATAAGGTCAGTAAAATACTTTTCAGCCTCGGCATAGGTTATATTGCTTCCCAGCGCCCTTTTTGCCACAGCAGAAGCGGCGGCATTGGCAATATCGTTGCCCGAGGGTATTATAAGTCCCCTTATGACATTCTCAACGGTAATAACCTCTCCGACTGCTATGCCGGCCTTGCTGGAGTCCCAGGGTACCTCGTTTATGGAGCTGTCAACGGTTATTGTATCGTTTATGTCCATGTTGTCCAGTACCACCATAGCTGTCAGCATTTTTGTCATGCTGGCGGGGTACATTTTCTCATGGTCGTTTTTCTCATACAATATTCTGCCCGTATCGGCATTTATAAGTATAGCGCTTTTTGCTGTCGTATCAGGTGCCGCAGGCTCAGCGGCATAGGCCGTCACCGACAGAGCAAGCACCGCCAGAAGGGCAGTGAGTTTTTTAATAAGCTTCATGCTGTATTCTCCTTATATAAGGCCCTTATCCT
>JAQXNZ010000044.1 GCA_029098265.1 Clostridia bacterium | reverse complement strand
TAGTCTCAACGGTTTTTTCGGCTTCCTCTCCCGCATCGGAGAAATATAAAAACGCAGGAACGGGGCCGCTTCTGCCGCAGCCCTTAATGTTCTTTGAGTATCTCATTTTATTTTTAGCTATCAGCTTTTCACTGAGCGCTATTATCTGGTCGGTAGAACGGTAATTTATATCCAGACAGACTCTTGCACAGCCTTTGAAATCCTTTTCAAATTCCAGCATAAATTCAGGTCTGGCCCCTCTGAAGCCGTATATGCTCTGGTCATCGTCACCGACGGCAAAAACATTTTTATGGCGGTTTGAAAGCATTTTCACACATTCATACTGGGCTCTGTTAATATCCTGAAACTCGTCTATAAGTATGTAATCATATTTGGCACTCCACCTGTCCAAAACCTCTTTCTCGCTTTTAAGCAGGTTATAACAGCCAAGCATCATATCGTCAAAGTCTATTTTGCAGTTTCTTTCCTTATGCGCTTCATATATTTTATACAGCGCCCAGAATTCCTCCTTTGACATATCCTTCGGCACAAAATTTTCCGATGTTCTCAGGTCATTTTTGAGCAGTCCCGAGTTCAGCAGAAAGGTATCGACGGTCTGCTCCACATCATCGGTTTCAATCTCGTAGGAGAGCACCGTCTCCATAAGAAATCTTCTTTTTTCGCTCTCCGATATTACCATTCCCAAATCATATTTAAAGTAGCTTCTCAGTATTCTGAAAAACAGAGCATGAAATGTGGAAAAGGTCACTCCCTGTTGTCCTCCCGCTTTAAAATAACGTCTTTCCATTTCCTGTGCGGCGGCCTTTGTAAAGGTTATTGTCAGTATCCTTTCGGCATTAATGCCCAGCTTTTGTGTCATATTTATAAGTCTCTGCACTATGACCGTCGTCTTGCCGCTTCCGGGGCCCGAAAGCACAAGCATAGACCCGTTTTTGTGCCGTACAGCCTTTATTTGATTGTCATTCAAACGTGCCATTTGCCTGTACCTCCCGAAATTTACTGAATTTAAGTATAGCACAAAACAGTACCCCGTGGCAAATGCTGTACTTTATCAATTTAAAGCCGTAAACCTATTGATTTTTGCAATGATTTGTATTAAAATTTTTAAATACAGTATAAAATTTACTCCGGCTGAAGCATAAAGATTTCCCGGACATAAAGGAGTGTTATAAATGATTTCAGATGAAATGACCAGACTTGTCAGCGGAAGCTCTGCCATAAGGGCTATGTTTGAGGAGGGCATAAGGCTTGCCTCCATATACGGTGCTGAAAATGTATATGACTATTCCCTCGGCAACCCCTCCGTTGAGCCGCCCAAGGAAGTAAAGGAGGCTATTATAAAGCTTCTTGATACCGAGGACCCCAACTTTCTCCACGGCTATACTCCCAACTCCGGCTATCCCGATGTAAGAAAGGCCGTTGCGGAGCACACTAATAAAAAATTCGGCACAAACTTCACCCTTGACAACGTAGTTATGACAAACGGTGCGGCTGCTGCCCTTAACATAATATTCAAATCAATACTTAACCCCGGCGACGAAGTAATTACCTTTGCACCCTTCTTTACTGAATACAGAAACTACGTTTCTACATACGGCTGCAACCTCGTTGTTGTCCCTGCAAATATAGAGACCTTCGAGGTAAATTTTGAAGAATTTGAAAAGCTTGTAACGCCTAAAACAAAGGCTGTTCTTATGAATACTCCCAACAACCCCTCGGGCGCTGTTTATTCAGAGGAAACAATAAAGAAAATTGCCGCTGTAATGGAAAGCAAGCAGGAGGAGTTCGGAACGGACATTTATCTTATCTCCGATGAGCCCTATAGAGAGCTTGTTTACGAAGATATAGAGGTTCCCTATGTTTCAAAGTACTACAAAAACACATTTGTTGCATACTCGTTCTCAAAATCCCTTTCACTTCCCGGTGAGCGTATCGGTTATCTTATAGCCAACACCGAAATGAAGGATTTTGAACAAATGATGCCTGCCCTTAACGTAGCAAACCGTGTAGCGGGCTTTGTAAACGCCAACTCGCTTTTCCAGAGGGTTATCCCCTACTGCATGGACTGCAAGGTAGATATAGAGGTATACAACCGCAACAGAATAGACCTTTACAACAAGCTTACAGAGCTGGGCTTCAAATGCGTTAAGCCCGTCGGAGCATTCTATATGTTCCCTCAGACACCCATAGAGGACGATGTTGCTTTCTGCAATGCTGCCAAGGAATACAATCTGCTTCTTGTTCCCGGTTCGGGCTTCGGCTGTAAGGGACACATGAGACTGAGCTATTGCGTATCCCATGATACTATAGTCAATTCCTTCCCTGCTTTTGAGAAGCTTGCGGCGAAATTCATTAAATAAGCTTATTTACTCCGATACTTTGAAAGTATCGGAGTTTAGAGTGTCGACAAAGTCGACACTAAGTATAGTCAGTATTTTGCTAAAGCAAAACCGCTTCGCGTCCGCACATCTTTGCGGTACTAGAAAACAGGTTTTCGACTTGTTTAAATTAATGCATGAATGGCTATTCCATCGG
>JAQXNZ010000043.1 GCA_029098265.1 Clostridia bacterium | reverse complement strand
GGCAGGGTCGGCAATACCGCAGGTAAATATAATAAGTCTGCTGTTTTTTAGCCTGTCGATGTTCTTTGCTATGAAATCCAGCCCTGTGATTCCGCCTGCATAAAGACCTCCGCCGAATATGACCGTATCATATTTCTCAATAACATCTATAGAAGAACCCTTAACGTCAAAAACATCTGCCTCCAGTTCCTCTGCTATCCATTCGGCATACTGCTTTGTTGAACCGTATTTACTGCCATATATTACTGCTGTCATATTCTCTCACCCAGCTTTAAATTAGGAACAGCATTGAGTTCCAGTCCGTCACGTCTGCCTGCTATATATTCATAGTATGCCGCAGAGCCTATCATTGCCGCATTGTCCGTGCAAAGTATTATCGAAGGTATATTGAGAGTAAAGCCGTTTTTCTCACAGGCCGCTTTCATGGCGTCTCTGAGTGCGGTATTGGCGGCAACACCTCCCGCCATAGCAATCTTTGTAATACCCTTTTCCTTTGCGGCTTTAATTGTCTTTGTAACAAGCACATCAACTACCGCATACTGAAATGATGCTGCAATATCCACAGGGACTATTTCCTGACCCGTCATTTTCATTTTGTTTACATAGTTGAGTACGGCAGATTTAAGTCCACTGAAGCTGAAATCATAGCTTCCGTCCTCAAGAAAAACATGGGGGAACTGTATGGCATCCTTGTTGCCTTCCCTTGCGGCTTTTTCTATTTTGGGGCCGCCCGGATAGCCCATTCCTATTACTCTGGCAACCTTATCAAAGGCTTCTCCCGCCGCATCGTCCCTTGTGGTGCCCATTATCTCATATTTGCCGTAATCGCTGACATATACAAGATTAGTATGTCCGCCTGAAACCACAAGCGCCATATAGGGCGGCTCAAAATTGACGTCCTCTATGTAGTTGGCGGAAATATGTCCCTCTATATGATGAACACCTATAAGGGGTTTGTTTGTCGCAAAAGCAAGAGCCTTTGCCTCTGCCAGACCCACAAGAAGCGCGCCCACAAGACCGGGGCCGTAGGTAACACCTATGGCATCAATTTCATCAAGAGTAACGTCAGCCTGCTTAAGAGCCTCGGTTATAACGGCATCTATGTTCTCAATATGCTTTCTTGAGGCTATTTCAGGCACAACGCCGCCGTAAAGGGTATGCAGGTCTATCTGTGAAGATATTATGTTGGAGAGCACATATCTTCCGTTTTTAACCACAGAAGCCGCTGTTTCGTCACAGGAGCTTTCAATGGCAAGTATAAGTACATCATTTTCGTCTTTATTCATGGTTATCCTCCGTAATCAATCCTCGAAATTTATCCTTGTGTACATACGGTCATAACCGACCTTTGTATTCTCAAATATTTTCTTTGCATTATCAATATAGAGCTCAGGCTCAGACAACGACGGGCTCAGATGCGTCAGCCAAAGCTCCTTGACGCCGCCCAGCTTTGCCAGCTTTGCCGCCTCCGAAAAAAGCATGTGCTTGTATTCAACGGCCTTTGCCTGTTTTTCGTTTTCGCCGTACATGCCCTCGCATATAAAGAGGTCAGAGCCCTTAATAAACTCCACCAGTGAGTTTACAGGTCTTGTATCAGTGCAGAAAGAAATGCTTATGCCCTTTCTTTCATCGCCCATGACCATATCCCCCGTATATATTTTTCCTTCATATTCGGCAGAGCCTTCCTTTTGAAGTACAGACCAAAGCCTTACGGGCAGTCCCAGTGTCTGTGCCTTATCAACGGAGAATTTGCCCTTTCTCTTTATGTCAAAACGGTATGCCAGACATTTTATTCTATGGTCGCCCTCATTGACTCTCAGCTGAAAATCGCCGAAGTCATAGATTTTTTTGCAGTCATCTATCTCTATATACTCCAGCTTATAGGGAAGCTCGGGGAATATAAGTCTCAATCCATCAACTACCTTTTTAAGCCCAGTCGGCCCTATAAGCTTTAATGGTTCCGTCCTGCCGGCATTGCCGATTGTAAGCAGCATACCTGGCAGACCCGATATATGGTCGGCATGGAAATGGGTAAAGCATATTGTATCAATGGCTTTAAAGCCCCAGCCCAGCATTTTGAGCGTTACCTGAGTACCCTCTCCGCAGTCTGTCATTATTAATCTGCCGTTTATTCTCATCAGCATGGAGGAAAGAAATCTTTCCGGCATGGGCATCATGCCACCTGTGCCGAGAAGCGCAACATCTATCATTTGTATCATTCCTTATCATTTAGTATCTCAACGGCTTTTCTATATTGTTTATCGTCATTTCCCGTTGTCTTGTCATCACTTTCTATTACAAAGTCAGGTGTTATACCGACTCCCTGTATGCATACACCTTTAGGGGTATAATATTTCTGTATGGTTATCTTAAGACCCGAACCGTCGCTTAGAGTATACAGCCCCTGCACTATTCCTTTGCCGTAGGTCTGTGTGCCTATTATTACACCTCTGCCGCTGTCCTGCAAAGCACCCGTCAAAAGTTCCGAGGCACTGGCACTTCCGCCGTTTACCAGAACCGCAACGGGTATATCGACATATTCGCTGTCGGAAACAAAGTCTCTGCGGTTCCCGTTTTTGTCAACGGTGTATGTAACTATGCCTTCGGGCAGCAGTCTGTCTGCTATTTTTGTTACTATGTCTATCATACCGCCGGGATTGTCTCTGAGGTCAATAATTAAGCCGCTGATATCTTGTGACATAAGCTCATCCAGCTTTTCATCAAATTGGTTGGCAGTAACCTTTGTAAACTCCGATATCTTTATATAGCCTATGTTTCCGTCTTGCTTAGCAGTTACATAGCATATATCTATCATAGACCTTCTGAGCTGAAAATCCAGTGTATTTCCGTCTCTCAGTATGCTGATATCAACTGTAGTGCCTTCTCTGCCCTTTGTCAGAGAGGATATATCAACCACCGACATTCCGTTCGTGTCATTGCCGTCAACACTTAAAAGTATGTCTCCCGCAGAAAGTCCCGCTTTTTGAGCCGGTGAATTATCAAGCACCTCTCTGATTACGCATTTTCCGTCTTCCTCGGTAATGACAACGCCGATACCGCATATAGAACCGCCTGCTTCATTGAGAAATTCCGTCATTTGCTTTTCGTTCATATATTCTGTGTATGGGTCGCCCATTGCGCTGGCCATACCGCTGTACATTTGGTCGCAAAGCTCAGTGTTTTCAAAGTCTCCGATATAGTTTTCCTCAAGCATGGATGCTATAACGGCGGCCTTTTCGCTGACGTTCATGCTTTCTTTGCCAAAGTATACTTTCTTCGCACCGTAGATGCCCACAGCCGAAACAACAGCGGAAACAAGCACGCCGCAAAGCACGCCTTTTAGGAAACGCAGCCTTTCTTCTCTATTATTCACATAATCATCTCCGCATAAACCGTTATAAAAAGCTTATGCGCATTTACAATTATATATGTTCGGACCGTTTTATTCAATAGTCCCGTACACATAAAAATAACCCTGTATTTACATACAGAGTTATTCAGGTCGATTTATTTAATGCTGTAGGTGATGCTCACACGGGCAGTAACGCTTATTTTATCATAGCTAATGTTTGTTGAGCTATTTGTATTAACGCCTGCGGCCATGTCCATTACCTCACTTTTGGTTTCTGCAAATTCCTCGGTTGTATAATAATTTGATGAGGATTCAGTAACGGCCTTTACACTGCCGAGTTCAACTCCGCAGGCATCGGCTATGGCTTTTGCCGAATCATTTGCCGCCCTTACAGCTTCTTTTAACGCCTGTGCATAATAGAGAGGTGAGTTTTTAAGCGAAAATGAAACTCTGCCGCCTGTTGCACCTGCTTTAAGTGCAGTATCAAAATATTTGCCGGCATTATCTATATCCGAGGTGGCAAAAGAAATACTTGTATAGGCTCTGTATCCGTTAATTTCATTTTCACCGTTCTTTTCATTATAGCTGTAATCAGGATAAACGGTAGTATAGTCATTAATTATATTGTCCTCTGCTATTCCCGCCGCTTTCATAGCTGTCTTGACAGCCTCCGAAATCTTATTGTTTTTGCTTTGAGCCTCCGAAGCAGAAGCGCCTTTCGTCTCAATATCGGCATATATAGTAGCAGTATCGGGAGCAACCTCAACAGTTCCTCTGCCGTTGACGGTTATACCCTCTGTTTCTGCGGCAAAGGCTGATGTTCCCATAGCCAACGACAATACAAGTACAGCGGCAAGTCCGACTGCGGCCTTTAAATATTTCTTCATACAGCTTCATCTCCTTTATACATTCAGATGCTTTCTGAGTGATATAGTACTTCCGACAACTCCGAGCAGTGCTCCGAACAGAAGCGACACCGGAAGAAGTACGGAGAAAATGTCTATTCCGAATTTAAATGAAACTATCGTAGTCAGCATAGGTATATGCTGGTAAATGACATCTACAAGCTTGTTATACAGCGGCCATGCGATAATAATAGGTATTGCCGCACCAACTATGCCTATTATAATACCCTCAATTACAAAGGGCCACCTAATAAACCAGTCCGTAGCACCGACATATTTCATAATGCTTATTTCCGTTCGCCTTGTGAATACCGAAAGCTTTATGGTGTTGGTTATAATTACAACCGATATAGCCGCCAGTACAACTATGAGCGCAATTCCGAATATACTCAGGAAGTTGCTGATCCTTACAAGGAACTGCGTTTCGGTATCGGAGCTTCTTATATTCCTAACTCCGTCTATCTGCTCTATTTTGCTGACAACCTCGCTCTGATATGATATATCATCCAGCAATATTTCAAAGGAACTGGAAAGCGGATTGTTTGTCTCATCAAAGCCTGCCAGTATTTCTTCGGCATCCCATGACTCCTTAAGGTCCTTAAGGGCGTCATCAGGGGATATATAGCTTACGCTTTCAACATGGTCAATGTCTGTAAGCTCGTCATTAATCTCAAGTATCTTTTCTGAATTAAGTCCGTCGTCAAGGAATATGGCTATGCCTATGGACTCCTCTATCTGCTGAAGCATGTAATTAACATTGGTAAGCGCACAATAACTTATGGCAATGATAAATATGCAGGCAGCAACGGTACCGATGGAGGCTATGGACATCAGTCTGTTTCTGATTACTCCTGTAAACGCCTCTGAAAAAAAGTATTTAATAGATCTAAATTTCATCGCTGTACCCACCTTTTTTATCACGAATTATGTGACCGTCATCAATGGTTATTACCCTTTTCTGCATCTGGTCAACTATATCTTTGGCATGAGTAGCGATTACTACGGTTGTGCCTCTTTTGTTTATTTCCTCAAGCAGTGTCATTATATCCCAGGCCGTTGCGGGGTCAAGGTTTCCTGTAGGCTCGTCCGCTATAAGTATCGGAGGATTATTTACTATGGCTCTGGCAAGAGCCGTTCTCTGCTGTTCTCCTCCCGAAAGCTCTCTGGGATATACCTTTGCTTTGTCTCTGAGACCGACAAGACTCAGAACTGTAGGTACGTTTCTTCTAATTGTCTTTGTAGGAGCCTCTATTACCTGCATGGCAAAGGCCACGTTCTCAAACACCGTTTTGTTTGGAAGAAGTCTGAAATCCTGGAATACAACTCCGAGATTTCTTCTGAGATAAGGTATCTGATTTCTTCTGAGACTGCCTGTATCAAGACCGTTTATTATTATTTTACCCTCTGTTGGGTCAAGCTCCTTAAGAAGCATTTTTATCATTGTAGACTTTCCCGAACCGCTGGAGCCTACAAGGAAAACAAACTCTCCCTTGTCAATATGAATATTTATATCCTCAACACCGACTGTGCCGTTGGGATATACCTTGGTTACATGATCAATATTTATCAAATGTATCGTCCTTTCCCGTGCCTTTATTCAAAAGAGCAAGGTATCAGTATACCATTTTATCCATATACATCATATACTTGCTTACCATAAGGGTTATTTTGAATATAATGGCATCATCAAAATTGCGCAGGTCAAGGCCTGTCATCTTCTGGAGCTTGTCAAGTCTGTACACAAGTGTATTTCTGTGAATATACAGCTGTCTTGACGTCTCAGAAACATTGAGATTGTTTTCAAAGAACTTATTGACTGTTGCAAGGGTCTCATCGTCAAAGTCATCCATAGTAAGTCCGTGAAGAACTTCCTTGATGAACATTTTACACAGTGAAAGAGGCAGCTGATAAATAAGTCTGCCGATACCGAGCTTCTCGTAATTAACGATATATTTATCACTCTCAAAAATCTTTCCTACTTCAAGAGCCATCTTAGCTTCTTTATATGAGCGTGATACGTCCTTGAGGTCGCTTACTACGGTACCGATAGAAATATAAACCTTTACGTCCAGCTCTGTGCTGAGAGTATCGGAAATCATCTTGGCTATCTTCTCAATCTCGTCCATTGTCTCCTTTTCACGGAGCTCCTTAACGAGTATTATGCTGTGCTCATCTACAGCCGTTACGAAATCCTTTGTTTTTGCGGGGAAAATGCTTCTTACTATTTCAACTATATTCATATCTTTATCAATATTTGTTTCGATAAGATATACGATACGTCTGATATTGTTTTCAATATGAAGCTTCTTTGCCCTGCTGTAGATATCAACAAGAAGAAGGTTGTCAAGAAGCAGGTTCTTAATAAAGTTATCCTTATCATATCTTTCCTTATAAGCAACAAGCAGACTCTGTATCTGGAATGCGGCTATTTTGCCTATTCTGTATCCGTCCTCGTCCTCGCCTTTAACCTGGATAACATATTCAGGGATACCGTTATCATACACCTTGAAATACTGATAGCCGAGAATAAGCTGAGAATCAGCCTGAGAGCCGACAAAGTTCTCAATGGCGTCAATCTGTCTGCCTATCATGTTCTCCTCTGTAGTGGCGATTACCTTTCCTTCCTTTTCTACTACGCTGAGATCTTTTCTTGTAATGTTCTTAAGTCCGTCAATAGTGCTCTGCAAAATCTGATTAGATATCATAGTTCCACCCCAATAATAAAAATAATAGAAATTTCCCCATCTCGTATACTGTCTGCTGTTATAGGAACTACCAATTATGGCCCTGACAAACATTCATTAAATTCCCAATATTGCATAAAGCAATTTAAACTATTATGCAAAATTTATGATGTGTAATCTGCTACCATAAAAAATGACTAAATTCCTTTTAACTAATTTATATTTTATAACATAATCACAAAAAAATAAAGAGAAATTTTAAAAAAAAGCGTCATTTTTTTTGAGTAAATAAAATTGGTCAAAAACATCTGCGTTTTTCATTGGTAATTTCAGTATTTTTATATTAAAAATAAATCAACTGGCTATATTTTACAAATAATTAAAGCTGTTTGAAACCGCCTCCGTAAACATCTTTTATGTCAAAAAGAATAATAAATGCAAAACTGTCTACCGACTTAATGATATTTTTGATTTGCGCCAGTTCCTTTTGTGAAAATACACAAATCAATGTATTGGAGCAGTTATTTTTAACAAGACCGTTCTCGTTGTTAAGGGCGGTTATTTCTCTGCCCGTGGATTTTCTTATCCTATCGGCTATCTCGCAGTATTTTGACGAAACTATAAAAGCCGCCTTGTCCATTGAAGCTCCCGATGTGACGGCATCTATACATTTAGAAGCCGTAAAAACCGATATAATCGCAAACATCCCCCTTTCGGCGCCGAAAACGAATATGCCTGACAATATTACAGCCGCATCTATAATGAATATATAGTTTGATATGGACAGCCTGCTGTTTATATGGTGCAGTATATGGGCAGCTGTTTCAGTACCTCCCGTGGCCGCAGAGCCGTTCAGTACAAAGCCTACACCTACACCCGTAAGTATTCCGCCGAATATAGCCGCAAGCATAAGGTCTCCGCTGTATTTCGGCATAAACTCGGTGAGCTGTAATGCCAGGGACAAAAGCAGTGTGGCGGCAAAGCTCCTTTTAATATACTTTTTTCCGAAAAACTTATAGGCAATTATAAAAAGCGGTATGTTTACAATTATGTTTGTAAGAGAAACTGGAAAAGTAAATCCTAAAAGCTTTTCCGTACTATACATAACAATGGTGCCTATGCCCGTAGCGCCGCCTGTCACCAGTCCGTTGGGTATACTGAAAACATTTGTGCCTGCCGATATGGCTGTAACTCCAGCAGCAATATATACTAAGCTTTTTGCTCTGTCCTTCAATCCTATCACCTCAATAAAAAAACTCCGCAGGGTAATTATAACCAAAGCAGAGTTTTTTTATCTTGGCTATATCAGCGCATTTCTTTTCTTACTTTAAATACGAATTTAGGAAGCTTAAGCATTCTTTTAAATCTGGTGGGCTGGGTTATCAGTCTGTAGAACCATTCCAGACCGAGCCTGCAAAAAATCTTCGGCGCCCTTTTGAGGTTTCCGCTCATTACATCAAAGCTTCCGCCTATACCTATGGCAAGCTTGGCGCCCGTCAGTCGGAGATTGTTATAAATCCATTTTTCCTGCTTGGGAGAGCCGAGTCCCACAAGAAGCAGATCGGGCTGTACCCTTTTCATTTCTGCAATCAGATTTCTTTCTTCCTTTTCGTCAAAATATCCGTTATGGACTCCGACTACCTTAAGTCCGTGATATTTTTCCTTCATCATTTCTGCCGCTTTATCCGCTACACCGGGCGCACCGCCGAAGAAATATACCGTATATTCGGTATCCTTTATTCTCTCAAAAATGTTCAGCACTAGGTCATATCCCGAAACTCTTTCTGTAAGCTTAGTTTTGCTGTACTTGGAGGCCCATACCACTCCTACGCCATCGGGAGTTACCATGTCCGCAGCCTTAAGTATGCCCATAAGCTCTCTGTCATTCTGTGCCTCCATAACTATCTCGGGATTGGGCGTACAGATTATATGCTGTCCGTTTTCACCCAACATTTCAACCGCACGGTCGGCGGCCTCATTCATTTTATATGTGTCAAAAGGAACACCCAGTATATATGTTTTTCCCATATCATATCACCTTCCGCAATATCCTTAAAGCAGGCTTTTAAGATATTCTTCATTCATCTTCGCTTTTTCTTCCAGTTCAGTGCCCATTTCATTGAGGTAGCCCACATATTTATCCCTGTTCAGCAGTACCTCCTCCACCTCTTCAAGTATCTTAGCTGTATCCATATTGATTACGTTGCCTCCGCTTGGCATACGGAGAAGATTGAGGTAGCTGTTTATCTTGGGGTCATATACGAAGCCGACTATGGGAACCCTCTGCTTTGTTGCAAATATGAGGGTATGAAGTCTCATACTCAGTATAAGCTCCATTTCGCCTATCATTCCCATTATTTCCTTGGGAGAGTAGCTGCCGTCAAGTATATAGGAGCAGTTTTTCATTTTTGCCATTACCTGCTTGCTTATATTTGTATCATTGGGATTATGCATTACGACAAATACTATGTTTTTGTCAAACTTATCATGTATAGTATCGCATATCTCGGCAAACTTCTCTACAAAATCATCGGAGTTTTTCCAGTTCCTGACCGATACTCCTATTATGCCTTTGTCCTGAGGCACACCTGCCTTAATAAGAAGCGTTTTTGAAATGGCTCTGGACGCAGGCTCCATAGTAAATACCGGGTCGGCCGTTACATACATGTTCTTATTGGTTACGCCCATTGAAATGAGTTCCTTTTTGGAGTCCTCCTCCCTGAGCGTTATTATATCAGCCTTGTTAATAACACGGCGTACTATTTTCCTGTTGGCGTTCTTTGATACGGGGCCTATGCCGTTGGCATAAAGCATAACCTTTTTGTGCATAATCTTTGCCCAGACAATTATGGAAAGATAGTACATCAAAGAACGGGTGCTGGTCGTGTCCTGAAGCAGAGAACCGCCGCCGCTGAGAAGTATATCGCATTTTTTTATTTCCGAAAGCAGCTTGAATATATCGAATCTGGAAACAACATTTTTGAAGCCGTATTTGGCTGTTGTTTCCTCGGGGTCTCTGGAAAGAACGGTTATATTAAGGTCGCCGTCCATCTTCTGTATATTGTTGTATATGGTTGTAAGTATGGCCTCATCACCGCTGTTGTTGTAGCCGTAATATCCCGACATAAGTATTCTTTTGCCGTGGTTCTCACGATATGCCTCATCGTAGGCCATTATACAGTCGTCAGCCATTTTGCTTACGGAATAGTAATCAAATATGACCTTTCTTCCGTATTCGCCAAGCCGTTTCCTCTCGGCATCGGTTATACTAAGAAGCTTAACTACGTCCCTGACAAGCATATCATGGTTCGGCATTTCACAGCCTCTGCAGCAGAAATTGTTTTCCTGAGCCGTCTCAAGCTTATCCTCCGAGAATATGCCTATATAGCCCTCATTGCCCGCCACTATAACAGGCTTTTCGGCAGCCATCGCCTCAAGGGCAGCCCTGCTGACTCCGACAAATATGTCTCCGGCGGCAACTATTTTATTTATATCGGTTCTTGCCCCTGTCATTACTATGCATTGTCTTCCGAGCTTTTTGTTTACCCCGTCAGCCTTGGCTTTAAGTTCATCAAAAACATTTCCGCCGCCGGCTATAAGCAGCTGTATGCCGTTAATTTCTCTGTCAAGTCTTTCCGCACAGTCAATAAGCTGTTCTGCAACCATTGCCCTGTCGGCATCCATTCTGCTAACATAGGACACTATGGGACTGCCGCTGTTCAGACTGAATTCCTTTATTATGTCCTCACCGGATACATCGGGCGAAAACTTATCGGTATCTATTCCGTTTATGGTAACGTATATATCCTTTTCGGGTGTATGATAGTTATCAATAAGGTACTGCTTTATATCCTCACTGACAGCTACTACCTTCTGTCCCCAGTTGGTCAGATATTTAAGACCGTGGGCAGTATTGAATACCCAGTGGGCACTGGTGACAAAGGTAAAGTCCATAGAACGGTGAAGTATACCGGTAATAAATCCCGGTATTCTGGCATGTGAATGTACAATATCAACCTTTTCATCGATTATTATTTTTCTGAGAAGCTTAAGCGAGGTACGCATTTTGCCTATATTTCTTGTATTAAGCGGAACGTCAAAATGTTTGATTCCTGCTTCCTTCAGCTCATCGACATACACACCGCCGTTGGAGGCCACCATGACATCATAGCCGCGCTTTTTAAGTTCCTTGGAAAGCTCAACAATATGGGTCTCCGCACCGCCTATGTTAAGGCCCATTGTCGTCATAAGTATTTTATATTTCTTACCCATGTTTATGCTCCTTTAGCGGATTACTTGTTTATTCCGGTAATTACCGCCGTACAGTCTGCGTACTTTGTATATATCTTTCTCTTGGAGTTGACACAGAGCTCGTATGTCTTGTCAACAAAGTACACTTCGTCAACATTTGTTGCCTGTGCTTCTATAGTTATAACGGCGTCATATCTGTTTTCCACGGGAGCCTCTATGGTCTGTCCGTCTGTTGTATAGAAGGGGTCTGTAGCGTCCCTCCACTCGATGTTTGTTATAGTTCCTATAGCATTGCCCGATGTATAGTCAAATACTGTATCGCCTACCTGCAGGTTGTCAAAGGCATAGTTTCTGAGAGATTCTACTGTCATCTCATAGGTCACAGTCTCCATTGAGGCTGATTTGCTTGTCTTGTCAAGTCCTCTGAACTTATAAACGGCTCCGAATATGAGGACAAGAATAATGACAACAACTGCCAGGTCAAGTATATTGAATTTTCCTCTTCTTTCTTTTCCCATCTCTTCCGCCTCCTTATCTGTTTACCTTAACAATATAGCCTTCGCCTGCATAGCCCTCGCCTTTGACGAATATCTCCGTTCCGGCTCTTACAACATACTGTCCGTCTACGGCAAATCCGCTGGGGCTTTCAGTTACATTAGCTTCAACGGTTATTAGCACTGTTTCGCAGGTAGGGTCAACGGAATCTCTGAAAACATTGTTCTCGTAATCGGGAGTGAGCTTTGTATAGGGTATTGTCTCAACTGCCGCTACCTTGCCCATGTTATAGTTTTTTGTATTTTCCGTAAGGTTATCGCCTATTCTGATATAGTTCTCAAGACCCGGTGTTGCCTTGTTTATCTCTATCATATAGGTCAGCTTCTTTGTTTCTACAGTAGTATCTCTGTGTGTGAAAACATAAAGTCCCGCACCTACACATATTACTATAAGTATAATTACCACATCAAAAAAATTGATTTTGAATTTCTTTTTCTCTGCCATATCGCACCTCTTATTTTTTCATTAGTCCCTCATATACCGCTTCTATATTACGGGCGTATATTTCCGCCGTGAATTTTTCATTGAATATTTCCTTGGAACGCCTTGACATATACTCATAGGTATCTTTATCATCCATAAGCTTAAGAATATACTTTGCCATGTCGTCGCTGTCCTTAAGCCTGAATATATATCCGTTCTCGCCGTGGGTTATAACTCCCGGGTTTCCGCCGTAATCACTGACTACGGCAGGTATTCCTAAGCTCATGCCCTCTAACAGCGAAAGGCTTGTAGCCTCCGTACCGTAGGAAGCGTTTATCTGCACATCAAGTATGCTTAACACTTCGTTGACATTCTTTATAAATCCCGTAAATATAACAGTATCGGAAAGCCCTTTGTCAGCCACCGTCTTTTTGAGTTCTTCCTCCAGAGCTCCTGTGCCTATTATGAGAGCTTTTATTTTTCTGCCGCTGTTTTTTATTTTCTCAACCGCTTCTATCAGGTAGATATGACCCTTGACTTCCTCTATTCGGGCCATTATTCCTACAGTAAAGTCATTATCGGATATGCCGTACTTGTTTTTGAGCGCTCTGACAGTTTCATCTGAAGCCCTTGTCTGCTGTTCTACGCCGTTTAAAATTACCTTTACTCTGTCTGCGGCTATACCGCTGTCGGTAAGATTTTCTTTAGCAGCCTCCGCCACGGCTATAATGTCATCGGCGTAGTGCATATTTACTGCGCCGTTTATTTTTTTGCCGATTCCTTTGCTTATCTTAGCGCTTACGGGAAATACGGAGTGCCTTGTGTAAACAACTTTTTTGCCGCACTGCTTTGCCGCTATTCTTCCGCTCATGTTGCCGTGGGTGTGGACAATGTCGCAGTCCTCGGACTTTATTATTTTTTTAAGCTCCTTTATGCCCTCACGGCTCAGCGACCTTTCGGCAATGGAGCCGGCCTCTATGGTTTCTATGCCCAGCTTATTGATTTCGGGAATCAGCAGGCTGTTTTCAGGCACAACCACCTTCACCTCAAATTTACTGCGGTCAAAGTATTTAAGAAAGGTCAGCACACATCTGCCTGCGCCGCCTATGTTGCTGTCACTTATTATGTTCAGTACCTTTATCATCTTCTGTCCTCCTCAAGCACGTCCGTATTAGCATAGAGTACCGAAAGTCCCAGTACAGCCCAGAAGAGGAACATCACTCTGTAGTTATAGAACGTATAGTCAAACATACTTTGCAGGAAAAATCCGCTCAGTGCCGATATGGCTCCTATTATAAATATCTTATCCTTCTTTGCCGCCTTTTTAAGTCCGATACAAAGAGTTTTGTATGCTCTGTATATAAGTGCAATAAATACCAGTTCGCCGCATATTCCAGAATCACACATTACCTGTAAATAGAGGTTATGGGAATGTGGAGCGGTTATGGAGTCGTATGCGTATGACGGATAAACCATATTAAAAGCCGCAGTTCCTGGGCCTACACCGCAGAGCCAGTAATCCTTAAGCATGCTGAGTGTGCCCATGTATATATAGAAACGATAGCTGGTGGATGAGTCCGACATATTTCCGATACTCATAAACCTGTTAATTATGGTTTCGGGCAGTATAAAGGGCAATGCCGCAAGACCTATCAATATAAGAATAATAAATCTTCTGTCCAGCAGTATAAGAAAAACTACAGCCGCAAGAAGTATACCGAGCCAACAGCCTCTGGAGTATGTCAGTATTAGGCAAAGCATAAGTATACAGCCGATAATGAAGAAAAAGCCCTTTTTTATTATCCCCCTGACACTGAAGAAATAGGCAACGACAAACGGTATCAAAAGCAGAAGATACTCGCCAAGTACGTTGGGATTGCCCAATGTGGAATATACACGGAAGCCTATATCCGAAAACATTTCCTTATCGACCCACGAGCCGCTGAACTTGGACGGGTTTAAATACTGGTAAAAACCATAAAAGGATATAAGAACACCGAAGCATACAAAGCAGAATGTAAGCACATGAAGCTGTTTCTTTGTCCTTACGGCATTAATAACAACAAAATAGAAAAGTATAAAGGCCGTTGTAAGCACACCGCCCAGCAGGCTTCCCCTGACATTTACCGATGTAAAGGTGGATATAAAATAAACAAGAGCATATATAAGAACAAATTTGTTCAGTGCAAAATGTCTCAGTTCAAAATCCCTTTCCGTAAACAGTCTGAGAGCCAGAGAGCCGAAGCAGACCAGTGTCAAAGCCAAAACCAGCATAGTAGGCAGAACAGGTGCCAGTACAAATACAAGGAAGCACCATAAAAACGTCATCTTGAATATGCTTCCCTCGAGTAGCTTTGTCAGTCTAAGCTTATCAAACAGCCAGCGGAACGCATTGACAACAGCATTGAAAATCCTTGTGAAAATGCTTCCCTCGGATACTGCCAGTGTATCTCCCTCGTATAAAAATCTGTTTATTATACGGCTGTTTGAAAACTGTGCGGAAAACCATGCGGCCGCCGAAGCCAGCAGATTGTATATTAAACTGTTTTTCAGTATTTCTGACACCATTAATCCTCCGTTCCTTTTCTTCTGCTTATCATACCCTTTACAAAGCCCAATGCCAAACGAGCCTCATAAAGCCTTGTTACCATGCACATTATTACATATACCGTTATTCCGACAATAACACAAATACCTACAGCTAATATTTTCATTACCATAGAGCCGTCTGACTGCCACAGCAATCCCTTTACAGCAAATACAGCCGCAGCCATAATAAGTGAGCATATTATCATTTTGATAATTGACTTTCCGAAGCCGTTCATATCTGCGTCCCTGTGCCTGCGTCTTAAAGGTATATAAAGAGTTAATCCGTATACCGTAGAGGAAACGGCAGAGGCCAATGCAAGACCCTTAACGGACATGGGGCCCACAAGGAGCTGACAGAGAACAACATTGACAACTATTGACACAAGACCCGCAATAAAGGGCGCCTTTCCGTTTTGTTCTGCGTAAAAGGCTCTGGATATAATAGTCTGGAAGCCGTAACCGAACATACCCAGCGAAAAATAGAATAATGCGCCTGCGGTTATGGATGTATCGGCGGCAGTAAATCCACCCCTCTGATATATCAGGTTGATGATAGGCTCGCTTAATGTCATAACACCTAAAGTCATTGGTATTATTATAAACGAAAGTACTCGCAGCGTCATAATTACCGTATCAAACACAGAATTTTTATCGTCATTGGCAGTCATTCTTGAAAGTCTCGGGAATATTACATTAGCCACCGAAAGAACAAAAACGCCTACGATTATCGTATACAGATTATTTGCGTATTCAATGGCAGATACACCGGCGCCTGAATAGAGACGGGAGGCGTATCTTGTGTTTATGGCTACGTTAATGGGCTGAACCCAAGTGCTGACCATAACGGGTACCATAAGCGCAAGCACCTTTTTGATACTGTCGTCCTCTCTGAATTTAAAGGCAGGTTGGTATCTGTAGCCCTTTTTGATAAGGCTCGGTATCTGCATTACTGCCTGCATTGCCCAGCCGATAAGAAGTGCTACCGCAAGACCGTATATGCCGAAGGATTTATTCAGGCAGAGATAATAGACTATTATTATTCCGTTAGACACTATACTCAGCGCCGCAGGTATTGTAAATTCGTCAAAGGACTGAAGTATTCCCACAAAGGAATAGGCAATTCCTGTAAAAATGACCGTAGGGAACATTATTCTCAGCAGTTCTGTTGAAAGCTGTGCCGTTTCCGCATCAAAGCCGGGTGAGAACAGATTTGTAAGCTGAGGTGCAAATACAATGCCGACCGCCGTAAATACAGCTGTGACAATGCCTATGAGCGTTATAAATTTATTGGAGAAGCCAAAAGCTGCGTCTCTGCCCTTTTTCTCAAGGCTTTCGTTAAATATCGGTATAAAGCTGGCGGATATGGCAGACGCAAATATTGCATCAAAGAACACTCTCGGTATTCTGCTGGCTGTCTGGAACGCATTTGCCTGCATACTCATGCCGTAGTTAGCCGCAAGCAGTGTATCCCTTAAAAGTCCCAGTATTTTTCCAACCAGTGTAATGAGCATCATCGTTGTGGCCGCTCTTACCGTTTTTTCATTGTTTTCAGACATATATTGTACCTCTTGTTTTCTCATCAGTATGCAAAAATCTATAAACCGCTTTATAAATATTTGCATACCGATGCTGTTATTATAACCGCAATTACCCACCGCAGCTTACACTGCGGTGGGATTAGTTTTTAGAATATCGTCTCTAAATCATAGCACATTCCGTTAGCATCTGCCTTAATTGTAAGAACCTCATACTGTTTATTAAGAGTTCCGTTGGAATTCCAAAGGCTCGGAAGATTTATATATCTTATGCCGTCCTTTACCGTATTCCATGCAGATGTGCCGCTGGCTGATACTACATAGACATTCTTTCCGCTGTTTTTAATTGTATTAAGCGCACTCCTGAAAAGTTCTCCTTCAAGCTTATCACTGAAATTGCTCGGAGTAACGTCCATTACAAAAATAACGTTTTTATTGCCCGCCGCACTTATATCCGCCGTAAACTTCTGCCACTGGCTGGGCTGAGTATTTCTCAATCCGCCGTTTTTGGCTGTAAGCTCCACAATGCTTACATTTGCCGCAGAATAGTTATGGAAAGCATAGGTTGAGCCGTATTTTACGGTCTCTACAGATGAACCTGCCGATATGTCACAGCTTCCTGCATATATCATAAGGTCACTTTTCTTTTGGAGGGCATTGTTTACGCTTACTCTTGCATCGGTATAGTTTGAAGGTCTGTTTTCTCCCGAATATACAACGCTTCCGCACAAAGTAATATAGAATGAGCCGTCTACCTTATTATCTATATTTACATTCTGATTGTCAATGAAACCGGGATTTGCAGGCACGTTTGATACGCCGTCCGCAACCACAGCCCTTATGTTATCAAAGGAAACAGACTGTTCGGCGGTATTTGTATTGGAAAGCGCCGCCACATATACAGTCTCAAGCTTTACGGGATATGTAACCTCCGATGGAATATCCGCAGTAAGGTCTTTCCAGCCTGTCCAGTTAAGTCCCTTTGAAAAGTCTATGGTATAAGTATTGCCCGAAGCATCGGTAATTCTTCCTCTGAGCCACTGGTCACTGCCGTTGCCCTTTACGGACATGGTTATGGTTTCGGGTGTACCGTTAAGCACTATGGGGCTTGTCAGCTTTGCATAGGCCGCCTGTGTATCATCGCTCTGAGCAAAGGTATATTTAAGTGTAAGTCCCCTGCTGCCGTTTGAAGCGTCACCTGTAACAGCTGCTGAACCGGTTACTGTTGCAGGATAAGAGCTGAATGCCGCTGAATTTCCACCCTCAAAGGACTCTACGGTTTTAAGTGTTCCGCCGACCGAAACAGCAATATAGCAAATGGCTGTACCGTATGTACATGTTATGTAGCCTATGCCGTTTTCAGCCGCTGTAAAGGTTCCTGTTCCTGCATTGATTGTTCCGAGACTGCTGTTTGAAAGCTCATAGGTTATACTGCCCGATGAAATCGGTGCCGAATAACCCTCGGAGTCTGTTCCTGTAAAGGAAAGCGTTATGCTCTGTCCCTTGCCTAAGCTTATGGTGCCTGCTGAAGGTGTCATAGAATTCGGATATGCAAACACAACGCTTGTGAGCGCTGTATATCCGTTATATTCTGCCGCTACCGTTACTTCTCCGACGTCATGGGCCGTAAGTATTCCGCCGCTTACAGTGGCATTGCCGCTGACAACTGTGTATTTAACGGCGCTGTCATTTATGCTTACCTTATTATAATAGCTGTCATAGCCCTTGATACTGAGCTTTACGCCCTCGCCCACAAAGGCTCTTTCCGTGTCAGCCTCAAGAACAAGCTTTGAAAGGCTGCCTGTCTTTGAGGTATTAAATACGCCGAGAGCAGTCATTATTTTTCTGGGTGTGCCCTCCGAAACCGTATTTTTAATTTCGTTGGAATCGTCGTTGACTGTATTTGCCACCATTGTGCTTGAGCCGCCGCCGTCCAGATGCATGGCGTTATAAGCGCCGTATTCCTTCATCAATGCGGCCATTTCGTCATGGGTGGCTCCAATGCTGTCTCCTCTGCCGTCTACAACCATTAGTATGAGCTTTTTGCCGTCCTGTGATATTCCCAGGGCTGTTCTGGGCTGTCTGCCCGATATTATAGTTCCGTCTGAAACCTTTTCGCCGTTTACGAGTATCCTGCCTGCACCGCCGACGGCAGTTTTAATGGAGTCAAGGTCTATGGATGACTCAATCCTTGTGGATACATGGTCACCGACCTTGAAGTTTTCCTTCGCATAGTTAGCATAAGTGCCTTTTACTATTATTACATATCCGTCGCCGTCGGGGCAGTTAACTGTTTCACCCGCTGCGGATATATAGGTTATTGTGTCGTTAACAACTACAAGCTTAACAAGTCCGTCAATTCTTTTATCAATATCCGCAGTACTTGAAGCGGCTGAGGAATTGAAATACATGGGATATACAAGCTCTGTAATCTTGTTGATTGACGCAAGCTCAAGCCTTGCACCGGCGTCATTTACGAAGTCCGCCGTAAATCTGAGATAGTCAATAAAGCTGTTTCCGCTGTCAGTCATAAAATATGCGGCATATTCCTTGGAATTGAGGTTTTTATCGGTTCCTACGGAAATCAATTCGCCGTCAGCAATAACAGGACCGAAGGATGCAGAATATGAGCCTTTAAGTCCGAAGAAATCGGCATTTACGCCGGCTACGGCTCCGCTGTCGTTGAGCAGTTTTAATGCTGTTTCCTTAAGTCCATACTCGGTTGAGCTCTCAACCGGAGCAATTTTTACATTGTCAGATGTCAGGTCGATAGTAAGAGTATGTATGTTCTGCCAGCCATCGGTTGCCAGACGGTGTTCATAGCCATAGGTTACACCCTTGGTTACTATTTCCTCTGTTTTCTCACTGTATAGCTTGTCAGCAAAAGCCGGTGCGGAAATACCCATCACAAGGCTTAATGTCATCAAAGCAGATACAGCGGACTTTAAGTGTTTTTTCATCATATCACTCCCTGCTTATTTCGTTATTTCGTATCCGCCTTTTACGAAAATTTCGGATTCGCTTACAGCATAGAGACCGCTGTCTTCTTCTTTAAATACATAAAGATTATTATTATCGACCTTTTCTCCCGCCTTAAGCAAAGTTCCGTCGGTGATATTTATAAGTCCGTCATTGCAGACAGCCGACATTTCTCCGTCAATAACTATGGCTGACGAGCCCTTGGCGAACACCACCAGCTCACCCTTTTCAATATGGGCGGAGTCATATACCGAATTGGTATCAAGACTGCTTGAATAGGTGTCAAGCTGTGTATATATATCGTCTGTGCTCTCCACAACACCGTTTTCAACGGTTGTATGAAGCACAGCCATATTGTCCGCTTCATCATTAGTATCGGAGCTTCTGTCCCTATTAACGGATATTATTGTAGCCACAGCAGCAATTATTACGACCGCCAGTGCGGCATCTGTTTTTTTGTTTCTCATTTTTATCACCGTATACCTATATTAACATAATATTTTTATGTAAAGTAATTTGTTTGAAATTGTTAATAAAATTGTAAGCTTTTCGCAGAGCACAGGATGAAAATTGATGGTAAAACAGAGTATTTATATTCTGTTTTATTATCAATTTTTATTCTGTATTCGGCGAATGCCGAAAGCGAAACGCAGCCTTTGGCGAAGTTGAGCTTGCTCTGCGATTCGCAGATACTGTAGACGCACCTTTCATTCTGTATTCGGCGAATGCCGAAAGCGAAACGCAGCCTTTGGCGAAGTTGAGCTTGCTCTGCGGCAGAGCACAAATTGCCATTCAAAGG
>JAQXNZ010000042.1 GCA_029098265.1 Clostridia bacterium | reverse complement strand
AAGGCAAGACAAGCGAACAGAGGACAGGAGACAATGGGCTTCGATGTTAGACGCCCTACGGCCTGCAATGTTCACAGCCTATAACGCACCTACTCAATTAGTACATTGCGCCGTTGGGTGTGCTAAGGCGTACTCCGAATGGTCTCCTTCCCCTGCGTGCACTCGCTGGGACAGCAAAAAACAGAAATTAGAAGCCGAAGCTTCGGAAAGCCAACTCCACCACCTTGGAGTGTGTACAAACTCGATTTAAAGCCTCAGCATCGTGATGCCGATAAACCAAAATTTAAAAGCCGAGGCTTCGGATTGCTAAACCCACCCACCTCGGAGTGTGTACTAGCTCACATTGAAGCCTCGGCATCGTGATGCCAATATACTAAATTTTTCGCTCTATTCCAGCATGGAAAGCAGCGGCATAATCTGCGAAGTAATGACCAAATTCTTTCCGCTGAGCCATAAAACGTAGGGTCTGAGCCTGTTCCACTTTTCCGTGGGCTCATCATTAGAGGAGCATATACCCTCAATCTCGTCAAGCTTTTGGGATACCTCTGCCTTATCCGCTTCCGTCAAGCTTTCTGAGGCGTCCAGCACCATTCTGGCCTCATTGAAGGCCTCCATATCATACCTGCTTATGTTGAAGTCCTTGTTGGTCTCCTTATGCAGTCCCTCATTTTTATAGCCGTTGTCACGGAAGGCCTCCAGACGTTTTATTATTATGCTGATGTTGTTTCTGTAGGTATCGCCGCTTGTGTTCTTCTTTTCATAGCCCGATATTACGTTGAGGTCCTTGTCAAAGCCGTCAATAATACCGATATATCTGTTTATCATCTTTTCAAACAGGCGGCCCATTCTCTCCCAGTCAAAGGAATAGTTGTCCCATTCCTCACGGCACAGCTCTATGTCCTTGTTGACCATTCTTTTCAGTTCGTAATCCAGCATAAAAAACACCTCCCTGCGGCGAAGCAGAATCGGAATACTATTCCCGTGGTCTGCCGTACCAAGCCGTTTACCTCTGCCGGTATGATTTACTTTCTCATCATTGTTTTAAGCTCGTCCTTCATGGCCTTATCCACCCTGTAGGACTCCCTCATTTTTGTTATGGCTTTATTATACACCCAATCGTCAAGCTTGTTGTCCTGCATATACTCATAGGTCTTTTCGGGAAATTTCACCATGCAGTCCGCTAAAAGCCATGCGCCTCCCATTGACGCATAATAGCCGTTATATGATATGTTATCTATTATGTCAAGTATATCGTCTATATGCTCTCCGTCGATATATTCGTGGAGCATGGCGATAAGACCGAACCTCGTGCGGAATTCCTCTCCCGAAGCGGCGCATTCTTTCAGATAGCTCCAAAAGGTCTCCCTTTCGTCCTTTTTCAGCCTTATGGTGGAGCATATACTGTCGCACACCGCCCAGCCGTCTATGAAGGGCATTATTTTTTCGGTATACTTTATTCTCTCGTTAATGTCTGTCTTCGCATAATATATGCTCATTCCGGCGGCAAGCTTTTCCTCGTAGCTGTCATCCTTATCAAGACTGTCTGTATATTCCCTCCAGCCGTCCTTTGCCAACGCCTTGGCGGTCTTTCTCATGGCAGGGCTTCTTACTCCCAGCACCCTTGATTCCGAAGGGTTAAGCTTTTCACTGAACTTTCTATAGTCCTCCTCCGCCAAAGATAGCAATGCGCTTTTTACCTCGTCCTTTGTCACAGCTCAAACACCTGCCCGGGGCCTTCTATGCGCTCTATGCGGTCTCTGTATTCCTCTGTCCTGTTGTCCCTGTCAAGGAAATCGAATATTCTGTAATCCTGCCAGAAATGCATGGGGAAAATATGCTTTACGTCCACATTTCTCATAAGATAGTCTATGGCAAGTATGTATTTGTCCTCAAGCCTTGTATCAACGGGAACAAAGCCGATGTCCACATTCATTCCCTTTATCTTGTCAATCTCCGAGGTATACTGCTTCTTTATCATGTTGTTGAAGGCGTCGCTTTCGCCGTTCCAGTGCCACCAGTTCAGGTCTCCGGCATGGTATACGGTCAGTCCGTCGGCATGTACTATAAAGGCCACGCCCTCGTCTGTGGACTTCAGCGTTTCCACCGCCAACCCGTCTATTACATAGCCCTTGTTTGCGCTGACCACGGTGACGTTTTCAATGCTTTTGTCATACTTACAGTCCTTGGAGAGCACATATCTGACGTTCATGTCCTTCCACTTGAATATTTCCCTGTCATAGTGATCCTGATGAAAATGGGAAACAAATACGAATACATTTTTATTTTTAAAGGCCGAAAGGTCGATATTATTCACCCTGCCGCCATCTGTATAATAGTCAAAAACAAGACAGTTATTCTCTGTCTCTACCATAAATCCGCTGTGATATAAATAAGTTACCTTTGCCATTGATGCTCCTCCGTAGTATTGCTGTTATTATGTATACTTTTATTATAGTCTGCCGATACGGCCTTTGTCAAAACCTACGCTCAATATGTATGCAAAATTATCAGCAAATAATGGTATTTTGACATTTTCTATAGTATACTATAAAAAATAACATGCCGAAAACACAGCCAATCAGAGCGGCTTATCGGGAGCAAAGGCTTCCGTTCGCCCCGCACAGCTTTGTTTTCAAAGGCAGAAAGGGAGGAACAGATATGAATGACAGAATCGATTCCGCACTGGGATATCAAAAGGCTGACATAGTTCTCAGAAACGCAAAATATGTAAACGTATTCACAAACGAGTTATTGGACGGAGACATAGCCATAAAGGACGGCTACTTCGTCGGCATAGGCGATTACAGCGGAAGTACGGAGATAGACCTAAAGGGAAAGACAGTTATACCCTCTTTCATAGACGCCCATATACATCTTGAGTCGTCCATTGTCTCTCCCTACGAATTTGCCAAGGCAGTAATCCCCCACGGCACATCGGCGGTTGTGGCCGACCCCCATGAGATAGCCAACGTTATCGGCACCGACGGCATTGACTATATGCTCCAGAGCACAGCAGACCTGCCCCTTGACGTATATATAATGCTGCCTTCCTGTGTTCCTGCCGTTCCGGGAGAGGAAAACGGCGCTACACTCACCCACCATGAGCTGGTTCCCTATCTTCGTGAGGACAGAGTTCTGGGTCTCGGCGAGGTAATGAACTGCCCCGGTGTACTCGACAAGGACTTTGAGCTTTTGGAAAAAATAGATTCAACCCTTGCCTACGGCAAAAAGATAGACGGTCATGCCCCCGGAGTTGTGGGCAAAAACCTCAACGCATACATAACATCGGGAATAACCTCCGACCATGAGTGCACTACTTTGGAGGAAGCCCTTGAAAAACTGAGAAAAGGCATGTGGATAGCCATAAGAGAGGGCACAGCCGCCAAAAATGTGGAAGCTCTTGTAAAGCTTTTCGACGAAAAATACCATTTCCGCTGCATGACCTGCAGTGACGACAAGCACCCGGGCGACATACTCAAGCAAGGTCACATGGACTATATTGTCAAAAAGGCCGTTTCCCTCGGAGCAAATCCCATACTTGCCATAAAAACGGCTACGATAAACACAGCAAAGCATTTCAGGATACCCGATGTGGGCGCTATCGGCATAGGCTACAAGGCCAATTTCTCTGTTGTGGACGACATACGGGCTCTCAACATTTTATCGGTATACAAAGAAGGCAAGGAGATATACAGCAAAGAAAACGGGCTTATTTCCTTCGAGCATCCCAAGGTAGACAAAAAGCTTATGCTCAGAGTAAAGCACACCTTCAACATAAAGGAGCTTGTGCCCTCCGACTTCGAGATAGAAAAGCAGGATACATACACCGTCATAGGACTTCACAACAAGCAGATAACAACCGAAAAAATAATCACCTCCGATATATCCGACTGCTCCATGCTTGCCGTATGTGAAAGACACAAGGGCACGGGGCATATCGGAAAATGCTATCTTGCAGGCTACGGTCTTAAAAAGGGCGCCATTGCCACCAGCATATCCCACGACAATCACAACCTTATTGTAGCGGGTAAGAATTCAGAGGATATGGCGGTAGCCGCAAACTGCGTCAGAGCCAACAACGGCGGTCTTGCCATAGCCCTTGACGGAAAGATAATAGGACAGCTTGCACTGCCCCTTGCGGGACTTATGTGCGACAGACCCATTGAGGACGTATCCGCCGACATGGACGAACTGCACAGAATAGCCGCAGAACTTGGCGTAAATCCCGAAATTGACCCTTTTATGACACTGGGCTTTGTAGCGCTGACGGTTATACCGTCCATAAGACTGACAACGAAGGGAATAGTAGAAGTATAAGTGTCGACAAAGTCGACACTAAGTCGAAAACAGGTTTTCGACTTGTTTAAATTGATGTATGAAGTCCTGACACTGCGCACAGCTTGTGTCTCAGGACTTCTCTGCGGCGGAAGTGAATTCCTCCGCAGTTTAAAGCCTCAGAAAAACTTCCCGGTTTTCCGAACCTTTCCCGGTTGTTTGGGCTTATATCAGTGATTTCTAATAATTAGTTGAATTTGTCTACAGTCTGGGGCAAATACAGGAATAGACGCAGGTCGGAGTAAATCCGACCTGCGATTTATTTTGCCCATAAATAATAACCCTCCTTGCCGGATTTTTGTCCGATAAAGAGGGTACATATCATACATGCAGTGATTTACATTTCGCTGTAAATATCCTTTAATGAAGGATAAAGCCTTTTAAATATTCTGTATTTACTTTCGTATTTTGCCGCAATTTCTGCGTTTGGCTCAATTCTGTCCTTAACCTTGACGATACTCTCCGCCGCTTCCTCAACACTGTCATATTCTCCGCAGCCGACCGCCGCAAGTATTGCACCGCCGAAGCTTGG
>JAQXNZ010000041.1 GCA_029098265.1 Clostridia bacterium | reverse complement strand
CCCTTTATCTGTAATGTTACAAGGTCATCGTCGCTTTTAAGCATAACGCCCATCATTGCACCTGCCGTAAGCAGTCTTCCCAGCGCCGCAGAAACAACGGGAGTTGTGTTGTGAAGCTCCCTTGCCTTCTGTACGGTTTCTCTGGTGGTGGCGGCAAAGGCTCTTACACAGTCATTGGCCGCCGTAGCTCTGAGTATATAGTCACCCATTTTCATTTCTCCTTTTTCAATACTTCTCTGGCAACGACATATATACGCTCACTGTCGGGTTTTACCGGCTCAAAGGTAAACGCATCGTATGCCGCCTCAAATTTCATTCCGCTTTTTTCAATGAAGCCCTTTATCTCGTCAAGGCTGTATGCTCTTTCGTAATGCTCTTCGATGGTTCTGTTATATGTACCGTTTCCGTTTTTTACGAAAAGGTTGAGATAGTATTCATTTATTTTCTCATCCTCATCGTAATAGTTTTCCCAAAGGTATACGGCGTCGTCATCGGTTTGCGAAAACGTATTGTCCGCATATATCTCCCTGAACTTATACTCAGTATTAAGGTCAAAAACGAACAGTCCGCCTGGGTCAAGATAGTTGTTCACCAAATTGAAAACGTCCTGCATGTCCTCGTCCTCGGTGATATAGTTCATGCTGTCGCACAGGCATATTACGGAGCTTACCGTGCCGTAGAGCTCAAACTCCCTCATATCCTGAAGCAGAAACAGCACATCAAGATTTTCGTCACCGGATTTTTCCCTGGCCTCGGAAAGCATATCGGCGGAATTGTCTATGCCTATCATGTCATAGCCTTTTTTTGCCATACGCAGAGTTATGCTGCCCGTTCCGCAGCCCAGCTCACATACCAGCTCCGGCTTTATATTGAATTTCTTCCATATCTCCTCGACATATTCCACCCATCGGTCATAGTCCACATCGCTCATAAACAGGTCATATACCGACGCAAAGCTTTCATACGCTCCCAAAACCGTTCACCCTTTTACATACTTCATTGTTAAAAGCCTAAATCATTCTAAAAAAATCTATAACTAAGTAATTATAATTAATTTGACAGCCAATTTCAACTGTTATATGCCTTTTATTCGTCTTTTTCTTTATTTTGTCTTAATTTTCCCGAAAGCTTGCCTCCCACTGCTCCGCTTTCCTTGGAGGTCAGGCTTTTCCAGCCGCTTTTTTCTATCTTGTCCTTAAGCCCCAGCTCCTCGGCTATTTCCAGCTTCAGCCTACCCACCTCCGTGGAAAGGTCAAAAAGCGGCTTGTCCTTTTTCCCTTTTCTTTCCTTTGCCTGTCCTTTTTCCTTTTCTGCCTTTTTTCCTCTCATTCAATGCTCCTCCTTCATAGTTCTTATATTAAAGAGTATTCTCATACTATTGCATATTTATAAGTTCAAAGTGCTAATTTTGTTGACACTGCCTGACTTTGGTGATAGTATAGAAAACAAATTTGAATTCATCTTGTTTTTGAAAAAAGATAATGCATAAAGGGAGTGTAATATTCAATGAAAAAGGTCAATCTCGCTGTAGTAGGCGCGACAGGCATGGTAGGCAGAACATTTTTAAAGGTGCTTAAAGAAAGAAATTTCCCCATTGACAACCTTTATCTTATGGCTTCAAAGCGTTCAGCCGGAAAAACAATGGAATATGACGGCAAGGAATATGTTGTAGAGGAGCTTACAGAGCATTCCTTTGACAAACCCATCGACATTGCCCTCTTTTCCGCAGGCGGCTCAACAAGCGCCAAATTTGCACCCATTGCGGCAGAACACGGCGTTATTGTAGTTGATAACTCAGCCCAGTGGAGACAGGACCCCAAGGTTCCCCTTGTAGTTCCCGAGTGCAATCCCGAAGATATCAGCTGGAACAGCGGCATAATCGCAAACCCCAACTGCTCAACAATACAGGCTGTTGCGGTTCTTAAGCCCCTCGATGACAAATACAAAATCAAACGTGTTGTATACTCTACATACCAGGCTGTTTCAGGCGCAGGCGTAGCAGGCTGGAATGACCTTGAAAACGGTCTTAAGGGTGAAGCTCCCAAAAAGTTCCCTCACCCCATCGCAGGCAACTGTCTCCCTCATATAGACATTTTCATGGACAACGGCTATACAAAGGAAGAAATGAAGATGATTTGGGAAACAAGAAAGATTCTTCATCATCCCGAGCTTAAAGTAACTGCTACAACAGTTCGTGTTCCCGTATTCAACAGCCATTCTGAGTCAGTAAACGTAGAGTTTGAAAACCCCGTTGATATCGACGAGGTTAAGAAGATACTCTCAGAGGCTCCCGGAGTAGTTGTTGTTGACGATCCCGCCAACGATAAATATCCCCTTGCCATTGATGCAACAGGCACAGACCAGGTATATGTAGGCCGTATCAGACGTGATGAAAGCGTTGAAAACGGAATAAACCTTTGGGTAGTTGCCGACAACATCAGAAAGGGTGCGGCTACAAATGCCGTTCAGATTGCTCTGATGCTGGCAGAAGCAATGAATTAATTTTAAACCCTATTATAATATAACGGCAGACTGTAAGCGGTTTTTCATTATCTGATTCCGCCGGCCTGCCGTTTATACTATATAAATACTGTATATCCACTGAAATAAATTTTATATTTGTATTGATTTAAAGGCATATAATATTGTATACTCTTATAAATGAAAAAAATTCAGCCCTTTTTATACGGCTTTGAAAAACAATAACAATAAGGTTGGAGGTATATACTATGTCATTATTCACAGGCGCATGCGTTGCACTCGTAACACCGTTCAAAGAGGACGGTTCCGTAAATTTTGAAAAGCTCATTGAGCTTCTTGACTATCATCTTGCCCACAAAACAGATGCCCTTCTTATCTGCGGAACAACCGGAGAGGCTTCCACAATTTCCGATGAAGACCAGGTTGAGTGCGTAAGACTTGCGGCAGAGCATGTAAACAAGAGACTTCCCGTAATAGCAGGTGCGGGTAGCAACGATACAGCCCATGCCATCGAACTCGGAAAGGCATGCGAAAAAGCAGGAGCAGACGGACTTCTTCTTGTAACACCCTACTACAACAAGACAACACAGAAAGGTCTTGTGGCTCATTATAAAGCAATTGCCGAGGCAGTAAATATTCCTATCATTCTCTACAACGTACCCGGAAGAACAGGTATGAGAATTGCACCCGAAACATGTGAGGAGCTTTCCAAGGTTCCCAACATTATCGGCGTTAAGGAAGCCAGCGGAGATATTTCCGAGGTTGCCAAGACAGCGGCTTTATGCGGACCCGATTTCGATATTTACTCAGGAAACGACGACCAGACACTTCCCATTCTTTCACTGGGCGGCAAGGGAGTTATTTCCGTTACATCCAACATCATTCCCGATGAAATGCACGACCTCTGCCAGTCCTTCTGGGAGGGCGACTATAAAAAGGCCTGTGAAATTCAGCTCGGCATACTCGGTGTATTTGATGCCATGTTCTGCGAGGTAAATCCTATCCCCGTAAAGGGCGCCATGAATATGCTTGGCTTCAATGTCGGCGAATGTCACCTTCCCCTTGTGGAAATGAGCGACGCCCACAAGGAATTTGTTAAAAATGAGCTTACAAAATTCGGTCTTTTAAAATGAGGTAAAACTATGACAAAAATAATCATGCACGGCTGTTCAGGCAAGATGGGTCATGTGGTCTGCAATCTTGTTAAGGACGATAACGACTGCGTTATTGCGGCAGGTATCGACCCCTTCGGCGACAGCCCCGACTTCACTGTATACAAAACACCTGCCCTCTGTGATACCGAGGCAGACGTAATAATCGACTTTTCAACGGCCTCTGCCGTTCCCGCACTGCTTGACTATGCCGTGGAAAAACAGATACCCGTTGTATTATGCACAACAGGCTTATCCGACGAAATCAACGCCAAGGTAAAAGAGGCATCTGAAAAAGTAGCCATACTTAAAAGCGCCAACATGTCCGTAGGCGTCAACCTGCTTTTCTCACTGGTTCAGAAGGCGGCTCTTACCCTTGCGGAATCAGGCTTTGACATTGAGATTGTTGAAAAGCACCACAATCAGAAGATTGACGCTCCCAGCGGCACAGCCATTGCCATTGCCGACGCAATCAACGAGGCTATGGACAGCAGATACAACTATGTATATGACCGTTCCCAGGTAAGAGAAAAACGTACAAATACAGAAATAGGTATCCATTCCGTCAGAGGCGGCAACATCGTCGGAGAACATGACGTTATATTTGCCGGCAGAGACGAAATAATTGAAATAAATCACAAGGCCATGTCCAAGGAGATATTTGCCGTAGGCGCAGTAAAGGCCGCAAAATTCCTTGCAGGCAAGCCCGCAGGCTTCTATACCATGAAGGATGCCCTTAAGGACGTTTTGGAATAAGAAAAACCGCAACATGCATACAGCAAAAAGAGCCGTCTCAGCGATGGCTCTTTTTTGTTGTCAGCTGTTCAATTCTATTTTTGATATGGATACCTCGTATGCGACCCTTTCCTCGGTCTCGGTATCCGATATATGCTTTATATATGTTCTGGACTGAATCCTACCCCACAGCCTTATGTTTGCGCCTACTTCCAGACTTCCCGCAAATCTGGCGTTCCTGCCCCAGGCTATGCACGGTATATAGTCGCTTTTGCCGTAGCTGCGGTTCGCCGCCACAAGTATATCCGTTATTTCCCTGCCGAAGGGAGTTGTCCTGTATATGGGCGGCTTGCAGATATATCCGTTCAGGAATATTTCGTTGGGATTTTCAAGGGGCTCTGCGTCCCTTTCTATTTCTCTGGCAAAGGCTGTGAGTATAAGCCTGTTTCTGTTTGCGCTGTAATGGTTGTAGCTTCTGAGCTGTCCTTTTATATTCACCCTGTCGCCGGCCTTAAGCGTTTTAACGTCCGTAAGCCTGTCTGATACGGTAACGGGCAGTATATCCTCATTGTCACTCAGCCTTCTGACCTCCAGACTGAATATATAAAACCCCTCTCCGTATACCTCATGGCTGAATACGCATTCCTCCGCAACGGTTCCCGACAGGCTGACGATATTATTTTCCGCCGTTCTGCTGTTTTCCATTATGTTTTTCCCCTCTTTCATTTGCCTGTTATAAACTGATAATTCATTTTATTCACTGTCGGGGATTTAAGAACATCAAATATCACACAGCACCGCAGTATTTTCGCAGCCCAAAGCAGCCGCCATAATAAGCAGCACCTCCGAAAGAGGGTAGCCGTTTCCCGATATATCCACGCCGAACTCCTGCGGCTCTATATATTTTCCCGAAAGGGTCTTTATTCTTCTCTGCACACAGCACTGTAGCCTTTCCCTGCCGTTTCTGTTTTCACCCACTCCCGAAAACGTCAGCGCCGAGCGGCTGTTCATGCCGCAGGTAATAACAAAAACATCGTGCGGCAGTATATGCGGCAGTACGGGACAGTCGTCTGCGTTTACAATTACAAGGCCGCCTTTTTTGACGCCCTTGAGTGAGGATATGTCCTTTCTGTTTCCCGCCGAGGCAAATATAACAACATCATAATAAACACCGGTCAAAATATCCGTAAAAACCACAGCCGTATCAACGCCTGTATTTTCTGCATCATCCAGCGCCCTGCGTATATCCAGAGCAGTACATAAATCGCTGAAAATCTCCGTTCTCCTGCCCGTCTCCGAGAACTTCTTTGCAAGCTGAGAACCGAAACTTACAGATACCTCACCAAAAACACCGATACATATCATAATGACCCTCCGCTTCGTAAGTATGTACGGCGGCAGGCCGTCTGCGGCAAGGCTTTATGCCAGGCTTTCGCCCTTTTGCCGCAGGCAGACTTTCGCCTTATTTGAAGCTTGGTGCCTTGACGTTGATTTCCTTTGGCTTTTCGGCCTTTTCGGGTGATGTCATGTTGAAATACATTCTTGCGGCCTTTGTCGTTCCGAAATCTCTGTTGGAGCCGGAGTCCATTACCTTATTAAAAGCATCTCTGAAAAGCTGATTGTGCGCTTCTTCCCTGTTCAGAAGAAAGTCAATCGTTGCCCTTACCTTTTTATCCTTTATCTGTCTGTACAAATACTCATACATTACCTTTGCACGCTGTTCCGAAGCAATATCGGCCAGCAGGTCGGCACACAGGTCTCCTGTAACCGTAACATAGTCCGCCGTCCATGAATATCCCGATGAATTCATAAGTCCGGGGCTGAGTCCCAGCATTGTATGGGTCTCTATTTCTCCCGCACCGACGGCTTCACTGTCAAGCTCGTGACCGTTCAGCAGATTTATGGTCTGAGCTACCATTTCCATGTGACCCAGTTCCTCTGCCGCCACATTCAAAAACAGCTCCTTAATCTCCTTGTCCTTTATGCGGAAGCTCTGGGATATATACTGCATTGCGGCTTTAAGCTCACCGTTGGCGCCGCCCAGCTGTTCCTGCATAAGCACCGCATACTGAGGGTTTGGTCTTTCAACCTCCACCGGGTGAAACAGCTTCTTTTCATATAAAAACATAAGCATCATCCTCTCTGCACCTTAGGACGGTAACCGCCCTTTATAAGCAGAGTTATTATGCTCGTATTTCTGTTAAAATATGCGTCATATCAAAGGTCTATAACGAGCTCCACGGGGCAGTGGTCGCTGCCCATGACCTCTGTATGTATATCCGCCGAAACCAGCTTATCCTTAAGGCTTTCGGAAACAATATAGTAGTCAATACGCCAGCCTGCGTTCTTTTCTCTTGCCTTGAAGCGATAGCTCCACCAGGAATATATTCCCGTTCTGTCGGGATAAAAATATCTGAATGTATCAATATATCCGCTTCCGAGAAGCTCTGTCATCTTTCCTCTTTCCTCGTCGGTAAATCCTGCATTGTGTCTGTTTGTGGAGGGGTTTTTAAGGTCTATTTCGTTATGGGCAACATTCAGGTCTCCCGTAAGTATAACGGGCTTTTTCTCATTCAGTTTATTAAGATAGGCTCTGAAATCGTCCTCCCACTGCATGCGGTAGCCCAGTCTGGCGTTTTCACTCTGGGAATTGGGGGTATAGCAGGTAACATGATAGAAATTATCAAACTCCAGCGTTATTACCCTGCCCTCGTGGTCATGCTCGTCTATGCCTATGCCGTAGCTTACTGAAACAGGTTCCCTCTTTGTAAAGACAGCTACACCCGAATAGCCCTTTTTCTCGGCATAGTTCCAGTAGCAGTTATAGCCCTCCGGCGCAAAATCTATCTGTCCCTCCTGCAGTTTTGTCTCCTGCAGTGAAAAAATATCGGCATCGGCCTGTTCAAAATATTCCTTAAATCCCTTTGTAACGCACGCCCTAAGTCCGTTTACGTTCCAGGAAATCATCTTCATTGCTAATCACCTCTTATTGAACTTGAAATATAAAAGTGCTACTATATATAATTATAATCATCGGGGAGGTCAGACACATTGAAAACAGCACTTGCACAGACAAACATAATATCCGAAAACAAAGAAGCCAACAAACTGACAGCGAAAAAAATGGTGACGGAAGCGGCATTGGGCGGCTGCCGTATTATTATTTTTCCCGAAGTATCGCTGACGGGCTTCTCCATGAACATGGACAAGCTGGCCGAGCCTGCCGACAATTCCGAAACCATCAGGTTCTTCAGCCGTCTGGCATACGAAAACAAAATATTCATATCCTTCGGTGCTGCCCTTTATGACAGTGACGGCAGTATGAAAAACTACGCCGTTACCGTTGATGACAGCGGCAAGGTGGTCTGCAAATATGCCAAAATACACCCCTATTCCCACGGTGTCGAGGGTAAATTCTTTGCCAAAGGAGACTCGGTAAAATATTTTGACATAGACGGCATAACCGTTTCTACTTTTTTGTGCTATGACCTGCGTTTTCCTGAAATTTTTCAGGCTGTGTCCGAAAAAAGCCGCCTGATAATACTTATGACCAACTGGCCCGATGTAAGAATACAGCATCTCGACCTTCTTCTTAGGGCAAGAGCTGTTGAAAATCAGTCATTTTTCGCCGCCGTAAACCGTGCGGGAAAAGAAATGAAATATATATACCCCGGTCACTCACAGATTGTCAGCCCCACAGGACAGGTGCTTACACCCATAAGGGAAGACGAAGCGCTGATAATGTACGACATCGATATTGCCGAAGCCGACAGCTACAGAAGCTCCTATCATCTTAAAGCAGACCGCAGACCCGAGCTTTATAAAAAAATATTATAATTTACTCCATTACAACTACCTCTACACCCGCTTCTTCAAGCATCTGCATGGCAAGGGCGTCGGGGTAGCTTTCTTTATATACGATTCTCTTTATTCCTGCATTGATGCACATTTTGGCGCAAATAACGCAGGGCTGGTTTGTAACATAAATGGTTGCTCCGTCGGTAGTATTACCTATTTTTGCGGCCTGTATAATGGCGTTCTGCTCGGCATGTATGGCACGGCAGAGCTCGTGTCTTTCGCCCGAGGGAATATTATGCTCCTGTCTGTAGCAGCTGCCTATTTCCGTACAGTGTTTACAGCCCGAAGGTGCGCCGTTGTAGCCCGTTGTTATTATTCTGTTATCCTTTACTATAACAGCGCCTATCTGACGTCTGATACAGGTTGAGCGTGTTTTTACTATTTCAGCTATTTGCATAAAGTATTCGTCCCAGCTTACTCTCATATATTTTCTCTCCTTATACTGATTCGATATTTCACAAAGCAAGTTTTGTTTTCAACAGTATATCAGAAAAACAGCC
>JAQXNZ010000040.1 GCA_029098265.1 Clostridia bacterium | reverse complement strand
GCCAGATCCTCAGCCTCGCCTAACTTTGCGCAGGTAATGCCTGCCGCACCCCTTTTTATCTGCAGTTTAGCTATTTCTGCACATTTATTTGATTTATAATGAGGTCTGAGCTTCATTGTTGTTCCGTCAAGAAGCTGATCCATACGCTCAAGATTATACTCAAATATTTTTTTATCCAGTATAAGCGCCGGAGTTTCAATTTCATTTATTTTCATAAAAATCCCCCTATCATATAAAAATTAGTGTATACTTAAAGAAATAAGTAAATTAATATCAGTATGCTGAACAACAAGCATATTTATTGCTTGCTCTTCACCGCACTGTATAAACGGAGGTAAACTATGCTTAGAATAACCGCACTTGCCGAAAACATAAGCACAAATGAGGAATTAAAGGCTGATTTCGGTCTTTCGCTCTATATTGAATTTGGCAACAAAAAGATACTACTTGATACTGCCGGCACAGGTAAATGTCTGGAAAACGCCGAAGCACTGGGTATTGACCTTCATTCTCTGGATGCAATAGTACTTTCACACGGTCATTTCGACCACACCGACGGCATTATTAGCCTGATTGAAAACGGTGTAACAAACGTTCCTGTTTATATAAGCCGTTATGCTTTTTCCGAACGCTATTGGCGAAGAACCGATGACGGAGAATTTTATTTCCCCACAATGGCAGGTATTTCGCCGTCATATCTCCAACGTAAACAGGTACCGTTCCGTGCTTTATGCACTGACTGCTACGAGCTTGGAGAAAACATATACATACTTACAAACATCGGCCGAAGCTGTGAATTTGAAACTGTATGTCCCGATGACTTTGTAAAGCTTGGAAACGACTATATAATTGATGATTACCGAGATGAATGTGTACTTGTCATAAATACGCCATCCGGTCTTGCCGTACTTACAGGCTGCGGACATCACGGTGTAGTCAATATTATAAGCCATGTTGAAAAAGTGTTCGGCAAGCCTGTTTGTGCATTCGTCGGCGGAACTCATCTCGTTGCTTTCGGTCCCGAAAGAACCGAATTAACAATTGAGGCGCTTAAAAACAGCAATCTCAAGCTGCTTTGTGCCGGTCATTGCACAGGTCCCTACGCAATGAAAGCCTTTTCTGAAAAGCTATCGTTCTTTAAGCCACTGCATACCGGAACTATCATCGAAATCTAATGCCTATAAATAAAGGGCTGACGCTATGTTTGCGGCAGCCCTTTCAGTCGGTTAATTCAGCATAACGCTGCCTTATTATATGTTAGGCAACAATTTTCTGCCATTCTTCAATTAAAGTGGGTTTGATACCGTTAAGGTAGTTATAATCAAAGAATTTGCATTTATCAAATTCTTCCTGTCCGTAAACAAGGATAGCATCTTTTTCTTCTGACATTTCAGCTGTCATATTTGTAGGTGCTTCGTTGTTAAGCTCAACGAACTTTTCCTGTGTCTCTTTCTCAAGAGCGTATTTTACGAAAAGCTGTGCAAGTTCTTTGTTGGGAGCGTCTTTAACTACATTGATGTATACGTCATCGATGAAGTTTCCTTCCTCAGCGTCTACCCAAACCATATTAAGACCTGATGCCTGAAGTACGGGAAGCATTAAGTCCATGTATACTGTGATAGCTACCTGGTTTGATGTAAGAGCGGGAACGATATCTGATGTATACCATAAACCAATGTTGTCAGCCTTTTCTTTGTATAAGTCAAGAGCTGCCTGGCAGTCATCAAGGCTTCCGCCGAGATCCTCAGCAATTGCACCTAAAACGTAGGGTCCTGCTGTTGATGTCATAGCGGGAAGTGAAACAAGTCCTGCATATTTGTCATCAAAAAGATCCATGTATGATGTAGGAGGCTCAAGACCCTTTTCCTCAAGCATATCTGCATTGTACATAATACCGTAACGGCCTACAAGAACCATAGGGCCGTAGCCTGTATCATTCTGAGCAAAATCGTAAAGCTGATCCATATTATCAACTACTGATGTATCAATTTTCTCAAAGAGGTCAAGGCTCTCACCCTGTTTTGCAAATGCACCTGAAAGATAAACAACGTCATCCTCAACATTTCCTGATTCAATCTGTGACTGAAGCTTTGCAATACGGTCTGAGTTAGCGTTTACTTCATCGATAACTATTGTGCATCCGTATTTTTCTTCAAACTCAGCAGCAAGCTCTTTTGTAGCAGCACCTGTTGAACCGCCCCATGTGCATACAGTAAGTTCAACGCCTGTGTAATCTGCTTCACCCTCCGCCTCTGTGTTCTCAGCGGGTTTTTCTTCTGCTTTATTGGAAGAGCAGCCTGCAAAAACCCCTGCTGTCATAACAGCAACAAGAGATAATGCTAAAAATTTCTTTTTCATAATTTACTCCTTTCATTTGTGTTTAAATTATTTTTTATATATGATAACCTTGCTTTCGGGTAAAGCAACATATATTTCTTCACCTGCTGCAGGGCCTTCATAATCATAGCTGCTAACTGTTAAAGGCTCTTCAAATATACCTTCAACAACAATACGGGTATTGTTTCCCTTATATGTAAGCGAAAGTACCTTTCCTTTTAAATATCCTTCTTCAGGCTTATCCGATACAAGTATATTTTCGGGACGGATTGTGAATATGACATCCTCATTTACGGCAGCCTTATCGCTTTCCGTATCGGTTGAATTAACAATGGCGCCCTTTGAAGTTCTTACGGATGTTTTTCCGTCGGAAACTTCCCTTACAGTACCGTTAATGAGGTTTGCAAATCCCATGAAATCCGCAATAAACGGTGTCTTGGGATGATTAAATACATATTTCGGAGAGCCGACCTGTAATATATGTCCGGCATTCATAATAATAATTCTGTCGGCAAGGGATACAGCCTCCTCATGGTCATGCGTAACGATAATAGTTGTTATACCTAAAGTTCTCTGTATTCTCTTGATTTCGACCTGCATCTCTACTCTGAGCTTTGCGTCAAGGTTAGAAAGCGGTTCGTCAAGAAGAAGCACATTCGGTTCCATAACAAGCGCTCTTGCAAGAGCAACACGCTGCTGCTGACCGCCCGAAAGCTCTCTCGGATAACGCTCGGAAAGTCCCTCAAGCTTAACAAGCGATAATATGCTTTCTACCTTTTCCCTGATAACATCTTTATCCATTTTCTTGAGTTTAAGAGAAAAAGCGATGTTATCATATACAGTCATATGAGGGAAAAGAGCATAGTTCTGGAAGAAAATACCTACATTTCTTTTGTATGCGGGAATTTTGTTCATAACCTGTCCGTTAATTTCCACTGTACCTTCGTTAGGCTCTATAAATCCGGCAATCATACGCAGAATTGTTGTCTTACCGCAGCCGCTGCCGCCGAGAAGTGCAATCATTTCGCCCTTTTCAAGATCAATATTTATGTTTTCAACAGCAGTAAAATCACCGTATCTTTTTGTAAGTCCTTTTATGCTTAAGTAACCCAAAGTACCGTCCTCCTTAGTTAATCATGGAATCAAGACCGACAAACTTGTTAATAAGAATCATAATAATAAGCGATGCTGCCATAAGAATTGTAGATATGGCCGCAACAGTCGGGTCGAAAGTAAATTCCAAATAGTTGATAATCTGAACAGGAAGTGTAAGGAACTTCGCTGATGTAAGGAAGCTGCTTATTACTGCCTCATCAAATGAATAGAGGAATGACAGCATTGCACCGGAAATGATACCCGGTTTGATAAGCGGAAGGGTTATCTTAAAGAAAACCTGTGCAGGATTGGCACCGAGGCTTGCCGCTGCGTCCTCTATCGTCCAGTTATAGTTTACCAGAATACTCATTGTATTTCTGATTATGTACGGAAGAATAATTACAAGATGACCGATAAGTATTTTTATAAACGGAGTCATCATTTTTATTGATGCTGTTGTTCTGAGGAGAACAAAAGCAAATGAAATCGAAGGAATGAACATGGGGCTTGTGAAGAATGATACCAAAAGTCCCCTGCCCTTAAAGTTATATTTTGTAACCGAAAGGGATGCAAATACTCCGATAAAAATATCAAATATAGTTGCAACAGCCGCAACCTTAAGGCTGTTTCCGAGACCTTTAAGAAAGTTTGTCGGCCCTGTAACTATGTATTCATACCATCTTAACGAAAAACCGCTGGGAGGAAACTCAATCGCCTCGCCCGAATTAAATGATATAATTACAATTATTATCATCGGCGCAAGAATAAATGTATAAGCAAGCACCGTTACAAGCTTCGAAAACCAGTTTACTCTGTCATCACGCATTTTTTCCACTTCCTAACCTTTTATTTACATTGTTGCTTAAATTGTTTGCTACTATCTGGAATATGAGAATTGCAAATACAAGTATATAACAGATTGCATTGGCAAACTCAAGGTTATAAGTTGTTTTAATCTGACTGTAAATGAGTGTAGACATTGTCAGATACTGAGCGCCTCCGAGTAACTGCGGCGTAATATAAGATGTCATACCCATTGTAAATACAAGTATACAGCCTGATATAACACCGGGAGCACTTAAGGGAAAGGTTACTTTAAGAAAAGTTTCAACCGGATTAGCCCCGAGACTCCTTGCGGCATTTTCGACATTGGGGTCAATGTTCTGAATAACACCTGTTATCGAAAGAATCATATAAGGCAGAACAAGCTGTGCCATACCTATCATAACCGCCGTTTCGGTATACATTATTTTTGTCGGTGAATCAATAACTCCGAGTTTAAGAAGGAACTGATTAAGTATACCGGAATCACCGAGAATAACCATCCAGCCGTAGGCTCTGATTACAGCACTTACAAGGAACGGGAATATTGTTGCAATGATAAGAATGTTCTTAATTTTTGATTTCGTTCTCGCTATGAAATACGCCGAGGGGTATCCGAGAACAAGTGTAAGCAAGGTTGTCTTTACTGACAATATTACTGTGTTTCCGAAAATCTTCATATAAAACGGATCGGTAAAAAATTTAGTATAATATGTAAGATTATCGCTGATTAATGCTTTTATAAATGTATATACCATTGGTATAATGAATGCAATAAGCAGAGTGAGTGTGCACGGCAGGGCCAAAAGCATCACATTCCTTTTTTCTTTCATAAATCACATCTCCTATTATAAAAAAACAGGACAGTTAGGCCACAAATCATATCTGCAAACCTCCTTGTCTGTCCTGATTATGTGTTCATTATATCGAATAATATTCAAATTGTCAATTCAATTTATATGTTATTGTACAAACAATTCACTCTGTCATTTCATATCAAAATTGACAGCAGTCATATTCTTTATATTGTCAGTTACAGGGCATCTGTCTATTACATTTTTAAGCCAAATTGCCTTGCTGTTTTCGCTGATATCTGCATCAAGTTCAATAACAACGTCAATTTTACTGAATCCGGCCCTATTACTCAGGTTTCCCGTAAAAAATGCAGTACCGTCAACCTCTCCGTCAATATTAATATGGAGATGCTTAATTTTAAAATTCATTTCATTTGCAACCCACTGACCTATTGCATTAATACAGCCTGCCAAAGAGCCCAAAAGCATTGCTACTGGACTGGGGGCAGTGTCCTCTCCGCCGAAGGGAGCAGGCTCGTCTATAACAAAAGAATGTCCGCCTGCCGTTATATAGGTTTTTGTGCTGTCAAAAGCATCTGCCGCAACATTAATAACTGCCATGTTGTTTTCCTCCGTTAATCTGAATTACAGCATTTTCTTTTCAAGCACAGAAGCGAAAAGCGCAAGTCCGTAATACAGTCCGTCCTCATCCATAAGATATGTAGGATTATGATGAGGTCTTGTTGTTCCCTTTTCTTCGTTTCTTGTGCCTATTTCAACAAAACAGCCCGGGCAGTTTCCTGCTTCTGTGAACGCCGAGAAGTCTTCTCCCGGCATAACGGGCAGTATTTCAAGAACTGCTTCTTCTCCGAACCAATCTCTGACAGCCTCTCTTGCTTCATCTGTAAGCTGTTTGTTATTTACAACAGAGTCATAGCCCTTGTCATAGGAAACTTCGCATTTGGCATCATTGGCTGCCGCAATTCCGTTTGAAATCATTTTAATCTGCTGTTCAACCTTTGCGCGTACTTCCTTTGAAAATGTTCTCACAGAGCCGGAAATTGTAACCTCACCCGGTATAATGTTGTATGCATCGCCGCCGTGTATTGTACATACCGAAATGACAGCCTTATCATAGGTGCTTATTTTTCTTGCTCTTATGTTCTGAAGCGCAAGTACAATCTGTGCTGCTGTAATAATAGGATCTACGCACTGCTCAGGCATTGAAGAATGTCCGCCCTTGCCTATTACTTTAATATCAAAGCTGTCCGTTGCCGATGTAAGCTCACCGTTTACAAAGCCGTATTTACCCGTGGGATAATTGGATGAAAGATGAAGTCCGTATATTTCATCAACGCCCTCCATAACGCCTGCTTTTACAAGCTCAATAGCACCTCCGGGAGGAAGCTCCTCTGCATGCTGGAATATACAAACAAGCTTTCCGTGAAGCTGTTCTTTTCTTTCCGAAAAAAGCTTAGCCGTTCCGAGGAGTATTGCTGCATGACCGTCATGTCCGCATGAGTGCATAGCGCATTTATTCTCCGATACAAAAGGAAGGTCATTTGTTTCTGTCATAGGAAGAGCATCAATATCACATCTGAGAGCAATTGTAGGACCCGGCAAAGCACCTTCGATAATACCTACAACACCTGTCTTAGTCGGACGTTTGATTTCAATTCCGCCAAACTCCTTAAGTCTTGCCTCAATGTAGTCTGATGTCCAGAATTCTTCAAAGGAAAGCTCGGCATGCTGATGAAAATTACGACGCCATTCAACAACCTGTGCCGAAAGCTCCTTTACTTCCTGCTTTAGATCTTTCATATTTTTTCCTCCTGATAACAATACTCAGTATACCTGTTAAATACTCAAACCGATTACTAATTTTATAAATTTTTGCTCATTTGGTCAACTATTTTATTCTAATTTGATATATTTATTACTTTTGGAATGTCATAACAATTTTTAAAACATTTAATAAAGCACAAGGTAATGCTGCCGAATTAATAATATTTCCGCAGACATTAATTTAAATTCCAGCAAATCCATAAGATGATGAAAAATATTCATTTAATCGAACACAAAGGTACACTGCTGACATGTACTTAATTATTGTTCAGCAAATATAATTGCTGTTTTTCCCCTGATTAGACGATATATACAGGCTAAAGCAATGAATTGAGATTTGACTATTTTGAAACAACTTGCTATAATACCAGTATTTTATAATCATAATAACGAACAAAATCAGCGGATGGTGAAACAAGAATGGATCTCGAATACATAGGCAGTACTCTGAAACAGCACAGATTGAACAGAGGTATGTCAATACGTGAGCTGTCATCAATTTCAGGCATTGCCTCAAGCACTATTAGTCAGATAGAAACAGGAAAGAATTCTCCTAACCTTCTTACTCTCAAAGCGATATGCGATGCGCTTGATGTACCTGTATTTTCTCTTTTTATGGAAGAGGATCATTCAAAAATACGCCTTGTGCGCAAAAGCGACAGAGAACCCTTTGTTCGCAATACCTCCAACGGCACAACCGTCAAGGAGTCTCTCATAATTCAGGGCAAAAACGAAATGTACGGAGGTGTTGTCGAAATGCCGCCCCATACAGACAGCGGAGCATTCAGCCACCACGGCGGAGAAGAATTTGTATTTATTCTTGAAGGAACAATCCTTTTCTATCTCGAAGGTCATAATGTTTATGAACTCCATGAGGAGGATACTCTCTATTATCCCAACTACATCGGTCATCGCTGGGAAAATACAAGCGACAGCACCGTAAAAATGCTTATGGTTTCTACATCACCGTATAATTTCTGATATATATTATACTTTCGTAATTATAATAAGTAAAGGTGCTGAATTAAATACTGTATTACAAAAAAGTATAGTCTATCGTTCAATTTTTTGTATAAAAAAGGCGGAATAAATACTGTCGAAATTCCGCCGCTTTACTTTTATTAAATTCCGTCCTTGTATTGTGTCTCCAGTCTGTTTTTTCTTTCCTTCCAATCGGGCATAAGCCTGTCCAAAACGGCATAAAACCTGTCGCTGTGGTCATAGCATATAAAGTGAACCAGTTCATGGAGCACAACCTGGTCAATGCAGTCCGTATCCGCTTTCATCAGCTGTACATTCAGACCGATACGCTTTTTCTGACTGTTGCAGCTGCCCCAGCGGCTTTTCATGTTTCTTATATATATCTCAGGCCTTTCGACATTATATTCCTTTACCTTTTCCAGCATTTTCGTCACTGAGTCCTCAAAGACAGGCCTTGCTTCCTCCGTCAGCCAGTTGATATATTTTTTTCTCAGTCTTTCCTCATCGCCGTCAGCGGCAGTAACCGAGATTTCGTCCTCCGTTCTCTGAACAGAAAACCTTCTTCCCTCCGTCAATGTCAGTCTGTATTCCTGTCCGAGATAATACAGTGTCTTGCCGTCATAAAAGCCTCTGTCGGGCATACTCTCCCTGCTCTTTTCAAAGTCCGCCATTTTTCTGAATATCCATTCGGCCTTCTCCTCAACAAAGGCATCCACCCTTTTGGCAGGAACATTTCTGGGCGCTGAAACGGCTATACTTCCCTCGGGCGTTATTCTTATATTTATATTTTTTATGTCCTTTTTGACAAATTCATATTCGATACGCAGACCGCAGTAATTTATAGCTCTCAGCATAATATCACCTTGCTAAACTTCATATAATTGATTTTAATTTTACATTTACTCAAATAATTTTGCAATAGTTTTTATATTGTTATGCTCGCCTTTATCTGCTATTATTCTGTTATGGAGGCTTGTTATGTATTTAATAAAAAATGAAAATGATACACAGAAAACTATCGAGATATACGAAGCAATCCGAAAGTCCTATTTAGACAGCGGCTGTCGGGAATACAGACGAATACTCGGCGGATTTGATTCTTCTCTTTCGTCTGTAATATTCGGTTTGCCCGTTATGGCTGTCTATGCCGCAGTATTTTATAAGGTATGCGGTGTACTGCCGTCCTTTAGCTTCGGTCTAATGGTTTTAGAGCTTATACTGCTGTACGTTTCCACACCCCTGCATGAGTTTCTTCACGGCCTCGGTTGGGCGCCAAATGCCGAAAACGGCTTCAAAAGCATATACATATATCTGCCTCTCGGCATTTCCGACGCCTACTGTCACTGTGCAGACCCACTAAGCTTTAAAGGCTATATATGCGGAAATCTTCTGCCGTTTGCATGTCTCAGCATAGTTCCGTTCATACTCTCATGCTTTATACTTAACGGCTTACTGTTCTATTTTGCTCTGTTTTCGGCCTTCGGATGCGGAAGCGACCTTTCAAATACACTGTATGCATTCCGCCACCGAGACGAAATATTTTTAGACTATCCTACCGACTGCGGATTTACATCATATAAATACACAGCACAAAAATAAAGAAAGCTTTAGGGCTTTCTTTATTCTTGTACTTTATTATTCCGCCGAAATAAATGCGTACCTCGCCGCACCGTACATTCCTGCGTCATTCTCCAGCTTTGCAAGGACAATTTCCGTATCCTTTACCGTTTTAAAGGCATTTTTTCTGAAGTATTTTCCCACTGTTTTGCTGACAACTTCTCCTGCCTTTGCAACTCCGCCAGCAAGGACAATTATTTCGGGATCCACAACGGCGGCTATATCGGCCAGTGTTCTGCCCAGATATTTACCGAATATATCAACGGTTTCGCAGGCCGCCCAATCTCCCTTTGCCTCTGCCTCAAATATAGACTTGGCTGTTACCTTTTCCTCTCTCAGCAATGATTTTCTGTCTGTCTTTGCCAGTAATTCATTAGCTGTACGGACTATACCCGTTGCCGAAGCATAGGTCTCTATGCAGCCTTTTCTGCCGCAGTTACAGCTTCTGCCGTTTTCAAACTCTGCGGTTATATGGCCTATCTCTCCGCCCGCACCGTTAGCGCCTGTCAGGACATTTCCGTTTATGATTATTCCGCCGCCTATGCCTGTTCCCAGTGTAACAAGCACCATGCTGTCATGGCCCTTTCCTCCGCCCATCCACTGTTCACCAAGAGCTGCGGCATTGGCATCATTAAGAACAACGGTTTTTACTCCTGTCAGAACTTCCATTTCTCCTGCCGCATCAACACTGTTTTCCCAATGAAGGTTTACGCAGTGCTTTACTATACCGTCTGCAACAGGTCCCGGTATGCCTATTCCTATGCCCGTCAGGCTGTTCACGGAAATATTGTTTCTTTCAAGCAGTTTTTCTATGCTTCCTGCGGCATCCTCCAGTATGTGGGCGCTGTTGTCCTCATGTCTTGTGGGTATGCTCGTCTTATCAAGCATTTTTCCATCGCTGTTCAGCAGACCTATCTTTATTTCCGTACCGCCCACGTCAACGCCTACGGCATAGGAAGAAGAATACTTTTTTTCCAGTGCAAGAAGCTTTTCCTTTACATCAAGTCCTCCGCCGTAGCCCATCAGTGAACCGTTGGTGCCGATTACTCTGTGACACGGATATATTATAGATATGGGATTTCTGTTATTGGCAAGACCCACAGCCCTGAATCCCTTGGGACAGCCTATTTTCTCTGCTATGTCCTTATAGGTTGCTGTCTCACCGTAGGGTATATCTGCAAGGGCATTCCAGACCTTTTTCTGAAACTCGGTGCCCACAAGCTTTGTTGGTATGTCAAAGGTCTTTCTTCTGCCCTCAAAATACTCGTCAAGCTGTCTTTTCGTCTCTTTAATCAGCTCCGTTTCCTCAACGGGCCAGTCTCTTTCAGAAAAAATAAGCTCGGTTATCGCTCCGTCTTCCTCGGCAATTCCTATTCTTCCTGCGTATGTATCATAATAAAATATCTTTTTCATCGCAAAACATCTCCGTTATGTCCGAAGGTTTCTCTGCCAGTCTGTATGCTCCCGCTTCCTCTAACTTTTCTCTGTCGCCGTAGCCGTAGAGTACGCCTATACATTTTATTCCGCTTTCAGCCGCACCCAGCACGTCGTAGTGGGTATCTCCTACCATTATAACGTCGTTTTTGTCCTCTATGCCCATTTTCTCCATAACATAGTTTATAACGGCTGTCTTGTTCTTTCTCTCATGCTTATCGGTATCTCCGCCTATAAAGTCAAAATACTTCAGAAGGTCAAAATGCTCCAGCACATCATGTGCCGAACTTTCAGGCTTTGATGTGGCTACACAGAGGATTTTTCCCATTTTTCTGAGGGCAGTCAGCATTTCGCAAACTCCGTCATACACATTGCACTCGTACTTTCCTATGGTAGTATATCTCTCCCTGTAGGTTGCCACCATTTCCGTTGCCTTTTCCTTTGAAACGCCGTATATCTCCGAGAACATCTCACCCAGAGGCGGGCCGACAAATACTTTAAGGGCATCCAAATCGGGTGCTTCAAAGCCATGCTTTTCAAGGGCGTATTTGACCGACCTTGTAATTCCGGGGTGGGATTCGGTTATTGTGCCGTCAAGGTCGAATAATATGTATTTACACTTTTCCAAAATATCAGCTCCAATATCGTTTTATACTATGGTAACATTTTATTATACTAAAAACAAGTCTTTGTCAGTATATGCCGCAGACATAAAAATAAGCGCACCGTAAACACTCCGATGCGCCTTTTATTTATTTTATCTCCTTGAGAACAGTATACTTTTCGAGCCTGTTCTCCATTTCCTCATCAGCAAAAAGCTCTGCCAGCACACCATTTTCGGTATGCTCCTCCTTCATTATCTCACATGAAGCATATACCATTGCCATAAGCCTTCCCTCGGTATAGGGAATAAGCACCTTTATGGGCCTTTTGAAGCTTTTTATGAGCCTTTCCAGCGACTCAAGCAGACTGTCAAGCCCGTCTCCGTTAGCGGCTGATATTTTAACCGTATCCCTTGCCACAAAATCCCTTGTCAGCGGCAGTTCCACATCTCTGTCCATTTTATTGAAGGCCGTAATTACGGGCGTTTCGCCGCATCCCAAATCCTTAAGGGTGGCATATACCGTTTCCATTTGAGAAGCCCTTTCGGGGTTCGAGGCATCTACCACATGCAGAAGTATATCCGCATACTTCATTTCCTCCAGTGTCGCCCTGAAAGCCTGTATAAGATGATGCGGCAGTTTTCTGATAAATCCAACGGTGTCTGTAAGCATTACCGTTGTTCCCGACGGAAGTTTCAGCGCCCTTGCCGTAGTGTCAAGGGTGGCAAACAGCTTGTCCTCCGCCAGTACTCCCGCATCGGTCAGTCTGTTAAGCAGTGTGCTTTTTCCCGCATTAGTATAGCCTACAAGAGATACGTTTATAATGCCTCTTTTGTCTCTGCCCCGTCTTAAAAGCTCCCTGTGGGTCTCAATATTTTTAAGCTCCCTGTCAAGCTCCGCTATTCTGTCCTTGATATATCTTCTGTCAGTTTCAAGCTTTTTCTCACCGGGTCCTCTGGTGCCTATGCCGCCGCCCAGTCTTGAGAGGGACGTACCCTGTCCCGAAAGCCTTGTCAGCCTGTATTTAAGCTGTGCCAGCTCAACCTGTATTTTACCTTCATTGGACATGGCCCTTGCGGCAAATATATCCAGTATGACCATTGTTCTGTCCATTACCTTGGTGTCAAGCAAATCCTCAAGATTTCTCATCTGGGCGGGTGAAAGCTCATCATCGGCTATAACACCGTCGGCATCAAGGGCAGTTATCATCATTTTAAGCTCCTCGGCCTTGCCCTTTCCGATATACAGTCCCGGGTGCCTTTTTTCCCTTCTCTGTATCAGTCTGCCTACCGTAACCGCTCCCGCCGTTTCAGCCAGCTCCTCAAGCTCGTTAAGGCAATCATCGCCCTGACTGCCGTCCTCATCAACGGCTATAAGTATAACCCTTTCGGCAGGCTTTTCCACATCGTACAATTTTGTTTCCTTTGCCATTTGTGTTCATCCTCTGTAGTTTTCAGAAATTTTTTCTCTCATATATACTGCGGCTTTTTCCGGCAGTATGGGATTGATATAGCTGTTGGTGCCGAATTCAAATCCTGCGGGATTTCCCATTCTTGGCAGTATCCGCATATACCAGTGTCCGTCCATGCCCTTGGGTGTGTCCTCAAAGCACATATTGTAGCATATACCCTTTCTAAGCGTCTTGACCGCCGACAGCACCATTTTGATAAGCCTTGCCAGCTCCTTAATCATTTCATCGTCAAAGTCCCCAAAGGAGCGTACATGTTCTTTTGCGGCTATATCACATTCGTAGGACATCTTTGATGCATAGGGCATAAAGGCCGCAAAGCTTTTTGTCTCGGCAATTATCCTTTTTTCGGCGTTTATCTCATGCTTTACAACGTCACAGATAAGACATTTGCCGCGCTCTTGTCTGTATTTCTCACAGTTCTCTCTTACAACGGTCTGTTCTCTGGGTATAACGGGCACGCCTATTATCTGCCAATGGGAATGCATTATTGATGCACCAGCATCGGGGCCGCAGTTTTTGAACACCTGTACATATTTTATGTTATCCGCATCTGATATGGCTTCAAATCTGGATTTAATG
>JAQXNZ010000039.1 GCA_029098265.1 Clostridia bacterium | reverse complement strand
GGCTTCAAGGCAATGGTTCCTGCAATACTTATACTTACATTTGCATGGACACTCAGCGGAATAACAGGACTTCTCGGTGCTGATGTATTCGTAGCGGGAATACTTGAAAACAGCACGGGTACATTACAGCTGTTCATACCCATAATGGTATTTGTAATTGCTGTTTTCCTTGCCTTTGCAACAGGAACATCATGGGGAACCTTCGGAATACTTCTTCCTATAATTGTTCCCATACTTGATCCTACAAGCGAGCTTCTTACAATCACTGTAGCAGCTACCCTTGCAGGCGCCGTATGCGGAGACCACTGCTCGCCCATATCGGACACTACAATCATGGCTTCAACAGGTGCCCAGTGCGACCATATTAACCATGTTTCTACACAGCTGCCCTATGCAATTACTGTTGCGGCTGTGTCGGCAGTAAACTATATACTGGCCGCACTCATACAGAACTGGCTTATAAATCTGCCCATAGCCATTGTATCTATGATAGCAACGATACTTATTATAAGACGAATTAATAAAAACAAAATGGTAGATGCAGAATAATCTATAAAAAATGGTGCCGCCGTTTATACGGCGGCACCAGAGTGTCGACAAAGTCGACACTAAGTCGAAAACAGGTTTTCGACTTGTTTAAATTAATGCATGAATGGCTATTCCATCGGCTTTTCAAAAAACATGAAAAGCCTTGAAACACGCCATTCTCCTCGGTCGGGCAAAGCTAGACCTGCGGATTAAAATTGGAAAACTCTTCGTTTTCCAAACCTGTCCGCACTAAGAATAAGGTTGTCTACAGTCTGATGCCGCCGTTTATACGGCGGCACTTCTGTTTTTACTTATTTTCATTAACCTCGCTTTTTTCACTGCTTTCACAGTCGTCATTATTTGTAACGGCTGTATTTTTCAGCTTTGTCAGGAAATCATCATGCTCGTCTTTGGGGCTTGGTATAAAGTTTGGTGCAAAGCAGCTTTTTCCTTTATTCTTTATATAGAAATATCCGATTACCGAGAACACTACCGCCCCGATAAAGTTTACAAACAGGTCCTTCATTGTGTCTATCAGACCTATATCCAGATAGCCGTCTATTCCCAGTTCAACAGAATTAACCGTTGTGGAGGTTATTCCCCTTATCCTGAAGGGTGTATTTCTGCCCGACGGATTGAGCAAAACGGAGTTTATGGAGTGAATTATCGTATCCTTCTGCATATCCATCCCGAAATAAGTATCCATAAAGAACTCAAAAAACTCCCAGAGCACACCGATAGTCATGGAGAAGCAAAATGCAACAACCGCCACGAAGAAAGGCGAAAGGTTGAATGACAGGCTCTTATTCTCATTGAGGAGGTTAACAAGAGAGAAGCCTATGGCGGCGGCAAGAAAACCGTTGAGAGTATGCAGTATCGTGTCCCAGTAGGGTATCTTTATATAGAATTCATTTACCTCTCCCAATATTTCGGCTGAGAATATAAACATCAGTATTATTATTTCCAGCACAGCAGGTATTTCCACTCTGTATTTTACCTGTATGAAGCTTGGTATCATAAAAAGAGCCAGCGTAAGCGCACACATGAATACGTTTTCAAAGTTTCCCAGAAATGCCTGACGGACAAGTACGGCTATTACTATGGCCCTTAAAACAAGATATACCCGATAGGATTTCCTGTTTTGCCTAAGCTCCATTCCCATTGCTTCTTTAAACAGTTTTTTGCGTTCCTTTTTATCCATAAAAGTTCTCCTTGATTTGCGTTATTGAAAAAAACTTTAGTTTGTGGTAGTCTTATGTTTATTACGATAACACAGTCGGAACGTATATTCAAATTAAAACTTATTAAAAATGAAAAGAGGTATGCCCAATGAAAACAGGACTTGTATTAGAGGGCGGAGCCATGAGGGGCTTATATACAGCCGGAGTTCTCGATATACTGAATGATAATAATATAAAAGTTGACGGAGTAATGGGAGTGTCTGCAGGCGTTATACACGGATGCAATTATGTTTCGGGTCAAAAGGGCAGAAGCATAAGATATACACTTAAATACAGAGGAAACAAAAGATATATGAGTGTGCATTCACTGCTTAAAACGGGAAATCTCGTTGAAACGGAGTTCTGCTATCACGATATACCCGAAAGGCTAGACCCATTCGACAATGAAGCCTTTAAAAATGCCGGAATAGATTTCTATGCCGTATGCAGCAATGTTGAGACAGGCATGGCGGAATACATAAAATGTGACGACTTATTTGAACAGATGGATGTTGTCAGGGCTTCGGCTTCCATGCCTTTCGTATCACAGATAGTTGAAACAAACGGAATGAAGCTGCTTGATGGCGGAGTATGTGACAGTATACCTGTCAAAAAATTTATGGAAATGGGCTATGACAGAATAATAACCATCCTTACAAAGCCTTGGGGCTATGTGGCGAAGCCCAATAACGCATATATGGCAAAGAAGGTATATAAAAAATATCCTAAATTTTCCGATGCCATTATAACAAGGTATCTGCGCTATATGGACAATCTGAACTATGTAAACGAAATGGAAAATAACGGAGAAATTCTTGTTATAAGACCTTCGATAGATACCAAAATATCAAGAACAGAAAAGAATTTAGCACGTTTATGGGAAATATACGACTTGGGCAGAGAAGACGCCAAGGGCAGAATTGAGGAGGTAAAAGCATGGCTGAAAGAGCAGTAATAGGTGTTATGCCGCTCTATGATGATGAAAAAGACAGTATATGGATGCTGCCGGGATATCTGGACGGGCTTTCACAGGCAGGTCTTACGCCATTTATACTTTCTCTGCATATGACGGCAGAAGAAATTGCCGCTACTGATGATTTTTTTGACGGTTATCTTTTTACAGGCGGACATGATATAGACCCTGCTTTGTACGGCACCGAAAAAAGCGAAAAATGCGGAAGTATATGTGCCGACAGAGACAGGCTTGAAAAAGCAGTGTTTGAGCTGGCATACAAAAAGGACAAGCCGATGCTTGGTATATGCAGGGGACATCAGCTTATTAATGCTCTGTTAGGCGGAAGTCTTTATCAGGATTTGCCTTCTGAAAGACCTTCGGAAACCTCTCATGTTATGACCGTTCCCTATAATAAGGCTGTACATACCGTAAACATAGATAAAAATTCTTCTCTCTACGGTATTTTAAATACGGAAACACTGGGCGTAAACAGCTATCATCATCAGGCTGTAAAGGATACGGCTCCGTCGCTGAGCGTCATGGCGCTATCCGAGGACGGAATTGCCGAGGCATTGGAGGACAGATCAAAAAGTTTCCTGTGGACAGTGCAGTGGCATCCCGAATTCAGTTATAAAACAGATGATAATTCGAGAAAGATATTCTCGGCCTTTGCGGAGGCTTGCATGGACTACAGGAGAAGAAAATGAGTGAATTACTAAAAATACCGGGTGTGGGCAAGGAAACGGAAAAGGACCTGATGAAGCTGGGTTATAATACAATAGAGTCATTGAAAAATGCAGACCCGCAGCAGATGTATGATGAAATGTGCAGAATAAGCGGGACAAAGCTTGACAGGTGTGTTCTGTATGTTTTCCGATGTGCAGTATACTATGCCGAAACGGAAAACCCCGATAAAGAAAAGCTGAAGTGGTGGAACTGGAAAGATTGATAATAATAAAGGCCGTCGATTGAACGACGGTCTTTATTCAATAAAACAGATGATTATTTTGCTTCAAAGTTATCCTTGCCAACTCCGCACATAGGACATTCAAAATCAGCGGGAAGGTCAGCGAACTTTGTTCCGGCTGCAATGCCGTGTTCGGGATCACCTTTGGCTTCATCATATTCATATCCGCAGATAGAACATACATATACCATGACAGTTACCTCCTGAATTAATATTATAATTGAAAACAATTATTAATTAATTATAACTCAATAATACAGATAATGCAATGCTATAATAAAGACTTTCTGATAATAATAAATTTTGATTAAAACTAGTTGAGAAATTTATACAATTATGATGAATTCTTATAGTTGTGAAAAAAATAGTAAAAAATACTTGTAATTTTATTTTTAAAATTTTATTATAAGCACAAGACATAACTATTTACAGAAAGAAGATGACAGCATGAAAACACTTGAAACTAACGACTGGGTACTGCTTAACAATATAATTTTCAAAATTTATTCAGATGAAGAGCCTGAAAAAATGCGCCGTGCTTTTCTTGAAAATATTAAACCGGTGCTTAACTTTGACAGCGCCGATTTCTATGTGCCTGCCTTTGACAATGAGCCCAGCTCAGTAATCTGCTACAACTGTGACGGAGATACTATTGATTTATATGAAAAGTACAGGGATGAAAACGGAATAATGTACGGCTCCAGAGCTATGGTATACAGAGATACAGATATGATAAAGCAGGACAGAACTGAAATGCTTTATTACAGAGATATATACAACAAAGAAGGCTGGGACTATTCTCTGCACATGACCTTCGGCAGAAACGGCGATTTCCTCGGTGCGGCGACCTTCTATCGTTATAAGGGCAAGGAGGACTTTGACAGTAACGATATATTTGTGCTTGATATGCTCAGAGAGCATCTTTCTCTCAGACTCCAGAAGGACAGGGATTATGAGGTAAATGTCCATGACAAAATGACTGTAGCCGAGGCAAGCGAAAAATACGGTCTGACCAAACAGGAGCACATGGTATTGGGACTGCTTATGGACGGTACGGAAAACACCGTTATATGCGAAAAGCTTTCCATAAGTATCAATACACTTAAAAAACATATACTTAACATATACAGAAAGCTTGGTATAAAAAACAGAGTACAGATGTTCAAAATGATAAAGGAAAAGGATAAGGACGTTATAAAAAGCTGATTTTGCATATCGTTTAGGCTGTTTGACGGCGACTGCGCCAAAGTTAAGATTTTTGTAATAATCCTGTTATTGACCTTTATGCAATGCGGATATATAATTCTCCCAAAATACATTACGGAGGCACAGTATGTTAATTTGCTATTATTTTTGGCTTATGTTTCTGTCGGCTTTGGCGGCAGGTGCGGTTATAACCTCATATTTTGCGGCGGGACTTATTATGAGCCTGCTTGTAATAGTCGGCATGTGGAAGCTGTTCAAAAAGGCGGGAGAGCCGGGTTGGACATCACTGATACCTATAGTCAATACCTATAAGCTGTACAAAATAGGCTGGGGAAGCGGCTGGATATTCCTGCTCGGACTGATTCCTATTGTGAATACCATAGCAGATATAATACTCTGCGTTAAGCTTTCCAAAGCCTTTGGCAGAGGTATTCTGTTTGCCGTAGGACTTATGGTACTGCCCAGTATTTTCTATATTATACTCGGCTTCGGTGACTCGGTTTATGTTGGCCATAATTCATAATAACTAAAAAAATATGCCCGGTTGTATACCGGGTATTTTTTAGTGTCGACAAAGTCGACACTAAGTATGGTCAGTATTTTGCTAAAGCAAAACCGCTTCGCGTCCGCACATCTTTGCGGTACTAGAAAACAGGTTTTCGACTTGATTAAATTAATGTATGAAGTCCGGCAGGTTCTCAAATTCCCTACGGGAACGCCTACGGCGCCGCGA
>JAQXNZ010000038.1 GCA_029098265.1 Clostridia bacterium | reverse complement strand
ATTTTCATACAGCCACCTCCACAACTTCCGATTTGTATATCTTGTCGGCTCCATATTATCATATAACAGGATAAGATACAAGAGCAGCCACAGCAGTGCAAACTACTGTGGCTGTTAACTGTTTTACGACCACCGCCCTATAGACAGCGGCTTTTTATTATCTCATTCCTCTGCATTGACCGTCACTGAGATTATCCTTTGAATGAACCTCTTTAAATATTGCCTGCATTTCCGTATCTATTTTGTATATGGCTTCCGCATTTTCCTTGAGTCTGTCCTTAAGGTCATCTGAAACGTCTGAATCTGATTTATATTTCAGCTCGTGCTCAAGACTTGCCCAGAGATTCATGGCTATTGTTCTAATCTGTATTTCTGCCATTACGTTTTCTGTCTTTTCGGCAAGAAAAATCGGTATGGAAACAATAAGATGCAGACTTCTGTATCCATTTTCTTTAGGATGCTCTATATAATCTTTGGTTCTGATAAGTGTAATATCGTCCTGTCTGGTCAGCAGGTCTGCAATACGATATATATCGTCGATATAGTTGCATACAACCCTTATGCCTGCCACGTCAAAGAGGTTTTCTCTTATGGACTTTGCAGAAATCTCAAAGCCCTTTCTGTTGAGCTTTCCGTAGATACTCCTGGGGCTTTTCAGCCTGCTCTCTATGTGATGTATGGGATTATAGTCATATTTAGCTTTAAATTCATCATCGAGTATTTCAAATTTAGTACGAATTTCCTTTATAGCTGCACTGTATAGCTGCTGTACTGCTATAAGCTCTTTGTAGAATTCCTCGATTTTCGGCCTGCCGTATTTGATTATTTCATTGGCGGAAAACTCATATTCTATATTATTACGGTTCATATATGTACCTCCGTTTAGCTTGTTATGTTTTATAGTATTATTATATATACAATTTGATTATCAGTCAATTATGATAAAAACCTGAGTTATTATATACGGTTTTAGGACATTAAAGAAAATTTGACCATGTTATTATTTGTATGTCAAATGTATTATAATATCATGACAAATATTACAGAGGTGTTACAATGGCTAGGGAACGTATGGTCAGAGCTATGCTTGATGCTTTGGTTGATAAAGCTATTAATGATATAAAAGATGACCCTGAAAGAGGCTTCAGAAATGTCGTTGATTTGGCTTTGGGCTTTAACGGCGGACATTTCAGCAAAACTCTTTTTGAAATGATTCAGAAAATGCTTTCGGATGAAACAAGCGCCTATTACAGGCTTATAAAAACCATATCAAATGACGTTGCCAACTCATATTTTAAGGGTTTTACAATGAATGTCGGATTTAACAGCTGTTCCAAGGGTGCCAAAATAATCAGGCGTAACGAGAAGGAATTAGGTCTTTCTATTCCCTGGTGCATATCCTTCGGAACTTCCTGCGGCGAATTATGGCCGGAATTTTCTAAAAACGTAGTCAGTCAGAGTAAGGAACTTGGTGTATATCTCTATTCAATATATAATAATGTGGTTTTTTCACCTTCTTCGATAGAGCTTTACAAAAGTAACAGCGACTGTGCCTTTATACTCTTTGCCGACGCTTCGGAAATAACAGATGAAAACATAAATCTGCTCAATAACATTGATAATATACTTATATCAATACGAGGTAAAGACGCAGAAAAGCTTAACAGAGCTGCAAATGTTCTGCGAAATCACGGACGCTTCTTCTCATATCATGTTGTGTATAAGGATGATAACTATGAGGAGCTTCTTTCTCCGGCAAGCCTTAAGTCAATGGAGTATTATACCAATTCCTTTGTTTTCTTCATACCCGACTTTTCATGCGGTGAAGAAGCCCATTGCATCACTAAAAAAGCCGTAAAGAAATTGAGAGATGAACAGAGATATGCCTTTGTGCCTATCGATATGAAAGCCGATGTCAAAGACATTGACAAGGTTATTTCGGAAAGCTCTGTTTCGATAATATTCTCAAATGACGGCAACCTTCTTACGGTGGACGGCAGCTGTCCCGGCAGAAAATATAATGCAGAAAATATAGTCGTTAAGGATTTGTTTGCATCTTTTTGATTTAGTACAAAACGGCCCTTGAAAATGCCTCTATATATTGGGTTTTCAAGGACCTTTTTTATTATAGGTCAACAGTTCAATATATAAAAAAGACTCTGTTTGAAGTACAACAGCCGGTTGTTTCAATACAGAGTCATTTATAAATTACCGACTACAGCCTTAGCGAAGTCTACAACACAGGATTTAAGAAGTGTTATATACTCATCAGGGTGCATGCATTCCTTATCCGTTATCCATCTGACAATGGAGGCCACAAAAGCATCGGTATAAAAAGTAATGTAAAATTCAGAATCCTTGCATTCAAAGAACATTTCTTTCATGTATTCTCTGACGGCTATTTTCAGTACCTCTCTGAAATACTCGTGAAAGGAGTTCTGGCCTTCTATAAGAAGTGCTTTCTTATAGAAATTTCTGTTTTCATAGAAATATGTACAGATATCATATATAAAGTCCCATTCACTGTCATATATTCTGTTCTGCATGCCGACAATGAATTCGCTGTTGAATATCCAGTTAATGAGGTCATATTTATCCTTAAAATGATAATAGAAGCTTTTTCGGTTCATATCGCATTTTTCGCATATATCGCCGACGCTTATTTTATTGAAAGGCGTAGTCATCATCAATTCTTTAAGAGCCGCCGCCAGCGCTCTTTTGGTTAAATTGGAGTCTGCCATATGAACCCTCCTTTCCTGAAATAAGGCTTAAAACGCAAACATATGTCTATTATAGCAGAAATTTAAATAGAATAAAATATATTATATTTATAATTTATCTATTAGAATTTTTAATTATTGATACAAATTTACTGATAATAACTTTCTGCATGATATGGTATAATTCTATAATAAGTACTGAATTCAAAACAATAAAGTCTGTGTAACACTTATAAATTTGAATAACAAAGGAGAGATAGTATGTGTACTGCAGCAACATATAAAACAAAGGATTTTTACTTCGGAAGAACCCTGGATTATGAATTTTCCTACGGAGATGAGGTCACTGTGACACCCCGCAATTATATATTTGATTTCAGAAATATGGGAAGAATGGAATCCCATTATGCCATGATAGGAATGGCCTTTATAGCAGGAGACTGCCCTCTTTATTACGATGCTGTCAATGAAAAGGGTCTCGGCGTTGCAGGACTTAATTTCGTTGGCAATGCTTATTACAGAGACGTTGAGGAAGGCAAAGAAAACGTGGCGCAGTTTGAATTTATCCCCTGGATACTTTCCCAGTGTGCCGATGTTGACGAGGCGGTGGAAAAATTAAAGCATATTAATATTACAAATATCCCCTTCAGCGACAGCCTGCCTATAGCGCAGCTTCATTGGATGATTTCCGACAAAAATCGTTCCATAACCGTTGAGTCGGTAAAAGAAGGAATTAATGTTTATGATAATCCCGTAGGCGTTATGACCAATAACCCTCCCTTTGATAAACAGATGTTCAATCTTAATAACTATATGTATCTGTCAAGCAAACAGCCCGAAAACACTTTTTCAGACAAGCTCGACCTGCATACCTACAGCAGAGGAATGGGTGCAATGGGTCTGCCCGGAGACCTTTCATCCCAGTCAAGATTTGTCAGAGTGGCATTCACAAAGATGAATTCCAAATCAGGTGACTCAGAGCTTGAAAGTGTGAGCCAGTTCTTCCATATTCTCGGCTCCGTAGACCAGCAGAGAGGCTGCTGTGACGTAGGCGAAGGCAAATATGAAATAACTCTTTACACCTCCTGCTGTAATACAGATAAGGGAATCTACTATTATAACACCTACGAAAACCACCAGATTTCAGCAGTTAATATGCATAATGTTGATCTCGACGGTGACAAGATTTACAGATACCCTATCATTCAGGGAGAAAA
>JAQXNZ010000037.1 GCA_029098265.1 Clostridia bacterium | reverse complement strand
CAAGGAGGCTGTTGCCAAAGCAATAGGAACGGGATTTACGGGTTTTTCGCCCAAGGACATAGGCGTAGAGCATGACGAAAAGGGCAAGCCCTTTGTTATATTAGGCGAAAAGGCAAAAACAGCGGCCGAAGCGGCAGGCATCAAAAGAATAAGCCTGTCGTTATCACATTGCAGAGATTATGCCGTGGCCTTTGCGGCGGCAGAAGGAGATGAATGAATATGAAGGCAGTTACAGCCGAACAAATGAGAAAAATAGACGAGCGTACCGGTACAGAAATAGGAATACCTTCCATAGTGCTTATGGAAAATGCCGCCAGGGCAGTATACAATGTATGTGCAGAGGAACTTAAAGAGGTCGAAAATCCAAACGTAGTTATATTTGCAGGAAAGGGTAATAATGGCGGAGACGGCTTTGCGCTGGCAAGAATACTGAAGGACAACGGAATAAAGTGCAGTCTTGTTTTCCTATTTGAAAGCAATAAGTTCAGCAATGATGCAAATATAAATTACAATATAGCACTTAAATGCGGAGTGAATATAATCACGGATTTTACCGAAGCTGTAATAGAGGCAGGCAGGGCGGATATTGTTGTTGATGCAGTATTCGGAACGGGAATATCCAGAACAGTAGAGGGGCTTTACGCTGAGGTTATAGAGGTAATAAATACTTATGCCAAAAAAGTAATCAGCATAGACATACCTTCGGGTGTAAATTCCGATGACGGAAGAATAATGGGTACGGCGGTAAATGCCGATATAACCGTAACCTTCGCACTGCCCAAGATAGGTATGCTCCTTTATCCGGGCGCTTCCTGCTGCGGAAGGATTGTTATAGCCAATATTTCCATACAGCCGTCAACTATTGATGAAATGAATGTTAAAACAGCTTTTCTCGACAAAAAGGACGTTTACTCCATACTGCCCGTAAGAAAGAAGCGCACCAATAAGGGTTCTTACGGCAGACTGTTTGTTATTGCAGGCTCCAAGGATATGACAGGAGCTGTGGCCCTCTGCTGTAAGGGAGCCTTTAGAGCAGGTGCGGGACTGGTGTATGCCTGTACGGTAAAGAGCGGTATAAGCGTAGTACAGCAGCTTGTGCCTGAGGCAGTAGTTATGCCCCTGTCGGAATATGACGGCAAGGTAAGGTATGAGTGCTATGAGGACGACATCGAAGAAAAGATTCGTCTTGCATCGGCTGTTGCGGTAGGCCCGGGGCTCGGCATGAGTGAGGAAGTAAGCGAGTTTGTTAAAAAGTTGATAACAGAGGTTGACACCAATCTTATTATAGACGCCGACGGACTGAATGCCATAGCAGATGACCCGTCAATACTGTTAAGTCTCAAGCATGTGCCTGTAATAACGCCGCACCCCGGTGAGATGAGCAGGCTGACGGGACTGAGCATAAGAGAAATACTTGATGATACGGTAAATGTTGCAAGGGACTTTGCAATGAAGTATAATAGCGTTGTTGTGCTCAAGGATGCCAGAAGCATTATTGCCGCACCCGACGGCAGGGTTGTCATAAACGTCACAGGAAACCCTTCAATGGCAACGGGCGGCTCGGGCGATGTCCTTACGGGCGTTATAGCATCATTCATTGCCCAAAAGATAGACCCGTTTTCAGCAGCTGCGGCGGGAGCCTATATACATGGTCTCAGCGGCGATATATGTATGGAAAAAATGGGCTCTTACGGCGTTATGGCATGGGATATAGCCGAGAATGTGGCTGCTGCCATAAGCAGGTTCAGATAGGAATTTTATAGACGGCAGTTAAGTATATATAATTATAAAAGACTAAACGAGGTTATATTATGCTTACTGTTATCAAACGCATAGGCTGTGCCCTTGCGGCTGTCTGTATCTGTGTCGGTGTGTCCGCATGCTCAAAGGACGACATGACACCTATGGAAAAGGTGCAGAAACAGCTTTCTGAAATGGAAAGCTGTATTTGTACGGCAACCGTCACACGGATATCCAACAAGGGCGAAACCACATACGAAACAAAGCAGTACAACAGGTCTACCGGCGAATATCGTCTGGAAATAACCGCACCCGAAAGCATGGCAGGAAACTTTACCGTTTACGACGGCAAGACTGTTTCCCAGTACAACGCCGCAACTGGTGAAACGGTTGAACTTGAACTGCCCGACGGACAGAAGGGAAATGAGCTTTTTCCCTGCAGCTTTGTAAGAAACTATCTGCAGTCTGAGGACGTAGCTGTGGATACGTCCGTAAGCCTTGACGAGAGCAAATGCACAGTGCTTGAGGCGGTAATACCCGGAGGCAACAGATACATAGCCACTGAAAAAATGTGGGTGGATAACGAAACGCTTCTGCCGCTTAAGTTTGTCATATATGATGAGGATGGCGGCGAAAGATACGTTATAATATACAACGAATTTCAATATAACCCTGAAATAGACGATTCTGTTTTCAAGGCTTGACAACGGAGGAAGAAAAAATGACAGATGAAGAAAGAGTTTTGGCTCTTATCGACCTTGACGCATTGAAATACAACATCAAAAGCATAAGGGCCAGAACCAAAGAGGGAACAGGTATAATCGGAGTAGTAAAGGCCGACGCCTACGGTCACGGCGCCGTTGAGGCCGCTTCGGTGCTTCTTGCAAACGGCGCCGACGCTTTGGCAGTTGCTATGGCAGAGGAAGGAATACAGCTTAGAAACAACGGCATAGAGGCACCAATAATACTGCTTGGCTATACTCCCATGAAGCGCTTTGAGGACGTTATAAACTGTGGGCTTATACAGACGGTATACTCCCTTGAGGAGGCAAAGGTTCTTTCGGAAACCGCCGTAAGGCTCGGCAAAAAAGCATTGGTACATATTAAACTGGACACAGGCATGGGAAGACTGGGCTGGAGAATAAACGAAAAGTCAGCCGATGAAATAATTGATGTTTCTAAGCTTCCCGGTATAGAGGTAAACGGAATGTTCACCCATTTTGCGACAGCCGATGAAGCAGACAAGGCCTTTACTAAAATTCAGTTTGAAAGATATATGAAGATGGATGAAATGCTTAAGGAGAGGGGTCTTTTCATTCCCGTTAAGCATGCCGCCAACAGTGCAGGAATAATGGACTTTGACAACATGTTTTTGGATATGGTTAGGGCAGGCATTATTCTTTACGGCGCTTATCCGTCAAATGAGGTTAAAAAGGAAAACCTGCCTATAAAGCCCGTAATGTCAATTAAAACCCATGTAAGCTTTGTAAAGACCATTGAGGAGGGCGACTCCGTAAGCTACGGCAGAACATATAAGGCACCGTCAAGAAGAGTAATTGCCACAATACCCGTGGGCTATGCCGACGGTTTTATCCGTGCCTATGCCAAGGGCGGAAAGGTGCTTGTAAGAGGTCAGTACGCACCTATCGTCGGCAGGATATGCATGGACCAGTTCATGGTTGATGTCACCGACATAGAGGGAGTGCAGATGAATGATGAGGTTGTTCTGCTCGGAAAACAGGGCGATAAGGAAATAACTGCGGATTTCATGGCCTCCGTAATAGGCACAATAAGCTATGAGGTTTTCTGCGGCATAAGCAAGCGAGTGCCCAGAGTGTACATACAGGACGGAAAAGCAGTCAAAACAGTCAGATATGTCTGATATGACGCTGAATAAATATTTTCCCAAGGGCAATAATATCTGCTGTAGATAGTTGAATGCAGGTACATACAAACAATAACGAATATATACAATACCGCTCAACTATTTCAATACGCAAGCGGAGTGTGAAGGGCATGACAGTCAGAAGAGGAGACATATTCTATGCTGATCTTTCACCGGTAGTCGGCTCGGAGCAGGGCGGTATAAGACCTGTACTTATAATTCAGAATGACATGGGAAATAAGTACAGCCCTACAGTAATTTGTGCCGCCATTACATCACAGATAAACAAGGCCAAGCTGCCTACACATATTGAAATATCGGCAGAAAGATATAATCTGGTAAAGGATTCGGTCATCCTGCTGGAGCAGATAAGGACAATAGATAAAAAAAGACTGAGGGAAAAAATATGCACCACCGACGGCGAGCTTATGGCGCAGGTAAACAGAGCGTTAATAATAAGCCTCGGAATGATAAGCTGAATACACAGAGCCTCCCAACATTTCGGGAGGCTCTGTTTGAGTGTCGACGAAGTCGACACTAAGTCGAAAACAGGTTTTCGACTTGTTTAAATTAATGCATGAATGACTATTCCATCGGCTTTTCAAAAAGCATATAAGCTCAGCACTTGCCTAAAGGCAAGCCGCCTATGGCGTCGCCGCATCTTCGGCGTGCTACTTGAAACACGCCATTCTCCTCGGCCGTTATCACTTTGCTTGCAAAGCGCCCAATTGTGGGCGGCGGCACGCTGATAT
>JAQXNZ010000036.1 GCA_029098265.1 Clostridia bacterium | reverse complement strand
GACATGGTGCGTGCACCTAAATACGGGATAGGACAGGTTAAGGCTATAAAAAGCGCAGGCGCCGACTATGAGGTCAGTGTGGCGTTTACAGGCAAAGGAATAAAGAAATTTATGGCAGGACTTTCAAAGCTGAAAAAAGTTGAAACGGAGTAATCGCTATGGACAGAATGAAAGAACTTATAGATATACTGAACAATGCCTCAAAGGCCTATTATCAGGAGGACCGCCAGATAATGACCGACCTGGAGTATGACAAACTCTATGATGAGCTTTGCACTCTGGAAAAAGAAAGCGGAATAACCTACGGCGGCAGTCCGACGCAGAGAGTAGGCTATACGATTTTGAGTTCATTGCAGAAGGTAAAGCACGAAAGCCCTATACTTTCGCTGGATAAGACAAAGGAACCTGATAAGCTTGTAAGCTGGCTCGGTGACAACAAAGGAATAATGAGCTGGAAGCTGGACGGTCTAACCATAGTTCTTACCTACAGGGACGGCGTGCTTCAAAGGGCTGTCACTAGGGGCAACGGTGAAATAGGTGAGGATATTACCCATAACGCCAGATATTTTAAAAACCTTCCGGGAAAGATTAATTTCAAGGGTGAGCTTAATCTGAGGGGCGAGGGTATTATAACCTTTACCGAATTTGAAAGAATCAATTCAGAGCTGGACGATGACGAGGTATATAAAAACCCCAGAAATCTTTGCAGCGGCACTGTCAGACAGCTGAACAGCAAAATATCTGCGGACAGAAACGTCATGTTTTATGCCTTTACACTTGCTCAGGCGGAGGGCATGGAGTTTGAAAGAAAGAGCGAACAGCTTGACTTTTTGGCAGGGCTCGGCTTTGATGTGGTAGAACATTATATTGTTGAGGCATCGGATGTAAAAGACAGAATAAAAATGTTTGCTGAAAAAATAGAGTCAAATGATTTTGCCTCCGACGGACTTGTACTTACCTTTGACAGCATACCTTACAGCAGGACTTTGGGTACAACAGCCAAGTTCCCCAAGGACTCTATTGCCTTCAAATGGAGTGATGAGCAGGCAGAGACAACACTGCTTGACATTGAGTGGAATACATCAAGGACGGGCAGAATAAACCCCGTTGCTGTATTTGAGCCCGTTGATATAGAGGGCTCAACGGTAAACAGGGCAAGCGTGCATAATGTCAGCGTACTGGAAAGCCTGAAACTGGGCAAGGGCGACAGAATAAAGGTCTATAAGGCCAATATGATAATACCGCAGATAGCGGAAAACCTTACATGCTCGGCTTCGGCGGAAATACCGAAGGTCTGTCCAGTATGCGGTGGTGAAACGGAAATAAGAATGCTTAAGGAGGGCAGAGAGCTCTACTGCACCAATCCCAACTGCTCTGCTCAGAGAATAAAGGCGCTGGTACACTATGTGTCAAGAGACGCCATGAACATAGAAGGACTTTCCGAGGAAACCATTAAGAAATTTGCCGAAATAGGCATACTTGATAACTATACGGATATATACAGCATTAAAAACCATGATGAAATAAAGAAAATGGACGGCTTCGGACAGAAAAGCTTTGACAACCTCGTTTCAGCCATTGAAAAATCCAAGACAGTACCCCTTGAAAACTTTATCAATGCTCTGGGTATTAACCAGGTTGGACTTTCCAACGCCAAGCTGCTGTGCAGACATTACAATAATGATATAGACGCCATTGTCAATGCAGACCCTGAGGAACTTAAGGAAATAGAGGGCTTCGGAGAGGTCATTGCCCACAGCATACACGCATATTTTGCCAATGAGAAAAACCTTGAGCTTTTCAATAAGGCCGTGGCACTGTTACACTTTACAAAGCCTGCAGAGGTCACGGATAAGCTCAGCGGAGTAAACTTTGTAATAACGGGTGACGTGGAGAAGTTTAAAAACCGTAATGAGGTCAAGACACTTATTGAGTCGCTGGGCGGCAAGGTAACAGGAAGTGTTACTTCAAAAACCAACTATCTTATAAATAATGATGTTAACTCAACATCGTCCAAGAATAAAAAGGCCAAGGAGCTCGGTATTCCCATAATAACCGAGGACGAATTCATAAAAATGACTGAATAAGCAAAGGGCACATCTATTTTAATGATGTGCCTTTTATGTAAGCGAAATTAATTGTAATTTATAGTACACTTTACTTGACTACCATACTAAAGTGTACTATAATAGTGCCATTATGAAATGGGAGACATGTATATGAGTGAAAAAGGATATATAAGAAACGATGAAGAAGCCATACTCCGCTTCAAAAATCTTTATAAAAAATACGGCTATAAGCAGTATAAAATGAGTAAGTTCGAGGAATACGACCTCTATGCAGAAAACAAGAACTTTCTTTTAAACAGCAATATAATAACCTTTACCGACCTTAACGGCAAGCTTATGGCGCTTAAACCCGACGTAACGCTTTCCATAGCCAAAAACGTAAAGGACAGCGCAGGAACCCAGAAGGTATACTACAGTGAGAATGTATACAGAGCCAGAAAAGGCGGTAACGAATTCAAGGAAATAATGCAGACGGGTCTTGAATGCATGGGCGACATAGACCTTTATTCCGTGGGCGAGGTGCTTATGTTGGCGGCTAAGAGCCTTGAGGAAATTTCCGAAAACTACATACTTGATATTTCACATATCGGATTTGTGGAGGAGCTTTTCAAGGATATACCTGAGAACAAGCGTGAAGTACTTTTAAGCTATGTGAGTGCAAAAAATTCAACAGGCATAAGAAAGATATGTTCAGAATTCGGTTTAGGTGTAAGCCTTACCGAAAAGGCTGTCAAGCTGGCAAGCCTTTACGGTCCCTTTGATGAGGTAATCGGAGAGCTTAAAAAACTCAGCATAAACAACAGAACAGACGAAGTCATAGATGAGCTGGAGGGCATATATAATATGCTCAGGGTTTGGGGCTGTGACAAAAACATAAATATAGACTTCTCGATAATCAATGACATGAGCTATTACAACGGAGTGGTTTTCAAGGGCTATGTATCAGGAATCCCTTCAAATATTCTTTCGGGCGGAAGATATGACAAGCTGCTCCATAAGCTCGGCAAAAAGTCAGGCGCTATCGGCTTTGCACTCTATCTTGATATGCTTGAATGGCTTTCGGGAGAGGACGAGGAGTTGGATGCGGATGTGCTCATAGTCAACGATTCCAAAGCCAATGCGGCAGCGGTAGCTAAGGCCGCAATGGATTTCATATCAGGCGGTGAAAGCGTTTCCGTTCTCGGAGCCGTACCGCCTAACGGAAAATACGGAAGAATCGTAAAAATAACCGAAAGGGGGCTTGAGAACGTTGAAGCAGTGGATTAATGTTGCTCTGCCCAAGGGACGTCTTGGAGAGAACGTATATAAAATATTTGACGAGGCCGGATACAGCTGCCCGTCAATACTGGAGACAAACAGAAAGCTTATATTTGAAAATGAAGAAAACAAAATAAGGTACTTTTGGGTAAAGCCCTCGGACGTTGCAATTTATGTTGAAAGAGGAGCGGCGGATATAGGCGTTGCGGGCAAGGATATACTTCTTGAATATGAACCCGATGTATTTGAGCTTGCAGACCTGAACATGGGCAAATGCCGCATGTGCGTTGCGGGACATAAGGGCTTCAGAGACAATACGGCAAGAACATTGAGGGTTGCTACAAAGTTCCAAAATATAGCCAAAAGATACTATGCCGAAAAGAGCAGACAGATAGACATAATAAAGCTTAACGGTTCCATAGAGCTTGCGCCCATACTTAAAATGAGCGATGTCATAGTGGACATTGTTGAAACGGGCACGACACTCAGAGAAAACAACCTTGAGGTTTTGGAGGAAATACTCCCCATAAGCGCAAGACTTGTTTCCAACAAGGTAAGCTATAAATTTAAGAACAATGAAATAATGAATATATGTGACAGAATAAACGAAATTTGCAGTGTTAAGGATGATAAATGATGATTAAAATAATGGATTATTCCACAACAAGCAATGACGAGATATTTGCCAGAGGCATTTCAGCCACCGGAGTTGAAAAAACAGTAACAGACATCATTGCTGATGTAAAGGAAAATAAAGATAAGGCGCTTTTCAAGTACTGTGAAAAGTTTGATAATACGGTTACGGATAAGCTTGAGGTTACAGATGAGGAAATCGACGAGGCCTTTGCCGCTGTCGGTGATGAGTTTATCGAGATAATGAAAAAGGCCAAGGAGAATATATATAACTACCACAAGCACCAGGTAAGAAACAGCTTTGTTATTGCCGAAAATGACGGAGTTGTTCTCGGTCAGAAGGTTACACCTCTTGCAAGAGCCGGCATTTATGTACCCGGGGGAACAGCAGCCTATCCTTCTACAGTGCTTATGAACACTATTCCCGCCAAAATTGCAGGAGTAGGCGAGATAATAATGACATCACCCGCCAGAAACGGAAAGATAAATCCCGTTATACTTGCGGCGGCAAAAATAGCAGGAGCTGACAGAATATTCAAGGTCGGCGGTGCCCAGGCTGTTGCTGCTATGGCATACGGAACCGAGACAATTCCGAAGGTTGATAAAATCGTAGGCCCTGGCAATGCCTTTGTTGCCGAAGCGAAGAAGCAGGTGTTCGGTCTGGTAGATATAGATATGATAGCAGGCCCCAGTGAAATACTTGTTATAGCCGACGGAACATGCAACCCCAAGGTTGTTGCCGCCGATATGCTTTCCCAGGCCGAGCATGACAGGCTTGCCAGCGCCGTACTTGTAACGGACAGCAGAGAACTGGCTGAAAAGACAGCGGCGGAGATAGACCGTCAGCTTTTACTTCTCCCCAGAGAGGAAATAGCAAGACCTTCTATTGAAAACAACGGCAAGATTATTATTGCAGATTCAATACTTCAGGCGATTGATATAGCAAATGAGATAGCTCCCGAGCATCTTGAGCTTTGTGTTGATAATCCTTTTGATTATCTTGATAAGGTAAGAAATGCAGGCTCCATATTCTTAGGCAAAAACTGCCCCGAGGCTCTCGGAGACTATTTTGCAGGCCCCAACCATACGCTTCCCACCAGCGGAACGGCTAAGTTTTCAAGTCCTCTGTCCGTAGATGACTTTGTAAAGAAATCCGCATTTACATACTATACAGGCGAGGCTCTTTCAAAGGTATGCGATGATATTGCGTACTTTGCGGAAAAGGAGGGCTTAAGCGGACATGCCCGTTCGGCCCTTGTAAGATTTGATAAGGCAGGAATATAAGGAGGCCTGAACATGAGCAGATTTATGAACGATAAATATGCTTCGCTGGAGGAATATGTTCCCGGCGAACAGCCCACCGATATGAAGTATATTAAGCTTAATACAAATGAGTCTCCCTTTCCTCCGTCGCCTGCTGTTTTTAAGGCAGTGAACGATGCTGAAATAGGCAAGCTGGAGCTTTATCCCGACCCGGAGTGCGGTTCTCTTACCAAAAAGCTGGCTGAGACCTACGGTGTTGAGCCCGAAAATATATTTATAGGCAACGGCTCCGATGAAGTGCTTAACTTTGCGTTTATGGCATTCTGCCAGAACGGTGCGGCATTTGCGGATATTACATACGGATTTTATGAGGTGTTTGCAGACCTTCACGGAATTGATGCAAAGGTAATACCGCTTAAAGAGGATTTTTCTATTTGTCCGCAGGATTACATGGGCATAGGCAGGGCTGTTTTTATAGCCAATCCCAATGCGCCCACGGGCATGCAGCTTTCCCTTGAGGATATTGAAGCCATTGTTAAATCAAATCCAGATAATGTGGTTGTCGTTGACGAGGCTTATGTGGACTTCGGCGGAAACAGCGCTGTGGAGCTGACAAAGAAATATGATAACCTGCTGGTTGTTATGACCTATTCAAAGTCACGTTCACTGGCAGGCGGACGTTTGGGCTTCTCGATAGGAAGTAAGGAAATAACTACCGATTTAAGAAAGATAAAGTATTCAACCAATCCCTACAATATTAACAGACTTACCCTCGTTGCAGGCGAGGCAAGCCTTAATGATGATAAATACTACAAAGATAATTGTCAGAAAATAATAAGAAACAGGGAATATACGGTCAAGAAGCTTGAAGCACTGGGTTTTGAGGTGCTTCCGTCAAAGGCCAACTTTATATTTGCAAGGACTGACAGAATGTCGGGCGATATGCTTTACAAAAAGCTTAAGGAAAACGGCATACTTGTACGTCACTTTACTAAAGAAAGAATCAATGACTATTTAAGAATAACCATAGGAACCGAAGAACAGATGCAGGCACTTGTGGCTATGATTAAGAAAATACTGGAAGGCGAGGCTGAAGCAAGGTGAGAACTGCTGAAATAAAAAGAAAAACAGCCGAGACAGACATTTATTTGTGTCTGAACATAGACGGCAGCGGAAAAAGCGATATAAATACCGGAGTAGGCTTTCTTGACCACATGCTTACGCTGTTTTCACGTCACGGACGTTTTGACCTTGACGTAAGCTGTAAGGGTGATGTCGATGTTGATGACCACCACAGCGTGGAGGATATAGGAATATGTCTTGGAAAGGCCTTTGCCGAAGCCCTCGGTGACATGAAGGGCATAAAACGTTACGGAGATATAATACTTCCTATGGACGAGGCTCTTATTATGTGTGCTGTGGATATAAGCGGCAGAGCATATCTGAACTGCGCTCTTGACATACCGACAGAAAAGGTAGGCACCTTTGATACGGAGCTGACGGAAGAATTTATGTATGCTTTTGTGAGAAATTTCCCCATGAGTCTGCACATAAAACAGCTTGAGGGCAAAAACTCTCATCATATAATAGAAGGAACATTCAAGGCTCTCGGCAGAGTCCTTGATAAGGCAACAGAGATAGACACAAGATATGCTGACGAAATACCATCGACAAAAGGGGTGCTGTAATGATTGCAATAATCGACTATGGAGTAGGCAACCTGTTTTCGCTTAAAAGCTCATTCTCTTTTATAAATGAAGAAGCTGTGGTAACAGGTGACCCGCAGGTCATAGAACAGTGTGACAGAATAATACTTCCCGGTGTTGGCGCTTTCGGCGATGCGGCTGAAAAGCTCAGAAATACGGGACTTGACAAAACAGTAAAGGAGCAGGCGGCAAAGGGTAAGCCGATACTAGGAATTTGTCTGGGTATGCAGCTGCTTTTTGAAAAAAGCTATGAATACGGCGAACATGAAGGTCTAGGACTTATTAAAGGCGCTGTAAAGCCCATTGCAGACGTTATACCCAAGGACTACAAAATACCTCATATAGGCTGGAATGCCCTTATTTTCCCAAAAGACAGAGAAAAGAGCAGATTATATAAATATACCAATGAGGGTGAATGCGTATACTTCGTTCATTCATTCTATGCCGCTGACTGCCGTGAATCGGTTACTGCCGATGCAGAATACGGCGCACTGCTTACGGCTTCCGTGGAAAATAAGAATGTATACGGAACACAGTTCCACCCCGAAAAAAGCGGTAAAGTCGGACTTGGAATACTTAAGGCTTTCTGCGAGATATAAAGGAGAAAACTATGTACATACTTCCTGCTATAGATTTATATAACGGCTGTGCGGTTCGTCTGTCAAAGGGTGATTATAATCAGATGAAGATATACAGTGACAATCCTCCTGTCTTTGCCGAGGAGTTTCAAAAAAGCGGTGCGGAATATCTTCATGTTGTAGACCTGGAGGGCGCAAAGGACGGTACAACAGCCAATTATGAAACCGTTAAGGCCATAATCAACAAAACCGATATGAAGGTTGAGATAGGCGGCGGCATAAGAAGCGACGAGGTAATAAAAAAATATATAGATGCCGGTGCGGCAAGAGTAATTTTGGGAACTGCAGCAGTCAAGGACAGAGAGTTCCTCAAAAGGTCCGTTGACAAATACGGTGAAAAAATAGCTGTCGGTGTGGATATAAGAGACGGTTTTGTCGCCATAAAGGGCTGGCTTGAGGTAACGGGACTGGAATGCTTTGACTTCTGTAAGGAATTGCAGGACATGGGTGTTAAGACGGCTATATGCACCGATATATCCAAGGACGGAATGCTGGGCGGCACAAATACTGAATTATATAAGAAACTAAATGAAAGATTTGACATAAACATAATCGCTTCGGGCGGCGTTTCCTCCATTGCCGACGTTAAAAAACTGTCGGAAATGAACATGTACGGCGCTATTCTGGGAAAGGCACTGTATGAGGGCGCCGTTGACCTTAAGGAAGCGGTACTGACAGCTAAGGGGGCGGACAGATGATTACAAAAAGAATAATACCCTGTCTTGACGTAAAGGACGGCAGAGTTGTAAAAGGTGTAAACTTTTTGGGTCTGAACGATGTATCTTCACCAGTGGAGCTTGCAAGCTTCTATTCCGAGTGCGGTGCGGACGAGCTTGTATTTTACGATATTACTGCCTCTGCCGAGGGCAGAAGCCTTTTTACAGGCATTCTCAAACAGGCGGCAGCAGAGATTTTCATACCGCTTACGGTAGGCGGCGGAATTAATACGGTTGATGACTTTGACCGTGTTCTTAAATGCGGCGCCGATAAGGTAAGCGTTAATTCGGGAGCCATAAAAAATCCTTCGCTCATACACGAGGCCGCAAAGAAATACGGCGACCAGTGCGTGGTTCTGTCCGTTGATGTAAAGCGTGTGGACGGCAGGTTTACAGTATTTGCCAGAGGCGGACGTGACAACACAGGCATGGACGCCATTGAGTGGATAAAGAAATGTGTAGCCGATGGTGCCGGCGAAATAGTTGTAAACAGCATTGATACCGACGGAGTAAAGCAGGGCTTTGACCTGGAAATGCTTGAAGCTGTGTGCGATGTGGTATCCATACCTGTTATCGCTTCGGGCGGTGCAGGCTGTATAGACGACTTTACAAAGCTGTTTAAGGCGCTGCCTAAGGTAGATGCGGGTCTTGCGGCATCTATTTTCCATTTTGGAGAGGTCAGCATAAAGGATTTGAAGAATACCCTTAAAAATGAGGGAATAAACGTTAGAATATAAGGAGAAACAAAAATGCTTGATATAAATGAACTTAAATTTGACGAGAAGGGGCTTATTCCCGCTGTTGTTGTCGATGCGGAAAGCAAAGACGTACTTACAGTGGCATATATGAACAGAGAAAGCCTTGAAATCAGCCTTAAGGAGGGCAAAACCTGCTTCTGGTCCCGTTCAAGACAGGAGCTTTGGAGAAAGGGCGAGACATCGGGCAACTATCAGCACATCGTTGAGATAAAGGCCGACTGTGACAGAGACGCTCTTACCGTTCTTGTAAAGAAGGACGGACCTGCCTGTCATCTCGGCACAGACTCGTGCTTTAACGATGTTGTTTATGAAAATGATGAGATTGATTATTTCTCCTATGACGGCCTTATGAAGCTTATAGAGGGCAGAAAGACAAACAAAAAAGAAGGCTCATATACAACATACCTCTTTGAAAAGGGCATTGATAAAATACTTAAAAAGGTCGGCGAGGAGTCTACAGAGGTAATTATTGCAGCCAAAGCCGATGACAAAAAGGAGACAATATACGAGGTTGCCGACCTCTGCTATCATGTTATGGTAATGATGATAGAAATGGGTATTTCTCTTGACGACATCAGAAAAGAGCTTGCTTCAAGACACGTTATTGACCACAAGGTAAAACAGGAGAAAATGACTAAATGATAAATTCCGACTTTCATATCCACAGTACATACTGCGACGGCAAAAACAGCCTTGAGGAGCTTATATGTGCGGCTGTTGACAAAAAAATGGACGCCATAGGCTTTTCGGGCCATTCGCACACATCCTTTGACGAGTCCTACTGCATGAGTGCGGAAAACACCGAAAAATATATAAGGGATATCCGTAAGCTCAAGCTTAAATATAAAGACAGCATAGAGATTTATCTCGGCATAGAAAAGGACAGATTTTCGGATATAACCGATTTGGACAGATTTGATTATGTTATAGGCTCGGTGCATTATGCTGCGAAAAACGGCGTGTATATACCCGTTGACGAAAGTGCGGAAATACTTATGAACGGCGTCAATGAGCATTATGAAGGAGATATATATTCTTTCTGCGAGGATTATTTCAGACTTGTATGCTCGCTGGCGGATGACAGCACGGCAGACATAATAGGACATTTTGATTTGGTAACCAAGTTTAACGAGCGGGATAAGCTGTTTGATACAACAGACAAAAGATATGTTTCCGCAGTAAATGAGGCGCTTTATCATCTTGCGGCCAAGGATAAGATAATGGAAATAAATACCGGTGCTATATCAAGGGGCTACAGGACAATACCGTACCCCGATGAGGATATACTGATAAAATGGCGCAAGCTGGGCGGACGTATAATTTTTTCGGGTGATGCTCACAGCATAGACGGTATGTGCTTCAAATTTGACCAGGCGGAAAGGCTGACTAAAAAATGCGGCTTTAAAACGGCAGTCGTTTTTAAAAACGGAAGCTTTGAAGAGGTCTGCCTGTAATTATGTCTTTTGGTTTGTATATCTTAACATCGTGCAATTTGCATTGAATAATTTGATAAAATGCCTGTGATGTCTGAAATAAAGACATCTGCAGATAAAACTGTACTGATATTTTTAAAAAGCCGACATAAATTTTTGTATTGACAATATTAAAAAGAGTTGTATAATAGCTTTATACTTAATATTGTATACAGGCAGTGACAAGAAGGAGTAGTCATGCTGCGGCATTTCAGAGAGAGAACGTTTGGTGCGAGTTCTTATGCGGACATGGTGAAGCAGTCTTTGAGCCTTGAACCGAAAGCATTGTTAGTAGGCTTCAACGTAGTTCCAACGTTATCGGGAAGCGGTATGAATGTACCGACAGAGAGCAGGTTTTACTTGAATTTAGGTGGTAACACGGACAATGTTCGCCCTAAGCGTTTTACGCTTAGGGCTTAATTTTTGTCAATATTATAAAAGGGAGTGTAAAATATATGAGAACATTTGAAAAATCGCATAAACTTGACAATGTCAGCTATGATATAAGAGGTCCCGTTATGGACGAGGCTAACAGAATGGAAGCAATGGGAGTAAGAATACTTAAGCTCAATATCGGCAATCCCGCTCCTTTCCGTTTCACAGCACCAGATGAAATGATTAGGGATATGATATATAACCTGAGAGATACAGAGGGATATTCAGATTCTAAGGGTCTGTTCTCAGCAAGAAAGGCTATAATGCAGTACTGCCAACTTAAAAACATACCCAATGTTGATATTCAGGACATCTATACAGGCAACGGCGTCAGCGAGCTTATATCCATGTGTATGCAGGGACTTATGAATACGGGAGATGAGGTTCTTGTTCCCATGCCCGACTATCCTCTTTGGACAGCTTCCGTCACTCTTGCAGGCGGCACAGCTGTACACTATATGTGTGATGAACAGGCCGACTGGTATCCCGATATAGATGATATTAAGAGCAAGATAACACCCAGAACAAAGGGTATTGTTGTTATCAATCCCAACAACCCCACAGGTGCTCTCTATCCTAAGGAGGTTCTTGAGGAAATAGTTGAGGTTGCAAGACAGAATGAGCTTATTATATTTGCCGATGAGATATATGACAGACTTGTTATGGACGGACTTAAGCATGTGGCTTTAGGCTCTCTTTGCCCCGACCTGCTTTGTGTTAACCTCAACGGTCTTTCAAAATCACACAGAGTTGCAGGCTGGAGAATCGGCTGGATGGCATTAAGCGGCGATAAGAGCAAAGCAAAGGGCTATATCGAGGGTCTCAATATGCTTTCCTCCATGCGACTGTGCTCAAACGTGCCCGGTCAGTCCATGATACAGACGGCTATCGGCGGAATACAGACCTCTAACGAATACATCATGCCCGGCGGACGTATTTATCAGCAGAGGGAGTTCATATACAATGCCCTTAAGGACATACCCGGCATAAGCGTTGTTAAGCCCAAGGCCGCATTCTATATTTTCCCCAAGCTGGATACAGAAAAATTCAATATTAAGGACGATGAGCAGTTTGCCCTTGACTTTTTGAGAAAGAAGAAAATACTTGTAACCCACGGCAGAGGCTTCCACTGGGATAAGCCCGACCATTTCAGAATGGTATATCTTGCCGAGACAGACCAGCTTGAGTATGCATGCAATCAGCTTGCCGACTTCTTAAGTACATATCATCAGTAAGAGGACAGGGACATGGAACTGAAGCTTAAAAAAATATACAGGCATTTCAAAGGCAATCTGTATTTAGTAGAGGATATTGCCACACACAGCGAGACAAGGGAGAAATATGTTGTCTACAGGGCTTTATACGGCAGTCAGGAGCTTTATATAAGACCCTATGACATGTTTATTTCAGAGGTCGACCATGAAAAATATCCCGACGTTAAACAGAAATACAGATTTGAACTTGCCGATATAAAGAGCGTATATTGATATGAAATATAATGAGATTAGAAAGGCTGTATTCATAAGGCGTCTTAACCGCTTTTCGGCCGAGGTTGATATTGACGGCGTAATTGAGCTCGTTCATGTAAAAAATACAGGACGGCTGAGGGAATTGCTCTTAAACGGGGCGGAGGTCATTCTCGAAAGGGCTTCAAACCCGGACAGAAAGACTAGGTATTCTCTGATAGGAGTATATAAGGGAAAAGAGATAGTCAACATAGACTCCCAGGCGCCCAATGCCGCTGCCTATGAGGCAGTAAAAGACGGCAGAATAAAGGAACTCGGACTCCCCGATATGGTAAAGCGTGAAGTAAAATACGGCAATTCAAGATTTGATCTGTATTATGAAAAAGAAGGAATAAAGGGCTTTGTTGAAGTAAAAGGCGTGACCCTTGATGTCAACGGAACAGCCAGATTTCCTGATGCTCCCACCGAAAGGGGAGCGAAGCACGTCAGAGAGCTTATAAAGGCTCATAATGAGGGCTATGAGTGCTCGGTGCTGTTTGTTATACAGATGAAAAACATAACGGCTTTTGAACCTAATTATGATACGGACCCTGATTTTGCAAAAGCACTGTATGAGGCTCAGAGGGCAGGCGTTAATATACTGGCATATGACTGCATAACAGATGAATGCTCAATGGCTATAGACAGCGGAATAGAAGTAAAAATACACAGCATATAGATAAAAGGCGCATCGGATATTTCTGATGCGCTTTTCTAACATATAATTTACATTAATGCGGCAGAGGATTTAACAGCAGTTCATTTATAATCATATCATATAAATATAAGGAGAGATGATTATTTATGAATTCTAAACTCAGCAGGGCTTTGACGCTGGCTGTTACTGCCGGGATGTTTGCTTCGTCTGTACCCGTATATGCAGCATCGGAGCTGACAATGGAAAAAATAGGCAGCTATGACTGCGGTCAGACAAATGCAGACGGCGGTGTAATGGAGATAGTAGCCTACAACAAGGCAAACGGCTATGCCTATGCAGTAAACGGACAGAGCGGAAAGCTGGCTATAATTAAAATAACCGATGATGAAGTGCTGAAAGCCGATGAGCTTGATGTCAGTAGTATTGTTGAGGATTATGACAGAAACTTTACATACGGAGACATGACTTCTGTAGCGGTATCACCCAGCGGCGATAGAATTGCCATAGCCATTCAGGCAGAAGGCTATGCGGACAACGGCAGAGCGGCTATATTTAACTGCAATGATGACGGAAGCATTAAATTGTATAAAATAGTTGAAACGGGTGTACAGCCTGATATGATAACCTTCTACGATGAAAATACGGTACTGACTGCCGACGAGGGCGAACCGAGACTGGGGTACGCAGAAGGCACAACAGATCCCAAAGGCTCAGTTACTATTGTTAACATAAAAAAAGGAACAGGTACTACTGTAGATTTTACAGGTTTTGATAATAAGCGAGACGAACTTGTTGAAAATAATATCGTGCTTAAAAAGGACACAGCTCCCTCTGTAGATTTAGAGCCCGAATACATTGCTGTTGCAGACGGTATGGCCTATGTTACATTGCAGGAGGCCAACGCCATAGCAGTGCTTGATGTGGAAAATAAGGAATTTACGGGAATATACAGCTGTGGCTTTGAGGACTATTCCGAGGTTAAAGTTGACATTGACAAAAAAGATGAAAAATATGACCCCAAAACCTACGAAAGCCTCAGAGGTATCCGTATGCCTGACGGAATAACAACTTTTACAGCAGACGGAACTACATATCTTGTTACAGCCAATGAGGGCGACTCAAGAGAATGGGGCGACTATCTCAATGTAAATGAATTAAACTTCGGTAAGAAAGGAAAGACTTCGCCTACGGGAAAAATCACAGCCGAAAACAGCGGTCTGTCAGGAAAAGCTGTATTCTTCGATACGTCCGACTATGATGGTCTGGATAGTGAAAACCTTGATTATCTATTCGGCGGCAGAACATTCACCATATATAAGGTAACGGATGACGGTATAGACGAGGTATTCTCAAGCGAAGATGATTTTGAAAGAATAACGGCAGATTTACTTCCTGACTATTTCAACTGCTCAAATGACGATATGACTATAGATGACCGTTCAGGCAAAAAGGGTCCCGAGCCTGAAAGCGTTACAGTAGGAAAGGCTGACGGAAAAACCTATGCATTTGTAGCCCTTGAAAGAATAGGCGGCATAATGGCCTATGATATTAGCGACCCTGAAAATGCCGAGTTTGCTGGCTACATAAACAGCCGTGAATTTACCAGTGATATTGCAGGTGATGTTGCTCCAGAGGGTCTTGCTTACATAAGTGCCAAAGACAGTCCCAACGGCAGAAACCTTTTGCTTGCGGCCTGCGAGGTATCGGGAACGGTAGCGGTTTATGCCATAAGTGACGAGGTATACGAGCCGGAGGATAATAAAGAAGATAACAAGTCATCGGGAAGCAGCTATTCACTTGAAAATACAACGGGCAAAACTTCCTACTGCAAGGTAGAGTTTGATACCGACGGAGGCAGTGACATAAGAAGTATAAGAGTAAAGAAGAATACAGCTTTAGAGGATATTGATATTCCCGTAAAGGACGGCTATATTTTCGGAGGCTGGTACACTGACAAGGACTGCACCAAGGAATTTGCGGCAGATACAAAAATAAAGAGTGATATGACACTCTATGCAAAATGGATAAAGGACGTTTCATAGGACAGTGCATCCTATTCAATAATTCTTACGGTAGGTAGTACGGAAGCCAAGGTATGGGGAAATACAGTGTTCAACGATGTAGCTCCCGTTATAAGAAACAACAGAGTAATGCTTCCTGCAAGATTCGTTGCGGAAGGTCTTGTAGCAGAAGTAAAATGGTCGCAGGATGAATCCAACAAGATTATAATATCAAAGGAAAATACCGAGATAGTTATAACGATTGGCTCCGATACAGCTGAAATAAACGGCGAATCAGTTTTACTGGACAGTGCCGCATTTATAGAAAATGACAGGACATATTTGCCGATAAGGTTTATATGTGAAAGCCTTGAAGCTAATGTTAGCTGGGATGAGGCAGAACAGAGAGTAATAATAAACAAATAATTCCACAATATTTCCCCAAAATCTCCATAGATCATAGTTGTCTATGGAGATTTATTATATATTAAATCTCATATCCTAAATTTTGAAAAGTTTAATTGTATTTTAATTGTATTGAAACACTGATAATAATAGAATATGTAATTATATAAAAACTTGTCTAAGGAGATGACACTATGCAGGAAGTAAAGCCCAATAAAAAGCCGATGATATTCTATTGGCTGATAGCGTTGTTGATAATAATACTGCTTAATACATTCGTTTTTCCTTCAGCTATGAAAAGCAAGGTAAAAGAAGTTGATTACGGTACATTTATGTCCATGACTGAAAATAAGGAAATCGGAAGTGTATCGGTAAACAATGATGAGATTATCTTTACAGATAAGTCTGAGGAAAACATATACAGAACAGGTAATTTGAACGATCCCCAGCTTGTTGACCGTCTTTATGCTTCGGGTGCAAAATTTGATAAGGTTGTAGTAGATGAAATGAATCCGGTACTCTACTATATGATAAGCCTTGCCATCCCACTTATTATTATGGTTGTATTCTCAAGAATACTGTCAAAGAAAATGGCTGAAAGAATGGGAAATAATCCTACGATGATGCAGTTCGGCATGGGAAGCGGAGCAAATGCCGCCAAGGTATATGTCAAGAGTGACACAGGAATAAAATTCAGTGATGTTGCGGGCGAGGAGGAAGCCAAGGAGCTTTTGCAGGAGATAGTTGATTATCTCCATAATCCCGATAAATACTCTGAAATCGGCGCAAACCTTCCCAAAGGCGCATTACTTGTGGGCCCTCCGGGTACAGGTAAAACACTGCTTGCCAAGGCTGTAGCAGGCGAAGCGGACGTACCGTTCTTCTCAATATCAGGCTCAGAGTTTGTGCAGATGTTTGTAGGTATGGGCGCCGCAAAGGTAAGAGACCTGTTCAAGCAGGCAAAGGAAAAGGCTCCCTGCATAGTATTTATAGATGAGATAGATACAATAGGTAAAAAAAGAGACGGACAGATAGGCGGCAATGATGAAAGAGAACAGACTCTCAATCAGCTACTTACGGAAATGGATGGCTTTAACGGCAACAACGGCGTAGTAATACTTGCCGCCACCAACAGACCCGAGTCCCTTGACCCCGCACTTTTAAGACCCGGACGTTTTGACAGAAGAATACCTGTTGAGCTCCCCGACCTTCAGGGCAGAATAGATATACTTAAGGTACACGGAGCAAAAGTAAAAATGTCAGGCAATATCGACTATTCGGAAATAGCCAGAGCTGCCGCAGGCGCTTCGGGTGCGGAACTGGCCAATATAGTAAACGAAGCCGCACTTCGTGCCGTAAGACAGGGCAGGAAAAAGGTACAGCAGCAGGATCTTATGGAAAGCGTAGAGGTAGTTATCGCAGGATATCAGAAGAAGAACAAAATACTTTCCGATAAGGAAAAGCTTATTGTTTCTTACCATGAGGTAGGCCATGCTCTTGTTGCCGCACTCCAGACCAATTCGGCACCTGTACAGAAAATAACGATAATTCCCAGAACATCCGGTGCACTCGGCTATACAATGCAGGTAGACGAAGGCGAACACAACCTTATGAGCAAAACCGAAATTGAGAATAAGATTGCCACATTCACAGGTGGCAGGGCGGCAGAGGAAATTATATTTGGTGATATAACCACAGGAGCATCAAACGATATCGAACAAGCCACCAAGCTTGCAAGGGCGATGGTATCGCGTTTTGGCATGACTGACAAATTCGGTATGGTGGCTATGGAAACGGTAACTAACCAGTATCTGGGCGGAGATACTTCACTTGCATGTTCAAACGAAACCCAGACACTTATTGACCAGATGACCGTTGAAATAGTAGAAAATCAGCATCAGAAGGCTAAAAAGCTTCTTACCGATAACATAGGAAAGCTCCATGAGATAGCAAAATATCTCTATGAAAACGAGACTATAACAGGTGATGAGTTTATGCAGATACTCTACAGCAAAAATAACGTACCGGGGGAATGCGAATGAATCTGATGTTTACACTGGATTCTAATTATATAAACCCTCTTAAGGTGTGTATAAATTCCGTAATACGTTTTCCGTGTGACGACGGCTGGGATATATATTTACTGGTCAGGGAGAAAAGCGAGCCGTTTATCGCTCTTAAGGAAGAATTGGAGCAGAACGACGGAGTAAGAATCAACCTGCTTAAGGTAAATGAAGAAATCTTTTCTTCTTTTCCCGAAACGGCTAAGTATTCAAGGGTAGTATATTATCGTATATTTGCCGCTTCTATACTGCCTGACAGTCTGGATAGGGTTCTTTATCTTGACCCTGACACAGTTGCCATAAAACCCATTGACGGCCTTTATAATATTGATTTTGAGGGACAGTATTTTGCGGCATGCAGCCATACTAAGGAAATACTAACGGAGATAAACAGAGTCAGACTCGGCATTAAAACCGATGCTCCCTATATCAATACAGGTGTTATGATGATGAATCTTCAACTTCTCAGAGAGGAACAGACTGTAAAAGAGGTTTTGGAGTATGTAAAAAAGAGAGGAAAACACTTTATACTTCCCGACCAGGACATAATAAGTGCTGTGTACGGCGAAAGAGTAAAGCTTCTTGATACAATGATATATAATCTCAGCGACAGGCTGATAATGATGAATAATCTGAATCCAATAATGAATGGAATAATCGATATGGACTGGGTTATTGAAAATACTGTTATAATCCATTACTATGGAGATAATAAGCCGTGGAAAAACGGATATAAGGGAATACTGAACACTTTCTATGATGAAATAGCCTGCAAATAAATCCATAAAAGCCCGTTATGTTTTTAAACATGGCGGGCTTTTAGTGTCGACAAAGTCGACACTAAGTATAGTCAGTATTTTGCTAAAGCAAAACCGCTTCGCGTCCGCACATCTTTGCGGTACTAGAAAACAGGTTTTCGACTTGATTAAATCAAGGTATGAAGTCTGGCAGGTTCTCAAATTCCCTACGGGAACGCCTGCGGCGCCGCGACTTTCACGCGGTTTGCACTTTACACTGCGCATGGCTTGTGTCTAAGGACTTCTCTGCGACGGAAGTGAATTCCGCCGCAGTTTAAAGCCTCAGAAAACCTTCCCGGGTTTTCCGAACCTTTCCCGGTTATTGTAGCTAATACTGAGTAATTTCAAATGGTTAGTTGAGTTTTCTACAGTCTGAGCCCATTATGTTATAAACATTACGGGCTTTCTCTATGCTGTAATTTTCATTTTTCTCTGCGGAACGGAATAAAAATAAATTCAGGCAGTGACAGTACAAGAAGTATGGCTATTACACAAACACCCACTATTTTTATACATATTACCGACTGCTCAATAAAGGTGAATATGTCTGATTTAATTAAGGCATATCCCGCTCTGTACATATTGCCGCCGGGTGAAAGCGGAAAAACAGCGGGCAGAACATAAACCATAATCGGTATCTGTCTGTGCTCGGACGTAATTCTGGCCAATACGGCTATAAGCAGTGCACCGCAGAAATTGGCCATAACACCGTAGCCGAAAAAGTGTCCGAGATAATAATACAGGCCGTAGGCAAGGCCGCCGAACAGAGCACAGAAAATGAGCTCCCTTTTAGGAGTATTATATACTATGGCGAAGAAAAGGCATGCCATAAAGGCCATTGCACCCTCTATTATAACGGTATTCATACTGATGCACCTCCGAGAACCTTCCATAACATTACCGCAAAAGCAACGCCGGCGCTGATAGCGGCGGCAGTCAGCAGTGCCTCATAGGCTCTTGTTGTGCCCGAGGTATAATCGCCGTGAAGTATGTCGTTTACCGAATGTACAAAGGGTACACCCGGAGCAATGGGCATGAGAGTGCCGATTACAATTTTATCAAAGGTCGAGCCGATGCCGAAGCTGATTAGCAGAGCCGCCATAAATCCCGCCACAAATCCGCCGCAGCAGTTGACAAGGAAGGTGAATGTATTTCGTGAATTGAGCGCCTGTACAAATATACCCATGCACATGCCCGCAATTACGGATGCTATTCCGTCTATAAGCTGTCCGCCGAACATCAGAGTTCTGAATGCGCCTGCCATGCCGAAGGCCAGTATTGTCACCCAGTATGGATATGTAGCCTTAGAGTCCACATTATTAAGCTCTATGATTGCCTGTTCAGCTGTAAGCTCGCCGTTAATAAAATCATTAACAACGTCCTCTATAAGAGATACATGCTCTGTATGCATCTTCTTTTTAGGTACCTGCTTTACCATAGTTGTGACACCGGTTGTCTCTGAATCGACCGTAACAACTATGCCTGTTGTGGTTACAAATATTTCATAGTTTTTAAATCCGCAGGGACTGAGAATTTTCTTTATCAAGCCCTCTATTCTGTGAGTTCCGCAGCCGTTGGCAAGCATTCTTTCGCCTGTACATACGGCAAATTCCAGAACTGCTTTATTATCCAATACGATACACTCCCTTTGCATATTTTATATGCCTGATTTCATTCTTTTCTATTATTTGACCTAAGATGCCAAAAGTCAACAAAAAAATAATTTATTTGTCCGATTAAAGGGGATTATCTCACAAATAGATAAAGTTTTCTGAAAAAATGATGACACAAAGGGGAATATGTTATATAATTTTACTTAATTGCATTATATAAAAATGTATTCTAAGGAGGACAACGAACATGAGCTTCAATGATTTACCTTTAATCAGCAAACAGGATCCTGAGCTTGCAGCGGCAATGAAAGCCGAGCTTAAGAGACAGAGAGACAATATAGAGCTTATAGCTTCAGAAAACTTTGTATCACCCGCAGTTATGGAAGCTATGGGTACACATCTTACAAATAAATATGCGGAGGGCTATCCCGGAAAGCGTTATTACGGCGGCTGTGTAAATGTTGACGTAGTAGAGAACCTTGCAAGAGAAAGAGCAAAAGAGCTTTTCGGCTGTGACCACGCAAATGTACAGCCCCATTCAGGAAGCCAGGCAAACATCGGCGTATACTTCGCAATGCTTAACCCCGGAGACACAATTCTCGGCATGAACCTCAGCCACGGCGGACATCTCACACACGGTTCACCCGTAAATATTTCAGGAAAGTATTTCAATATCGTTCCCTACGGAGTTGATGAGACAGGCTTCATCGATTACGATGAATTCGAGAGAATAGCCAAAGAATGCAAGCCTAAAATGATTGTTGCCGGCGCAAGCGCATACGCCAGAGTTATCGACTTCGAGAGAATGTCACAGGTTGCTAAATCCGTAGGCGCATACTTAATGGTAGACATCGCTCACATTGCAGGTCTTGTAGCAACAGGACTTCATCCTTCACCCGTGCCCTATGCTGACTTCGTAACAACAACAACTCATAAGACACTCAGAGGACCCAGAGGCGGTATGATAATGTGCAAGGAAGAATATGCCGCTCAGATAGACAAGGCTATATTCCCCGGAATACAGGGCGGTCCTCTTATGCATATAATTGCTGCTAAGGCTGTTTGCTTCAAAGAGGCACTTTCACCTGAATACAAGGAATATATGACTCAGGTAGTTAAAAATGCCAAGGCCCTTGCTCAGGGACTTATGGACAACGGTATTGACATTGTTTCAGGCGGAACAGACAACCACCTTATGCTTGTAGACCTCAGAAAGGTTGACATCACAGGTAAGGAAGCAGAAAAGCTTCTTGATGAAGTAAGAATTACATGCAATAAGAACACTATTCCTTTCGATCCTAAGTCACCGTTTGTAACAAGCGGAGTACGTCTCGGTACACCTGCCGTTACAACAAGAGGAATGAGAGAGGACGATATGAGAGAGATTGCGGCTATAATCGCAGGAACTCTTAAGGATTTCGACGGCTTCAAGGAAGAAGCAATAAGACGTGTAGACGCTCTTACAAAGAAATATCCCCTTTATGAATAATATGTAATATGATTTTTTGCCGGGCATATCGATGCGGTATTGCCCGGTGATTTTTTTAAGAAAACATAATTAAGGAGAATCTAAATGCTTAAAGAAGGTATAAAAGGAATCGAAGAAGTTATTGTAAATGAAGAAAACTGTGCCCTTACGGTAGGAAGCGGAACACTTAAGGTTTTTGCCACACCCGCAATGGCGGCTCTTATGGAAAAAACGGCGTGGAAAAGCGTAGCGCCTTATCTTGAGGAAGGTCAGTGCACTGTAGGCATTAAACTTGACTTAAGCCACAGCGCCGCTACACCCATCGGTATGAAGGTAGTTTGCGAAAGCGAGCTCAAGGCTGTAGAGGGCAGAAAGCTTATATTCAATATCGTTGCGAAAGACGAAGCAGGAGTTATCGGCGAAAGCTATCACGAAAGATTTATTGTTGATGACGTTAAGTTTCAGAATAAGGCCGATTCAAAATTAAACAAATGATAATACTAAATAAGCTTAAAGAATACTATCTGTATTTTATGGCATATGCCGTTTTCGGATGGTGCTATGAGGTATTTCTGGAGGTAGTCGTATATCGCTGGGGATATTCCGACAGGGGAGTTCTTACAGGTCCCTATTGCCCGGTATACGGAGTAGGCGCACTTGTATTTATATTGCTGTTCAAAAGAATACTCGACAATCGTAAAGGTAAGGAAAGGCTTAAGCTGATTCTCTTTGTATTTGCAGGCACAGCAATAGCGGCAACCGCCATAGAGCTGGCGGCATCCTACATATGCGAATATTTTACAGGGGCATGGCCGTGGCAGACCTATGCAGACTATACCTTTAATTATCAGGCAAGGATAGCTCTTTCTCCTTCCGTAAGATTCGGAATAGGCGGAGTATTGTTTTTATATGTACTTCAGCCTGTTTTTGAAAAAATTTACCGAAAATCCGGAGAAGATATTACTAATGCCGTTGCTTTTGTTATATTCACACTGTTTTTTGTCGACTTTATAAATTTATTACTGCATATATCCGTATAAATCTATAAAAGTAAGGTTAAAACTCTGTTATATTTCATAAAAACTGATGACAAACTCCGATATTTGCTATATAATATGCTTATAAACAAATATAAAGGAGGAGTTTTTTATGGCAAAAAAAGTATTGATGATTGCAGGCGACTTCACGGAAGATTATGAGACAATGGTACCTTTCCAGTCACTTCAGATGCTGGGCTATCAGGTAGACGTTGTTTGCCCCGAGAAAAAAGCAGGCGATATAATCAGAACGGCTATTCACGATTTTGAAGGCGAACAGACATACTCTGAAAAGAGAGGACATAACTTTGCCCTTACAGCTGATTTTGACGCTGTAGACGAAAAGGAATATGCCGGTCTTTTCATTACAGGTGGACGCTCTCCCGAATATTTAAGACTGTATCCCAGAGTTATTGAGATAGTACAGTACTTTATGAATAACAATGTTCCCGTAGCGGCTATCTGCCACGGCCCTCAGATTCTTACAGCTGCCAACGTGCTCAAGGGCAAAAAGGCTACAGCTTATCCCGCAGTAGGCCCCGACATTGACCTTGCAGGCGGTACATACGTTGCTGTTGACGCTGACAAGGCTGTTGTAGACGGCAATCTCGTTACTGCACCCGCTTGGCCCGGAGATGCGGCTATCGTTGCAGAGTTTGTAAAGCTTATGGGCGCTAAGATTGAAATCTGATAAATGAATATTTTTAGGGACGGCCTGACTGTAGTGACCCCAAAATATTAGACAAAATTCAATATTAAATTGTATGCGAATGAGTTCGGTATTGAACCGGGCTCATTCCTTTTAATTTTGTAGAAATTCTTTCATTATTGTAGTAATGAATGTATTTCTTTAATTCATCA
>JAQXNZ010000035.1 GCA_029098265.1 Clostridia bacterium | reverse complement strand
TACTTTAATATCTGCCATTATACTCGGTGTCCACACAATAAAGATGTATCGTGAGCGTCTCTCCGATCCTATTATCCGTCGCATACTGTTGGCAGTAACCAACATATTCTTCGCAATACTGCTTCTGAAAATGTTCATTAATCCATATGTAAACCTGCAGTTTATCGAAGACGTACTTGTTATGTTTATTGCCGGTATAATTCTGCTGAGCTTCCTAGAAGAAAGCGGACAAAACAAACACGGCATTGCGGAACTGTCTCTTTCAGTGTTGCTTATAGGGACTGACATTGTTACCGCTACATCCGCCAATATGCAGAATTTCTTTTCGGAGGTATATTACATAATTCCTTTGACATTCATGCTGACGCTTTTATGCTACGGTTATTTTATCGCCACAGAGTTTGCACACATTGAAAAGGAAGCTCAGACAAAAAGATATCTGGAACAGCAGCTGATTGATGCAAAGATGGCATATCTCACCAGCCAAATCCAGCCCCATTTTCAGTACAACACACTGGCAATGATACAGGAATTATGTTATTCAAACCCTCAGAGGGCCGCCGATGCAATCGTAAAATTTTCTTCTGTTCTTCGCAGACGTGTTGACTTCAATCGTTACAGCCAATTGGAGCCCTTTGCTGACGAACTGGCCTGCATCGAAGATTACATAGATCTACAGCGTATGCGTTTCGGTGATATGCTTATATATATACCTAATATACAATATACGGACTTTATGATTCCGCCGTTGTCAATACAGACCTTGATTGAAAATGCCGTCTATCACGGCATAAGAAAGAAAAAAAGCAGCGGCAGTCTGACACTTGAAACACGTAGAAATAATAATTTTGCTGAAATTATAATTATGGATAACGGTGTTGGATTTGATACGGAAATCCTATCCACAACATCAGGCAACGGAATCCGCAACAGCCAGGCACGAATAGAATCTCTTACGGGTGGTACCCTGGATATAGCAAGCACCCCCGGAGTCGGAACGACTGTAACTATACGGATACCTATCAGAAGGACGGTGTAAGCTATGAAAATCATTTCCATAGATGACGAGGTATGGCCTTCAAACTTATTGAAGCTTATGGTCGAACAAATAAAAAACAATAACCCCGATTTTTCAGAAGTCGAATTTACATCTTATTTCACCAATACAGCAGATGCAATGATTTATCTTGAAAATAATATCGTTGATCTGATTTTTCTTGATGTTGAGATGCCGGGAATGAACGGTCTTGAATTTGCCGCACAGATTGAGGCTCTCAACATTCAGTCTAAAATTGTTTTTGTAACTGCCTACAGCAAGTATGCTCTGGATGCATGGAAAACATCTGCCATAGACTATCTGCTTAAGCCATTTGATTCAGCCAATGTGGAAAGGGCTCTTAAAAGAGCACTTCCTAAAACAACAGCCGGAAACAAAATCAAAACAACAGACAGCCCACTTTTTTTCCGCTGTTTCCCTAAGTTTGAGCTTTTGGTTAATGGTACGCCAAAGGCATTTCAGTCCAAAAGGGCAAAGGAATTGCTTGCTTATCTCATCCACAACCAAGGCTGTTGGGTTGAAATAGGTACGCTTGTATATGAAATGTTCGGAGACCTTGATGAGAAATCATGTAAATCCCACTACAGAGTTATTCTGGCACGATTAAAAAAGGAGCTTGCTTCCTGTAATGCCGAAAACATTATTGAAACCAAATACGGTGCTGTTCGTGTAAATATCCCTATTGATTCCTGCGATTATTATATGCTGCTGGAAGGCCGCAACGTAGAGCTTTTCCGTGGTGAATATATGCAGGATTACAGTTGGGCAGAAGCTGAACGCACTCGTCTGTTCAGAAAATACAATCTTCAGCAATAGGGGGAATGAAAAATGATGGGGCAGGAAAAAAACATGTTTTTTCATAACGCATGGAGAAATGTTATAGGCGGCTTTCTCATTATGGCTCTTCTTCACTCAATGCTTCAGACCTGTTTCAGTTTGTTTCTTTTGCCGGTTACAGGCGATATGCACATAAGCACCACAGCATTCAGTGGATGCAGCAGCATAGTTGCAATTGCTTCCATGTTTGCTGCTCCAAAAATAGGAAAACTAATGGAACACAGCAAAATAATCAAAAAGCTGATGATTTTATGTATAATAGGAATGGGGTTGTCTTACGCCAGCTATTCTTTAGCCACATCTATTATCCATATGTATATAAGTGCCGTTTTTCTTGGTATTTTTTCATGCGGTGCCACCATTTTGCCGATTACTATTATTCTTACAAAATGGTTTTATGAAAGGCGCGGCCTTGCCGTTGGCATCACTCTGTCCGGATCAGGTATAGGAGGCTCAATTATCTCTCCGTTTCTGACAGAATTTATAGCTACTCATGGTTGGAGAAACAGCTTTGTACTATTTGGTTTCTTAATGATAATTATAGAAATACCGGTTGTTTGTTTTATTATGGCTCCGGATCCTGCGGAAATCGGATGTATTCCATATGGATATCATGCAGATTCTCCTAATTCTTCGTCAACAGATAAGCTGTCGTTTTCCGAATTGAAAGAGCATTCGTTCTTTTATGTTTACTTAATAGGTATATTTTCTATATGTGTTGCCGGATACGGAAGTCTTGGTTTTCTATCAGCATCACTGTCAGAAAGCTACAGTCCTGCATTGGCTCATGCAATCATTCCGTTTTTTCTGTTTTTATTGACTCCTGCAAAGATTTTGCTTGGGTGGATGTATGACCGCATTCACACAAGGGCCGGAACAATTTATGTAACCGTTACATTTGCAATGGCATTTATACTGCTTCAAATTCCGGATGACGAACAGCTTATGTGGATTATGTCAATATTTTTTGCCTTTGGCATCAGTTCAGGAACAGTCAGTCCCTCTTTTATCACAGGAGAACTGTTTGGAACCAAAGAATTCGGCATATTGTTTGGATTTGTCTACGCTGTATGTATGGGTGCAATGGCTGTAGCCAACCCGTTACTTGCGGCAATTAATGATTTAACCGACTCATATAATCTTGCTTGGTCTGCCTGCATGACTCTGTGCCTTCTGTCAGGCGTGTGCATATATTATGCAGATATCAGCTATAAAAACCTTCTGAAAAAAAGACAGAAAGAAACGGCTTAAATATGGCTGTGCAGGAGCGCATTCTGTCAGAGATCAAAGGCAGAATGCGCGAAGATATCGTCCTGTTGGAGACAAAGTTGGCAAACCACAATAAGCAGATATTTGTCCTTCAATTCCCGGTAGGTGAGTTCGATATGATTGTATTTGATTCAGAGGCAGATTCATGCAAGATTTTTGAAATCTAACACAGCACTGAAGTATCACCGCAGCAGTATCGACATCTAATTGATTCAAAATAATGCATGCTTGCTGAACACCGATATGGTTCAATTACCGGTAAATTTATACTTTATCGCGGTTAAGACCGGGTAATCGGAGACATTCAATATCATAATGCGGAAGAATATCTACGGAATATCAATCATAAATGAACATGTAATCCATGCGAAAAACGTTTATCTTTTCCGATATCGGCTTAATATACAAAAATTGTCCTTTAACGCCAAAAACTCCCTGTTATATTTAATTAGTCCGGTGAAATAATACTATCGTAACTAAAAAAAGTTACTCAACAAACATTGAAAAGCAAATCAGGAGGTTGATTATATGTCATCAAACAGAAGTTCTAACAGAGCCGAAGTTCCCGAAGCAAGGGAAGCTCTTGACCAGTTCAAATACGAAGTTGCTCAGGAACTTAACATCCCCTTAAAGAAGGGCTATAACGGCGACCTCACATCTGCCCAGAACGGCTATGTAGGCGGATACATGGTTAAAAAAATGATTGAAGCTCAGGAAAAACAGATGTCAGGTATGAGATAAAGAGTAAAATGAACCAAGGCGGCTTAGGCCGCCTTGAGTTTTTATCATATATTCGTAAAAAATTCCGCTCCGTAGTATTCCTCATCGTTTTCATCAGGATATTTCAGCTCGTCCAGAAGGTCTATATAAAGGGAAATATTGCCCTCCTTAAAGTGCTCATTCATAGCTTTTTCCTTTGAAAAATACTCCTCGTCCCTGTCGGCAAACTTTTTGATTACCTCAGAGAGAAATTCCCCTGATGTGTCGTTTATGTATCTTATGTTCATTATGTCCACCCAGTCACGGCAGAAACCCCTGTAACGCAGTTTCCCTGCGGCGCATACAGCTTCACCGTTTCTGTAGGGCTCTATTTTTTCAAATTCAGCTTCTCCGATTATTTCTCTGACAGCATTCCATACCGATGCCTGAAAAAATCTTACAAAGGCCTTGTCAATGTAATGTCTGTCCCGTATTTTTTCTGTTACCGATGAATTGCTCTCCTGCATGGCGTCCAGATAGTATTCATCACTTTCCGAAAGCATTATGTAATCATTGAGCGCATCAGCAACGAATATTGCCTCCGGCAGATACATAAAAAACTTATAGCAGGGCGTATCACAGTTGGTTTTGAAGCTGTCTCTCTCCGCCCTGTAGGCATGAAGCAATTCAAACACAAATTTCTGTACTACGGTGTGAACCTGTTCATAACCCTCATAGCTTGTCCTTTCTCCTGCCAGTGCGCTAACCGCCTCCCTGAGAAAATAAAGCTCCTCATAGTCTCCGGAAATATATACTCCGGTATTATTTTCATTTCTTTCAATAAGGAACATATACAATCACCCTTTCTTTACACTGATACTATAATAACATATATTGACCCCTATATCATACCGACTTAAAATTTTTCTTGAATTTTCCGTCTTATGTGCTATACTCTTATGAATACAATATTTTGGAGGTAATAATAATGGAAAGCTGGCTTATAAATAAATTCATTAAAGACAGTGATAATGTCAGCGATATAAATGTAAGAACAGCATACGGAAAGCTGTCGGGAAAGGTCGGTATATTCTGCAACATACTGCTTTTTATCGGAAAATTCCTTGCGGGAACAATTTCGGGAAGCGTATCTATTACAGCCGATGCCGTAAACAACCTTTCCGATGCGGCGTCAAGCATAATCAGCCTTGTGGGCTTCAAAATGGCAGAAAAGCCTGCAGATGCCGACCACCCCTACGGTCACGCCAGATACGAATATCTTTCGGGACTTACCGTTGCCGTAATGATAATAGTAATCGGCTTTGAGCTTTTCAAGACAGGTCTTGATAAAGTTCTTCACCCTTCGCCCGTGGAATTCAGTCTTATTTCCGTGGCTGTTCTTGTCTGCTCCATAGCGGTCAAGCTTTGGATGGCATGTTTCAACCGCAGTATGGGCAAAAAAATAAACTCCTCTACTCTTGAGGCCACAGCCGCAGACAGCAGAAACGATGTAATTTCAACGTCGGCGGTACTGGCGGCTGCAATAATATCCCACTTTTTCAGCATCGAGCTGGACGGATATATGGGTATTGCCGTAGCCGTATTCATACTCTACAGCGGTGCGGGACTTGTTAAAGAGACCCTTGACCCGCTTTTGGGAAAGGCTCCCGACCCGGAGCTTGTAAACTACATACAGAATAAAATTCTTAGCTACGAGGGCGTTCTCGGCACCCATGACCTTATGATACACGATTACGGCCCCGGCAGACAGTTTGCCAGCGTACATGTGGAAATGGCGGCCGAAGACGATGTACTGAAAAGCCATGATGTCATTGACAACATAGAAAGGGACTTTCTTATACATGACAGGCTCAACGTTATCGTCCATTATGACCCTATCATAACAGGTGATGAAAAGACCAATGACCTAAGAAGCTGGCTGAGTGACCTTGTCAAGTCAATCAACGAAAATCTCAGCATACATGACCTGCGTATAGTTCCCGGAGCTACACATACAAATCTTATATTTGACTGTGTACTTCCGTTCGATGTGGATATTAAGCCTTCAGACCTTAAGGAGACAGTACAGAAGCTGGTAACAAAGGAGCATCCCGACTATTACTGCGTTATGACCGTTGACACAAGCTATGCGGCTATGCCCCATACGGCAGAATAAAATCTAAGCACAAGAAAGCACATCATCTGAATTAATCAGAGATGTGCTTTTTATTTTATCAATATTATAATGTGCAGAAGCCCGCTAAGAAGGAAAATACCACAGGCATCGTGAACAGACAGCCTACCGTTGTCGCTAACAGGGACGCAACCGCATAATCGGGAGCCGCATCGTATTCCTGAGCCAGCACCGTTATTATGAGCATTGACGGAAGCATGGCGAATATAGTTCCTGCCAGAAGCATTTCATCGGATATAAGTCCCGTTGCCTTAAGTATAAAGAAGAAGGCAAATGGTACAACTATAAGCTTTATAGGTATAGTAAGCAGTACTTTCGGTCTCTCGAACAGCTTTTTGAAGCCTCTGCGTCCTATGTCCGCACCTATGTAAAGAAGTCCGATGTATTTCTGAGTGTTTCCCACACCCGTAAGGGCGGTCCATACAGTGCCCTCGGGCTTGAAGCCGACAGCAACCATTATAAGACCTGTAAGCAGTGCTATTGTCGAGGGCGTAATCATTTTTTTGAAGCTTATTCCCGCTCCGCCCTTTGAAGACGACAGTATGGCTACGCCTGCCGTCCATGTCATTATTGTCTCAACAATAAGGTATGCGGCTATATAAAGTCCGCTTTTTTCGGGGAATACCGCCGTAAGTATGGGAAATCCCACCAATGCGCTGTTTATAAAGGATACGGAACAGGCATGGGCACTTATCTCAGGCTGTTTCAGACCCATAAGCTTTCCGCTTACAAAGCCTATCAGTATGGCAAGCCCGAACATAAAGAACATTACAAATATGAAGGGCCACACCTGTATCAGTTCGTCTCTGGTTCCTCCGTTGGCTACACTTGTCAGTATAAGGAACGGAAGTGTTATTTTCAGCATAAATTTCTGTATATTATCAACTGTCTCGCTGGAAAGAAATTTTGTTTTAGTTGCCGCAAAGCCTACCACAAGCACTGTGGCAAAGAATATTATCTGTTGTGTTACTATTCCGCTGACGTCCATCTCAATCCTCCGCAGGTTCTTTTGTATCCGCCGTACTAACTACCTTTTTAACGCTTTTTTCAAATTTTGCTCTGGGCAGCATCACCATGTGACCGCAGCCGCAGCATTTCATTCTGAAATCCATGCCCACACGAAGCACCTCCCAGCGATCCGAGCCGCAGGGGTGGGTTTTCTTCATCTGGACTATATCTCCTACCGAAAAATCCATAGGTATCTCTCCTTATTTATTTACTAAGTGCACCGTTCTCTGGGGATAAGGTATTGATATTCCCTCACGGTCAAGTCTCTTTTTGATTCTGAGCCTGAGCTCTCTTTCAACGGCAAAGTTTTCCTTTACCCTGCATTTTGCCACTATTCTTATGGTAACCGCCGAATCGTCCAGTCCCGTAATGCCGAGAACCTCGGGTCTTTCCAGCAGTCCGTTCACATCATTGGTCTTTTCCATTTCGTCCTTGAGTACATCTATAACATGGTCAACGTCCTCCTCATAGGCTATGCCCACATCGACAATGGCGTTTATAAACTCCTTGCATTTATTTGTGATTGTTCCGATTGAACCGTTGGGTACGATATATACGGTGCCGTCCACATCTCTCAGTCTTGTTGTCCTCATGGTGACCTTCTCAACGGTGCCGCTGCATCCGTTTATTGTTACTATGTCTCCCACATTGAACTGCTCCTCAATAAGTATAAATATACCCGCCAGTATATCAGATACGAGGTTCTGGGCACCGAGGCCTATTGCCACCGCAATGGAGCCCGATACAGCCGCCAGCGAAGTTGTGGAAACGCCAATCTGATTGAGTATGCTGAGAACGGCAATAAAATATATGGCAACCTTGAGCACATTGGCCGTCACCGATTTGAGCGTTTTGGCCTTTCCCGGGCTTTTTACCACAAGGCTGTTTTTCTCCGAAAAAATTCGGTCCGTAATCCACTTGCTTATTCTTGCCGCCAGATAGCATATAACTACTATTACAGCACAGTAAACTATTTTCCACACTATTGTCATTTTTCTCTGTACCTCCCTGCCGCTTCTGTAAATTTCTTAAAAATATTTAGATTTTCTATGCTTTCCGTCAACAGCTCCGGATGCCACTGAATTCCGAGCACAAAGCTTTTATCCGCAATCTCCAGTGCTTCGGCAAATCCGTCCGCCGAAACCGCCGTTATTTTTCCCAAAAAGCCCTCGCCCACAGCCTGATGGTGGAAGGAGTTGACCTTCATGCTCCTCGTCTGTGTTATTTTGAACAGCAGAGAATTCTCCGCTATCGTTACAGCATGGCTCGGCACATTTTTAGGCTCCGTCTGCATGTGCCCCTCCATGTGCTGTATTATGTGACCTCCGAAAGCACCGCCTATCACCTGCATGCCTCGGCATATACCAAGCACCGGCATATCTCTTTCCACAGCTTTTCTGACCAGCTCAAACTCAAACGCATCCCTGGCACAGGATACCTGTCCCCTGCTTGCATCATCGGGTATATCTCCCGTCAGTGCAGGCTCAATGTCTCCGCCGCCCGAAAGCAGTATGCCGTCCGCCCTTTCAAGCAGTTCTTCAATGTCTCCGTAATCCGAGACAAGGGCTGTACCGCCCGCAAGACGCACCGCCTCAAAATATGCTCTTGAAAGCTTTATTTCTCTATCGCTTTCATCAACTGACGGTGAAATAATTATCAACGGTTTCATGTAAAAGCTCCTTTATATCAATAGCTATTTTATTGTACCATATAAGTCGGATAAAAACACTAAAAACTTTAAAAAGCTCTTAATTGACGTCCAATTATTAAATTTTTCATAACATCGCAATTCCGATGTTTTAGGCTATTCAAATTTTCTTTCCGATGTGCTAAAATAACACTTAGTTTTAATTTTTATTTTACGGGGGTAAACAAATGAATATTATAGGAATCATAGGCGCTATGGACGAGGAAGTCGCACTTATAAAGGCCGCCATGAAGGTTGAAAAAACGGTTGAAAAGGCAGGCTGTACATTTCTTTCCGGCACTATCGGAGAAAAAAATACGGTTGTTGTACGCTGCGGCATAGGCAAGGTAAATGCCGCCATGTGCACACAGATACTTATAGATGACTTCGGTGTTGAAGCCGTAATAAACACGGGTGCGGCAGGTGCCCTTGCCGACGGCATAACAGTCGGCGATGTTGTCATATCGGAGGACGCCCTCCAGCACGATATGGACTGTTCTCCCCTCGGAGACCCCATTGGCGTTATACCCAGAATGCCCGAAAGCATATTCAAGGCTGACAAGGGACTTATTGAAGCCGCAGTTGCCGCCTCAAAAAAGGTTATACCGGGCAAAACCGTTACGGGACGTATAGTAAGCGGCGACCAGTTCATCGCCAGCTCAGAGGTCAAGGACAAACTCCGTGACGTATTCAAGGGAAGCTGTGCGGAAATGGAGGGGGCTGCTATTGCCCATGTCTGCTGTATGAACAAGGTTCCCTATGTAGTCATAAGAAACATATCAGACTCCGCCGACGGCAGTGCCGATGTATCCTTTGCGGAATTCTGCGTAACAGCGGCTGAACATTCAGGAAGAATTGTACTTGAAATGATAAATAACATCTGATTTCCGAAGCGCACATACTGCCGTTATTTATGTTTATTTGCGGCGGCAGGTGATGCGGCTGTGTATTATAATTGGTATAGAAGGAGTGATACTTATGAACAGCATAATCGGAGCACTTGTCGTTTCTCTTGCGCTCGGCGGCTCTTTACCCGCAAATACCGATACAGACCTTTCGGAATACACACCGAGGATAGAGGAGGACGGAACGCTTTTCTTCGGTCCCACTGCCGAGGAACGTCAGGCTGAAGCGGAACGCAAGCGTCAGGAGGAAGAAGCCAGAAAGGCCGAGGAAGAACGCAAGAGACTTGAAGAAATGAAAAACCACCCTGAAAAGCTCAACTATGACCATGACATTGCATCATATACTACCAACTACAGTCAGGGTTCAAGCGCATACAACAGGAACTTCAATATGCAGCTGGCCTGCGATGCCATAAATGGTGTTATTCTCACCCCCGGCGAGGAATTTTCATATAACGACACGCTTTTAAGCAAGCGTGACCCCAACAATGACTATAAGCCCGCAGGAGTTATAAGCGGAGGAAAGCTTGTAAATGCCACCGGCGGAGGAATATGTCAGGTGTCCTCTACCCTTTACAATGCGGCACTCTATTCAGGTATGACAATAACCCAGAGAAGAAACCATTCCCTTAAAGTAGGTTATCTTCCCGCAGGACGTGACGCCACATGCTCATGGGGCTCCATTGACTTCTGTTTCAGAAACGACCTAGAGATTCCCGTAAAAATAGAGGCAGTAATGAATAGCGGAACCATAAAGATACGCTTCCTTTCACCGGGAGACCCCGAGATAGGCAACATAGACATAAAAGTTACCAATAACAACGGTACATACACTCTGTACAGATATGTTGATGGAGTTGTGGACTACACCGCAACAAGCCGATATAGATAAGAGGCAGAGCCGCTAAGAAGAAATCCTTTAGGGATTTCTTCTTGTTATTGGCACTTAAGCCAAAAGTTCCTTCAAAACTTTCGGCTTAAGAGTGGCTTATATCAGT
>JAQXNZ010000034.1 GCA_029098265.1 Clostridia bacterium | reverse complement strand
CACAAGAAAGACACCGCCGTCATATAATTTTATCATTTGCCAGCCTCCATTGTTGTATAATAATAGATAAATATTTTATATTATAACGCTTTAGCACGCTGATGTAAAGACATCATTATGCGAACTGCGCAATAAATTTCGTAACCGCCCGCATGATTGCCGTACCGCAAAATGCCGTCGCAAAAAAATCACGTCCGACGGTTGCCCGAAGAACGTGATTTTTTAGAATAATTTCATTTTTTTACTTTAATTATGTTTTCCTAAACGGTATCCGCATGCAATTATTATTATATTGAAAGAAGCTTAACTACATCATAGTATTCACTGTCTATCTTCTTTGTCATACTGAGTGCCGTGTTTATATCAATAAGCTCATATCTGCCTCTGTTAAAAGCAACAATCTTGTTCTTTTCGCCGTCGAGAATGGCCTTAACCGCAAGATAGCCCATCATTGAAGCATGCATGCAGTCAACGGCTGTAGGTACGCCGCCCCTCTGTAAATGACCGAGTACCGTTGCCCTCGTCTGTATTCCCGTAATATCCTGTATTTTCTTAGCAAGCTTTACGGTACCGCCTACACCCTCGGCAACAACAACAAGGTTATGGCGTTTGCCCTTGCTTCTGTTCATCAGTATCTGCTCAATTACCATATCTGATGTTATTACGCCCTTGCTTTCCGGGATAAGAACCTCCTCAGCTCCTCCTGTCATGGCGCACCACATAGCGATATATCCTGCATCACGGCCCATCATTTCTACAACGGAGCACCTCTCGTGGGAGCTTGATGTATCTCTCAGTTTTCTTATGGCATCAAGTCCTGTGTTTACGGCTGTGTCAAAGCCTATGGTGTATTCCGTACAGGAAATATCGAGGTCTATCGTTCCGGGTATTCCTATGGCGTTTACGCCTCTTTCCGACAGCGCCTTACAGCCTCTGAAGGAACCGTCTCCGCCTATAACGATAAGTCCGTCAAGACCCAGTATATTGTATATGGCGGCGGCTCTTGAAATGCCCTCCTCCGTCATCATTTCGGGGCATCTGGCTGTATGTAATATTGTGCCACCCCTGTTCATTATATCCGAAACATCCTTGGATTTAAGTTCTGTTATATCACCGTTTATAAGACCGATATAGCCCTTGTGTATACCTATAACCTTACAGTCCTTATTGATACCCGTTCTTACTACCGCTCTTATTGCAGCATTCATGCCGGGTGCATCGCCGCCGCTTGTCAGCACACCTATTTTGACTTTTCCGTTTTCCATAATATTACCTCCCGTTTTATCTGTACTTCACAATCACATTTTCTTTACCCAATATATTTTCAAGTCTGCCGACTGTGTTATCATTTATTTCCAGCCAGTAGCTTTTGTCTGCCTTGTATTTTCTTCCTGCCGCCTTGTCGTTGACATACAGCGGAACATCTCCCCTGCACTGCTCCAATACGGGCTTTACCTCACTTAAGGTAGTACCTGCATTAAGCACTATACCGACACTTACGGGCTTTGGCTTTTCGCTCAGCTTTTCAAAGGGCGTTATGCTTTCGCATATCATTCTGGGTTCCTCACCCTCTGACATGGATACCCTTCCTTCTGCTATTATAACCTTATCTTCAAAAAGATATTTGCTGTATTTGTCATAGGTCTTGGGGAAAATTATAACCTCAACGGAGCCTGTCATATCCTCAAGCCTTATGAACGCCATCTGCGTATTATTTTTTGTAAATTTTACGCTTTTCTCCGCAATAAAGCCGCCGAGTATAATTCTCTGTCCGTCGAATATGTCGCTCAGACCGTCCTCAATATTGCTTTCAAGGAAATCCGAACAGTGAGCGCTGACCTTTTTCTCTATAACGTCTATATATTCCAGCAGAGGATGTCCGCTTATATAAATTCCCAGCACCGTCTTTTCATAGGCCAGCTTTTCCTTCTGTGGATATTCCTCCAGATACGGAAAATCGTCATTTGTATCGCTAAGGCTTTCGTCTCCCATGCCGAAAAGACTCAGCTGTCCCTCTATGTTATTCTTTTTTGACTGCGCCAGTCCGTCCATAACGGATTTATATACGTTTATATACTGCCTTCTTGTTCCGCCGAAGGAATCAAAGGCGCCCGCATATATGAGGCTTTCCACCATTCTTTTGTTTATTTCTCTTCCTGTCAGCCTAGTGCAGAAATCATTCAGTCCTTTAAAAGGACCATCCTTTTCCCTTTCATCCACAATGGATTTTACCGCAGGACGTCCCACGCTCTTTATGGCAGCAAGACCGAATCTTATGGCTTTGCCCGAAACCGAAAATCCGCTGTAGCCCTCGTTAATATCGGGCGGAAGCATTTTTATGCCCATCTGCTTGCAGGTCTCTATATATCCCGCCACCTTTGCGGTATTGTCCATCATGGACGTCATAAGCGCCGCCATGAACTCCACGGGATAATAGTATTTCAGCCACGCCGTCTGATAGGCAACAACCGCATAGCATGCCGCATGGCTTTTATTAAAGGCATACTTTGCGAAATCGGTCATTTCGTCAAATATTTTTTCGGCTGTTCTTTCGGGAATGCCGTTGGCAAGACAGCCGGGAACCTCACCATCTATGCCGTATACGAAGTTCTTTCTTTCCTCAGCCATGACACTTGCCTTTTTCTTGCTCATGGCACGGCGCACTAGGTCGCTTCTTCCAAGGCTGTAGCCCGCCAGGTCACGGACTATCTGCATTACCTGCTCCTGATAAACTATACAGCCGTAGGTGTTTTTAAGTATGGGCTCCAAAGCGGGCGAAGTGTACTGTATCTCCTCGCCGCTGTTTTTGCCTTTTACATACTTAGGTATAAAGTCCATGGGGCCGGGACGGTACAGCGATATACCCGCAATCAAATCTTCAAGCCTTGTGGGCTTAAGCTCACGCATGAACTGCTTCATGCCGCCGCTTTCCAGCTGGAACACACCCTCGGTTTTTCCCTGGGATATCATTTCATAGACCTTGGGATCCTCGCCGTCCAGATGGTCTATATCCACATCAATGCCGTATATTCTCTTTATCTCATTTACGGCATTTTCCACCACTGTCAGGGTACGCAGTCCCAGAAAGTCCATTTTCAGTATTCCCAGTTCCTCAAGGGTAGTCATCGTAAACTGTGTTGACACGCCCTTATCGGACATATACAAAGGAACATATTCCGTTACGGGCTTTCCGCATATTACCACGCCCGCCGCATGGGTGGAGGCATGTCTTGGCAGTCCCTCCAGCTTTCTGCTCATGTCTATGAGCCTTCTGACATTTTCGTCCTCGTCATATTCCTTTTTGAGCTCCGAATTCATGGCAAGGGCTTTATCAATGGTTATGTTAAGCTCCGCAGGAACCATTTTCGATATTCTGTCGGCATCGGAGTAGGGTACCTCAAGCACTCGTCCTACGTCCTTTATAACGGCTCTTGCCGCCAGTGTTCCGAAGGTGATTATCTGCGCAACCTTATCTGCTCCGTATTTTTCCGTAACGTAGTCAATGACCTCCTGACGTCTTTCGTCGGAGAAGTCCACGTCAATATCGGGCATGCTGACACGCTCGGGATTTAAAAATCTCTCAAAAATCAAATCATATTTTATGGGGTCTATGGTCGTTATGTCAAGGGAATAGGCAACGACACTGCCTGCCGCACTGCCTCTGCCGGGGCCTACGGTTATGCCGTGGTCCTTGGCGAATTTTATATAGTCCCAGACTATAAGGAAGTAATCCACATAGCCCATTTTTACTATTGTTCCAAGCTCGTATTCCAGCCTGTTTTTCAGTTCCTCATCGGCATCGGGGTATCTTTTGTTAAAGCCCTCTATCGTCAGCTTTCTCAAATATTCCTCTGCCGTAAGTCCGCCCGGTACATCGTATTTAGGCAGCTTAAGCTCATGGAATTTGAACTCAATATTGCATCTTTCGGCTATTTTGTTTGTATTCTCTATGGCTTCGGGCACATAGGAGAACATACTGTACATTTCCTCGGGGCTTTTAAGATGATAGCAGTTGCCCTCATAGCGCATTCTATTCTCATCGTTTATGGTCTTGCCCGTCTGTATACAAAGCAGTATGTCATGGGCCTCCCAGTCCTCCTGCCTTATATAATGTACATCGTTTGTACATATCAGAGGTATGCCCGTTTCCTTACTCATACGGATAAGTCCCTCATTAACCGTTTTCTGAGCAGGTATGCCGTGGTTCTGCAGCTCCAGATAAAAATTACCCTCTCCGAATATATCAAGATATTTCAAAGCCATATCCTTTGCCATATCGTAGGAGCCGTTCATCATCGTCTTTGCCACGGGGCCCGCAAGACACGCACTGGTGGCAATAAGGCCGCTGTGATACTTTCTCAGAAGTTCCTCATCGACACGGGGCTTGTAATAAAAGCCCTCGGTATAGCCGTAGGAAACAAGCTTTATCAGATTCTGATAGCCCTCCATGTTTTCAGCCAGAAGCACAAGATGATAATAGCTGACGCTCTCCCTGCTGGCCTTGTCAAACCTGCTTTCGGGAGCCACATATACCTCACAGCCTATTATGGGCTTTATGCCCTCGGCAAGACACGCCTTATAAAAATCCATTACTCCGAACATGGCGCCGTGGTCGGTTATAGCAAGGCTGTCCATACCCAGCTCCTTGGCACGCTTTACAAGCTCGCCTATCTTTGCGGAGCCGTCCAGAAGGCTGTATTCCGTATGAACATGCAGATGTGTAAATTTAGTTTTTTCGTTTTTATCGTTATCGGTCATGTCTGCACCTCAATAATTACGTCATCAGCAGACAAAGCATTATATATCCTATCGGCAATTCAATCTCTTTATCTGTCAGTATTAATAATTATATCACAAATACGGCGTGATACAACTCAAAGTATAATTTCTCTCGCCTGCCGTTGTGTCTGACAAAAAAGTCCATCGGTTTCACCAAAGGGCTTTATTGTGCACTCTTCTGCGGTATAGTATAATGAATTCGATAAATTGAAATTATATCGGTTTCAAGTTTGCAAGCATAATATGCGGAAAACAAAAGTTATTTACAGGTATTGACGGAGTTATAAAATAATTCGGAGGTCGGATACAAATGGATACAAAAGAAAATATAACGGCAAAGCTGACAGCAAAAGACGATAAATACGCTTGTGCTTTTGCCGATAAAATCATATCGGAAAGTCAGGAAACAGATGAATGGTACGAATATTTTGATGACTTTGCCTTACTGCTTGACTATCCGAAATCATTGGTAAGAAATCGTGTGCTGTATATTCTGGCGGCAAATGCTCAGTAGGATAAGGAGAACCGTTTTGACTCCGTCATTTCTGATTTTCTCACACATATAACGGACGAAAAACCGATTACAGCCAGACAGTGCGTTAAAGCCCTTGCCCAAGTAGGTTTAGCAAAACCGCAGTATATTTCCAAAATATTGTCATGCCTGCAAAATGCCGATTTATCAAAGTACAAGGACAGTATGCGTCCTTTAATCGAAAAGGACATTGCAGAAACCGTAAATGTATTGACAGCTTACAATTCAGAGAACCGTTAAATAGGCTTTTCCCGTCTGAAACCTGATTTGTAAATATCATTAATCGGGCAAAACAGTAAAGTGATTTATATTCCACCGACAGTAGCACATCGGTTATTTTTTACATATTCTAATATAACCGCAGTTTCAGGAGCGTGCTTATGTCAGAATTTATAGAGAAAGAAATAACATTCAAAAGGAAAGGAAGAAATTACTATACAAATTCGTATTACTCACATATTATTGCATCAAATATGGAAATAGACCGCACAGTTCCGGCAGGCATACCGCCCGTGCCGTCTGGAGAAGCCGCTGTATCTTTCATAGAACCAAATGCATCGGGTCAGCCCGTAAGGGGCAGAGTGATATATGAAGAACAGACAAACACTGAGGAACAGCAGAATGCAGACATGTCAGGACGGTCATTTGTATCATCAAACGTCAGATTTTATAATTTTACCGGTGTGCCGATTAACGTATCAGTAAACGGAAATAATTATCCGCAGGAAATAAAGCCCTTAAGCGGAAGCGGCTACGTTTCTCTTGAACCCGGGATATATACGATAAGCTTCTATGACAAAAACGGAACCGAGCTTTATGAGTACCGTTTCAGAGCCCTTCCCGGCATGACCACTACCCTTGTGCTGTCGGGAGAAAGAGGAGTATACGGCGTTTCGGATATAAGCGGCTCTGTCCCCGGCTGTTTCTACAATACGGCTTATGTAAGATTTGTGCAGCTTTCCCCCATTGCCCCTGCCATGGACATATATATTGACGGCATACCGGTAATCGCAGGACTGAAATTTTCAGAGGCTTCCGCCTTTGTGGGCGTGCCCTCAGGGGTGCACAGGATAACCGCAGCGGCATCGGGAACAGGCATACTTTACGTTGATGAAAGCTACAATTTTCCCGCTTTTTCCGTCAGCAGTGCCGTCATATACTCAAAGGGTGAAAACAGCTATGCCTTAAGCCTCATAACCGATAAGGACGCCTGTATAAGAAACAGCTGATGTATACATGATAAAATATAGGTTTATACAAACAGGCCTTTTATTGTCATACAACACAAGCAGTTTTAATTTCTAAAAAACCCCTTTAAATTCGGCTTTTTCAAAAACAGCCGAATTTTTTTGTTATGCCAAAATATCATTATTCTGCACATAAAATAAATGATTATATCGAAAAATTTTGTCGTTTTTATTTTATACCTTTAATTTTTAAATTTTTTTGGGTGTTATTCTAAATCATGGGTTCCATTTTGCCGTCTTTGGCGTTCTCCGTTAAAAAAATAGGCAAAAGCACGCAGGTTTGACACTCGTTGTAAGACAACTCATTTTTTTATTTTATATTGCTATAGGCAAATAACTTTGATATAATTTAAACGTACAAATTTGCAATGTTAAACCAACTT
>JAQXNZ010000033.1 GCA_029098265.1 Clostridia bacterium | reverse complement strand
ATATCGGAATCGTATGCCGTTATGCCGCCTTCGACTTTTAACTCAGAATCGATTATTTTGACTGAATTAGAAATTGATACAGCACGGCCTGAATCATTTTCTATACTTACATTTCCTTCTGTTTTCAATGTCAGAGCGCAGTCCTCACCGCAGTCTTCATCAGGCCTGTTAAGCAGAACAGCAGGAGACTCGTCAGATGAGGTCTTTATTGTTATATCCTTTAAAATAACATTTCCACAGCCGTATACTGTGAGGGCCGTTTCGTCTCCGCCGTCAACACAATAGCCGTTGCCGTCTATTATTACGGTATTTATTTCTTCGTTATCAAGAAATATATCGTCAATGTCTCTGTTTAAGTCGGCGGAAAGCTCCAGTGTGAGAACACCATCGTTAATATCGGTATTCAGCGGTGTTTCCGCTGAGACTGAAAAAGGCAAAGCCAAAGAGGCAATTAAAACAGCTGATACAAAAAGACTTCTCTTCATTACAGGATACCCTCCTTACTGGAATATAAACTACGGCTTTATGTTCAAGATTTAATACAATGCTATAAAACCAGTTTAATGTAACACAGGAGAAAAAGCAATGTGAAAAATGACGGTTTATGACTTTATAAGACAAAAACAGAAAATGTAAAAAATGTACAAAAGGATAGACAAAGACAATAAAGTCCGTATAAATCGGCGTTTACAGCAGTACTAAAAATGTTTTGTGTGTTTTGCATAAAAATATAAAAACGGCTTATGGAGTATTTTATAAAATTGTGACCGTTGACCTTATTCTTAGTATAACCTTTAACATTAGATAAAAATAAAGGGAGGTTGAAAAATGAAGGCACTTAGGAATGAATATACGGAAATTCTTTATAAGGGCTCAAAGACGGCCAAAAGTATTATTGACCCCGACTGCCCGCCGATATACCATTCATCGGCATGTGAGGTGGCGGATATGGACGACTATGACTTTGCCAACGGCGGCGGCAAGTACTTTTATAACAGAACAGCCGCACCCAACAGGGATATGCTGGCGGATACTGTATCATACATGGAGGGCGGAGAGGACAGCATAATAACATCATCGGGTATGGCGGCAATATCCACCGTACTGCTGTCACTGTTAAGCTACGGCGACAGGGTGCTTTGCAGTGATGCGGTCTACGGAGAGACGATTGAGCTTATGAACAACATGCTGACCAGATTCGGCATCGCGGTTGATTATGCGGACTTTACCGATATTGAAAGCGTAAGGTCGGCGGTAAGACCCGAAACCAAAATGCTCTACACAGAGATAATAAGCAATCCGCTCATAAGAGTTATAGACATAGACGCAGTAACGGAAATTGCAAGGGAAAACGGAGCAATGACCGTGGTTGACAGCACTTTCACTACACCCTTTGCCATAAAGCCGCTGGAGCACGGCGCCGATATAGTAATACACTCTATGACAAAGTTTTTCGGCGGACACAGCGATATAACGGCGGGCTCGGTGACGGCTTCAAAGAAAATAATACAAAGTATAAATCCGAGCTATCTTCTTTTGGGCGGCTGTCTTGATGCAAACAGCTCGTGGCTGGCTCTCAGAAGCATAAGAACAATGCGTCTCAGGGTAGAAAAGCAGATGGAGAATGCGGACAGGCTGGCAAAGGCTCTTGCGGAAGATACAAGAGTTAAATATGTTAATTATCCGTCTTTGGAATATCATCCACAGCATGAGCTGGCGAAAAGACTGTTTAAAAACGGCTTCGGCCCCATGCTCAGCTTCAGGGTGGAGGACGACAGGGAAAAGGTGAATGAATTTATACATCGGCTTGATATGATAAAATATCTGGGCACTCTGGGCGGCTTCAGAACGTCTCTGGCTCACCCCGCAACGGCCTTCAGAAATGAGTTCAGTGAAGAACAGCTCAGAAAAATGGGCATGGAGGAAGGCTTGATAAGAATTTCTGCCGGTATTGAGGAAAGCGAGGATATCATAGGCGATATCAAAAATGCACTGGAGGTGTTCGGAAAAGAGTAATATTATAAATACAGACAGCAGACCTTACAGACGGATTTTAAGGAGGTAAACAGATGGACTTAATACTCAGAATAATACAGACCATATCGGACTTTATGTGGGGCACTCCGATGACAATAGCCCTTGTGGGAACAGGACTTTATCTTACAATTAAATTTAAAGGCAGATACATAACAAGAATGAAGTTCCACTTCAAAAACACCTTCGGCAAAATGTTCAAAGGCGGAGACGGAGAAGGAACGGTATCAGGCTTTGCGGCGGCCTGCACAGCTATGGCAAATACCATAGGCGTAGGCAATATCGGCGGTGTAGCCACAGCCATTACAATGGGCGGCCCGGGTGCCGTATTCTGGATGTGGATTTCGGGCCTTTTGGGAATGTCAACAAAGGCCTGTGAAATTATACTCGGTCAGAGATACCGTGTAAAATACGACAAGTCAAAGGACGAATATCTATGCGACCGCTCATTTGTTATGAAAAACGCCCTTGGCTGGAAAACAGGAGCATTAATTCTTGCCATATTCTGTTTTGTTTTCGGCCCCTGGACATGCTGTGTACAGACCGAATCGCTGACAAGCTCACTCTATGAGGGCTTTGGAATTAATCCTAAAATTTCAATAATTATACTCGGTATAACATGCTTTATAACTAT
>JAQXNZ010000032.1 GCA_029098265.1 Clostridia bacterium | reverse complement strand
GACAGCCTCGACGTTTATAATGCCCTCTTTGATGGCTCTGCCCGTTATGCTGTGGGAAAGAGTACCCTCAATCATTTCGGGAAAAAGCGTAAGCACATAAAAGCTTTTCATTATCTCAGTCCTTCCAGAAGTCTGACCGTCATTTTCCTTTCGGGTACATTTACATTGAGTATGCACTGCTTTATGGCAGGAAGAAGAAGCTCTTTGCCTTCCTTGTCCACAACGCCGTATACATCGTTGGCACCGGTTGTATATACCTCATTCAGTCTGCCCAAATACTCGTTATCCTCTGTGTATACCTCCATATCATAGAGGTCCCTTGTGTAGTACTCGTTTTCCTCAAGGGGAAGCGCCTCGCTTTCGGGAATAAGTATTCTGCCGTTTTTGAAGCCCTCCACCTGATTTATATCGTTATATTCCTTAAGTGTAAGAAGCACAAAGTTTTTATGATAGGCTACCTTCGCTATCTTACATACCTTTTTTTCGTTGTTAACGTCAAGGATTACCTCCTTGAGCAGTTCAAATCGTTCGGGCGTATCGGTGGTGGGAAATACCTTAAGGGTTCCCTTTATGCCGTGAGTCCCTGCTATTTTTCCTATTTCAAAGTAGCTGTCCATTTCGCTCTCCCGTATTTTAAAAAAGTTAGGAGAAATCCCCTAACCGCTCGCAATAGAATATGCACAGGGAGTATCTGTACACGGTACTCCCTGTTATGTTTTTTACTGAACTATTTCAACAACTATCCTCTTATCTTCATGGATAGCAGCTGCCTTCACAACAGTTCTTATGGCCTTGGCGATTCTTCCCTGTTTGCCGATAACCTTTCCCATGTCATCGGGAGCAACCTTAAGCTCAAGTATTATTGAGCGCTCTCCCTTGACCTCGGAAACCGTTACCTGGTCGGGATTATCCACAAGGTTCTTGGCGATTACTTCCAATAATTCCTTCATAGCTGTACCTCCATGCCGGATTATTCGATAACGCCGGCTTTCTTTAATAAGGCCTTAGCTGTATCTGAAAGCTGAGCGCCTTTAGAGATCCAGTCCTTAGCCTGATCAGCGTCAACCTTTAATACTGCGGGTTCCTTTGTAGGATCATAGTATCCGATTTCAGCTATAGACTTACCGTTTCTGGATGTTCTCTGGTCTGCAACTACGATTCTATAGAAAGGTGCTTTCTTAGCTCCTAATCTCTTTAATCTGATTCTTACCATCTTAAATTCACCTCCTGTAAAATAATAAACATAATTTCTATATATACGCCTTAGGCGCAGATATCATTTTGTGCGAAGCTTAACGCAGGAAGGGCATTTTCATTCTTCCCTTTTTGCCCTTTGACATGCTGTTCATCTGCTTCATCATCTTTTTCATTTCCTCAAACTGCTTAAGCAGTCTGTTGACCTCGGCTATGCTTCTGCCGGAACCGTTGGCAATACGTTTTTTTCTCGGCCCGTTCAGTATGGAGGGGTTCTGTCTTTCCTCCTTGGTCATGGACTGTATTATGGCTTCTATATGTGCCATAGCCTTGGGGTCAATCTCGGCATCATTGAGGTTAAGCTGGCTCATACCTGGTATCATTCCGAGCAAATCCTTAAGGGGACCCATTTTTTTGAGCTTCTGCATCTGGTCAAGGAAATCCTCCAGAGTGAATTCATTATTTTTCATCTTCTGGGCCATTTCCAAGGCCTGTTTTTCATCATAGGCCTCCTGAGCCTTTTCTATGAGAGAAAGCACATCGCCCATGCCGAGTATTCTCGAAGCCATTCGGTCGGGATAGAAGGGCTCAAGGTCTTCCATTTTTTCTCCCATGCCGATATATTTAATGGGTTTACCCGTAACGCTTCTTACCGAAAGCGCTGCGCCGCCTCTGGCATCGCCGTCCAGCTTTGTAAGGATAATACCGTCCACACCAAGCTGTTCATTGAAGCTTTCCGCAACGGTAACGGCGTCCTGACCTGTCATTGCATCAACAACGAGCAGTATTTCCTGAATTCTTACCGCTGCCTTTATGTTTTTCAGCTCGTCCATAAGCTCCTCATTTATATGAAGACGTCCGGCTGTATCTATAAGTATCACGTCATGCTTATGCTCGGAAGCATATTTGACGGACTCTTTGGCTATATCAACGGGGCTTAATTTATCGCCCATCTCAAATACCGGTATATTGTAATTGTTTCCTACAACCTGCAGCTGTTTTATAGCCGCCGGTCTGTAAACGTCGCAGGCTACCAGCAGAGGATTTTTGCCCTGTTTTCTGAGCAGTCCCGCCAGCTTGCCCGAGGTCGTCGTTTTACCTGCGCCCTGAAGACCAACCATCATATATATTGTAGGCGGATGATTGGAAAACGTAAGCTTGCTCTGGGCAGAGCCCATAAGCTCGATAAGCTCCTCGTTTACTATCTTTATGACCTGCTGACCGGGTGTAAGGCTTTCAAGAACCTCGGCTCCGACAGCCCTCTCATTTACTTTATTTACAAACTGTTTTACTATTTTATAGTTGACGTCGGCCTCCAGCAGAGCAAGCTTTACCTCTCTCATGGCGTCCTTGACGTCTTTTTCGGTAAGCTTTCCCTTGCTTCTGAGCTGTTTGAAAACCGACTGCAATTTATCGGACAAATTTTCAAAAGCCATATATTTTCCTCCGTTATTCGGTTATTTCATCAACAGCCTCTCTGATTTGTTCCGCTATACTCAAAGAGTTTTCAGAAAGCTCACTGGTTCTTTCCAGTTCGTCTATCAGCTTTCTTATTCTGCCTGCGGAGCTTTTATTGGCCATGAACCTCTCCACAAGCCTCAGCTTATCCTCATATTCCGAAAGTATCTTTTCAGTTCTTTTAAGCTGGTCTCTGACGGCCTGACGGCTTATGCCCAGTTCCGCGCCTATTTCCGTAAGCGACATATCGTTCTGATAAAAGAGCTCATATATTTCCTTCTGCTTATCCGTAAGCAGTTCCCCGTAAAAGTCATACAGCAGGGTTGTTTTTAGAATATCCAAAATGCTCACTTCCAATAGGCAAATCATATATTTTCAAAGCCTGTAAAGTATTTTTGCTTTACCTGTGATATTCTAATATATACCCTGCTGTTTGTCAAGTATTTTTGCTTTACATAATATGTTTTTTTATACAAACATTCATATTTGCTTTAAAGCCTATTTATGACTTGTTTTTTTATAAAAAATCCCGTATCTCAACAGCGATACGGGCAAAATTTAATTTGATTTATTTTACTTCCTTTGCTTCTATTTCTCCGTTTTCATTTTCTGTCAGCACTATCTGAACATCACCGTCGGTCTCGGAAAGCTTCCCATCGTCTGTCTCACTGTCTGTATCACTGTCTGTATCCCAAAAAGCATTTATATCGTCTATTATACTCTGAGCCGCCATTGCATCCGACTTGGATTCATCCAGAGGGAGCTCAAACAGTGCGTTCAATCCGTCATAGTTTTCGTTTCTTGTCAGCTCTCCCGTTGCCTCGTCAAAATTGTAGGCATCTATGTTGTAGCTCATAGAATCCATTACCGCCAGATAGGCACCTCTGTCCGCAAAAACCTCCACATTGTCGCATTCCGTTATTCTGTAGAGTATACCGTCCTGATAAAATTCGCTGTATCCGCCGTTGAGGGTAAAGGCGTTGAATCTTACGGGGTTCAGCCCCTTTATAACGGGTGTGGCTAAAAAAGATACTTCATCGTCATAGCTCATTTCCGTTCCGTCGGCCTTCTCTATGGCAGTCACCGCATAGGTTCTGTCGTCAAGTATTTCTCCGCCGGACTGAGCCGCATAATCGCTTAAGCCTTTTCCGGAAACCATTCCCAAAAATGTTACCTTATATCCGCCGTATTCCTGAGTTTCGTTGACATATACCGCATTCTCCGACTGAAATGCCTCGGCAAGAGATTTGTCTGTTGCTTCTTTTGCCACCTCCGACGGTGAAAGATATTTTATTGCAGCCACAGCCGTTGCCGAGCAGGCAATTACAGCCGCCGCCAGTGTTAAAGCCATTCTTCTTTTCTTTATTGACATAGTTTTTTTCTCCTCCGCTTTCCTTAATATTTCCGCATTGAGCGCCTTGGGCGGCTCTGCGTCGGGAGAAAGGGCACGCCTCAAAATCTTATCTGTATCCTTATCCATTTATATCGGCCTCCAATATGTTTTTAAGCAATTTTCTTGCCTTATGAAGTCTGCTTTTAACCGTTCCCGCAGGCACATGCATTATTTTCGCCGTTTCCTCAACGGACAGCTCCGATGAATAGTACAGCAGAACCGTTGTCCTTAGCGGTTCCCTTAGTGTATTCACTGCTTTTCTTACCGCCCGTCTTTCTTCTTTTTCCATATATTCGCTTTCGGGAGTGCCGTCATCGGCTTTTTCCTGCATTTCCTCTTGCGATGATACAGGCGCTATCCTCTGCCTCCATGCTGTTTTTCGCCGCCTGTTTCTGTACAGTCTGACCGCCGTACCCATAAGGTAGCTTTTAGGATTTCTATCCTCTTTCAGCTTATCCATAGCTGTCAGAAAGGTGTCCTGATAAAGTTCCTCGGCCTCCTGTCTCGACATTGTAAGGTTAAGGCAAAAATTATATATATCCCGTCCGTTTTCGGTTATAAGCCTATTCAGTTCTTCATTGTTCATTTCCATTCCTCCGCGAAGTATCCGGATTTGCCCTTCACCTGTATATTGTAATGAGTATACATACGGTTCACGTTATTTAAAATAAAAAATCAACGCAGATACGGCTAATTTCTCTGCGTTGACTTTATAATAAAATCTGTTCAGCTTCCCTTTAATGCAGCCTTCAAAAATTTCGTCATAAGAGGCACATACGTTGCCGTGAATACAGCGGCGGATGCTATGAGCGCTTTCTTCTTATGTTCCTTTGGGATATTAATTCCTATCAATACACCTATAGCCGCCAGGCAGAATTTCAGCAAAGCCATGTCCTTCCATGTGCAGGTCGCCAAATATCTGTCTGCCGCATCAAACAGTCTTTTCATATATATACCTCCGTTCTGTTATTATACTTTACACTAAGTGTAAACAATACCCATATACTTTTCAAGGTTTTATGCATTATTTTTCCGATTTTATTCCCTATTTTCATAAACACAGAAAGAGTTATTATATATAATAAAAAACATTGTAATTTTTGTATTTTCCAGTATAATGATGTTTAATAAACACGATTTATTAGTTTAATATTTGTAAACTCATTTAAGCTGTCCTTAAAATTTGCCGAAGGCCTTACATTTAAGGCTCAGGCGAAAATAATATAAACTTTTTTATTTTAAAGGAGGCAAAGAAAGTAATTGAAAAAAAGGTTTATCTCTGCAATGTTGAGCTGCGCTTTATGCGTTCCCTGCGTCACTGCTTTGGCTCAGGAGTACACTGTTAAGAAGGGCGACACACTCTCGGTCATTGCCACCGAATACGGCACGTCCTACACGGAGCTTGCAAAGCTCAACTCTATTGACAATCCCAACCTTATTTTTCCGGGCCAGGTGCTTGAGGTACCCGGAGAAGAAACTGCCGCACCGTCACCTGACGTGGTGCAGACAAGCGTTGACTATACTCTTTCCGTAATGGACAGGGTATCGTCCTTCGGCGATAATCCCGACATCGGAAACCGTTCAGCCGGCTCTCCCGCCGAAAAGCAGGTAAGCGAATTTATCTATGAGACATTTAAGGAAATCGGTCTTGAAAATGTGACCATTGATGAATTTACCTGCGACAACTGGACATACAGCAAAGGCAGACTGTACTATACGGATGCAGACGGAAACGAAAGCTATATTATTCTCGGCGGCTTTGCGACTCAGTTCAAGGCCGACATGGAGGAATACAGCCTTGTCTACGCAGGCAGAGGAACTGCGGAAGATTATGAAAACCTTGATGTAAAGGACAAAATCGTACTTATTGATATAGACCAGTATAACGACTGGTGGGTCAATATTCCCGCATATCAGGCCTATGTAAAGGGTGCTGCGGCAATACTTGTATGCAATGTCAGCGGCTATGCCCAGTATGACGATGACACAATAGGCTCCCAGGATATATGCGGTCCTGCATATGCTCCTGCTTTCTCGCTGAGCAAAAACAGCTCAAAGACGCTCAGGGAGCTTCTCGATGCCAACGGCGGAGAAATTTCCGTTAAAATGGACGCTGACAGTGAAGTAACTCTCGGCGGCAAAAGTCAGAACGTATGGGGCGAGATTAAGGGAAAGACCGATGAAGTCGTATACTACATAGCCCACTGCGACGGCTACTACCATTCATACTTTGATGATGCCCAGGGTCTCGGAGAAATGTGTGCCATTGCCAAATCCTTTGTCGAAAGCGGTATCACACCTGAAAAAACAATCAGATTTGTAGCCCACGGTTCCGAGGAATGGGGCAAATCCGATTCCGAATGGGATTGGTCCGTGGGAGCCTTCAAAATGATAACAGAGGTTCACCCCGAATGGGCCGAAAATGCCGTTGCCGTACTTAATCTTGACGGAATGTATGCCGTAGAGGGTCAGAAGGATTTCACCGTTGCCACAAGCTATGCCGTAAACGGCTTTGCTCAGAAGGCCGTTGAAAACACGGAAATCCCCGAGGGCTACACACTTAAAGTAATATCCCCCACCAGCAATTATACAGAGGACTTCTCGTATCAGAGAGCAGGCGTACCTGCCATAGTTGCATCCAGCGAAGGCTATGAGGATGAGCCCTACAGACCCCTTGCCTACCATTCAACAATGGACAGCGTAAAGCTCGGAGTTGACAAAACGGTAATGGAAATGACCATTTCACTTTTTGCCGATATGGGAAAACAGCTCAGCAGTACAGCCGTGCGACCCGTTGACTTCACCACGGTTATCGAAGCCATGAAGGAAAGCTATGCCGGCAGTGATATTGATTTCGACACTGCCATGACAGCCGCCGAAAGTCTTAAGGCAAAATGTGATGCCCTTGAAGCCGCATACGAAGAAGCGGTAAATGCAGGTGATACCGCCAAAGCAAATGAAATAATGGCTCAGGCTGTAAAGCTTAACGAAAAGACCTATAAAATATTCAAACAGCTTGAAGCCGACTTCACACGCTTTGACTATGCAGGAGAAGTGCAGTTCCCCCACAGTGTATATCAGAACAATATAGAGGCTCTTGAGGGAGCGATATCCGCCCTCGAAAACGGAAGCGCCGCCGAGGCCCTTGACGAATATCTCTACGATGTAGACTATAACTGGTACGCATACGATTTTGACAGGGAAACCTTTGACTACTGCACCGACAAAATGAGGACAAAGGCCGAAGGCACATGGGGCGAAGGAATGCTCGAACAGAAAAATGAAGATTTGTTCGATGTTATAAAGTCACTCCGGGAAAAATATGATGATGCAGACGCAGACCTCAGTTCGGAAATCGAGGCTCTCAATGCAGCAAAACTTCATCAGGAATCCTTCCTTGCCGAGCGGGTAGAAAAAGAAAAAACAGACCTTGCGGCAATAACAAAAATGATTAACGATGCCGCCGAAATGATTTTATAAATCATACTGCCGTGCAGTTCTTTCAAAAACGAAGGAGCTGCACGGCTTTTTGCTTTTTATATAATATTTCATATATGTATTTATTTTTATGCAAAAACATGCTATTATACATTATATGTACAAACTTACTTGTATAGTTTTAAATTAATGTATCGGATAAAAAGGAGGGCACTATGGGTAATTATTCTATGGACATCGCTGTTGCAAGTATTTATACGTTTTTAGCTTCGGCAGGAGGAAAGATACTTTTTGCACTTATAGTTTTTATAATAGGCAAACTGCTTATTAAAATGGTTCTGAATATGCTTTCCAAAAACAAGTTTTTTAACAAGGCTGACGGCGCTGTAAAAACATTTACTCTCAGCTTTGTTAAAATCGGTCTCTACGTCATTCTTGTCATTTCAATTATAGGTATACTCGGTGTTCCTATGGCATCTATAGTTGCCGTATTGGCTTCTGCCGGTGTTGCCGTAGGTCTGGCACTTCAGGGAGCGCTCTCCAATCTCGCCGGCGGAATAATGCTGATGATATTCAGACCGTTCCGTCTCGGCGATTACGTTGAGGCGGCAGGCGTTTCGGGAGTTGTAAAAGAAGTTACCATGTTCTATACAGTATTTCTTACACTGGATAACAGACGTATAACCGTCCCTAACGGAAGTCTTATGAATGCCAATATTGTTGACTACTCCTCAGAGGAGCTTCGCCGTGTTGACCTGACCTTCTCCTGTGCCAAGAGCGAATCTCCCGCTGCCGTTCAGGATATGCTCATGCAGGTTATCAAGGCTAATCCATCTGTTCTTTCTTCTCCTGAACCTTTCGCAAGGCTCAGCGGCGGAACAAACGAAGCTATGGAGTTTACTGTAAGAGCATGGTGTAAAAATGCCGATTACTGGGACGTATATTTTGATTTGACCCAAAAGGTTACAGAGGCTTTTGCCGCCAACGGCATAAAGGCTCCTGCCGTAAGAATCGTAAGCGAAAACTAAGCAAATTCATATTTTTACTCCCGCACAGTCGGGAGTTTTTCTTAGCGCTTAAATCTTACATTTGTAATATTAAACAATCAAAGCATGGAGGTATTTTATCTTGAAACATAAAAAGCACAGAAAAACAAGAAGCTTATCTGTTATTTTCATACTTTCCGCACTGTTTATCGTAGCTGTATTGTTATTGAACAGTTCCGGTAAGCCTAAACCTGTTACCGCCGAAAAGTCCGCAGCTATACCGGAAGCCGATGTCAGCAGTCCCGACGAAGCCGCATCATGGCTGATGCCGCAGGCCGAAAACTGTCTGCTCACGGACGAGGAACGGTCACAGCTTCAAAGTACCGCAATGTCGGCGGCAGAAGTAATAAAAGAACTTTATGCCGAATGTGAAATAACGGACGGCACATCATTTTCCTCAAACATTACCGATTTTTCACGGGAGCAGAGAGAAAAGGCCGTGGAGCTTTTGGGCGGTGCAGGCTATACGGCAGTTACAGACGGGATGAATATGGTAAATTATAAGTCGGTATTTGATTTTTATTCCGACTATGTCTGCGGTCAGGAATCTCAGACAACTGTTTTTAAGGTTAACGATGACGGATTGCTGTCATCACTTACTTTTGTGTACAGAAATGAAAGGCTGCAAACCTTCTGCATCGGCATAGGTTGGCTGGCAGGCGGAGAACCGATAATAAAGTCCGTTCAAGTCAGCGATATATCGGAAATGCGTATGACGGACAAGGGTTATCTAATATACGCTTACCAAAATGAAGTGATGTATTCCTCCCTGCGGCAGTATTTGCACATAAGCCCCCTTTCGGACAAGTGCAGAGGACTGACGGAAAAATACATATCCGGAATCAGCTATATAAACTACAGCCTTCTTACGTCTGAGTGGGATAGCGTAAGCATTGCCGACGTACTTAATGTCACCATGTTTGACGACCTATACCGCAAATATTACGGCGAAGATTATGTATGTGAAAATGACCGCATACCGTCGGATATATTTGAAAATGTAATGCTGTCCTTTTTTCCACTGACCGCTGAACAGCTTAGAGAGTCCTGCGGATATGATGCGGCAGACAGCGCTTATCCCCATGAACTGCCGCCGTCAAAGCCCTATCAGCCCTTCGGAGAGGTTATTGACTATACCGAAAACTCCGACGGCACAATAACCCTTACCGTTGACTGCGTGTGGGCGGACTATGATACCGACAGGGCGTTTACAAATATAATCACAGTCAGACCCAATGCCGACGGAACTTTTACATATCTGTCAAACAAAATTTTAGAGGGTGAAATTGATATACCAAAATAAGCCGGAGAACATCCTCCGGCTATATGTATGCTCTGTATTATTTTATGCTTTATCTGTCCCACTCGTCGCACAGCTCGTTTATCCTGTCAAGCAGCTTCTGCAAATCGGCATTGGCTCCGCCTTTGTTGTGGGCAATGACAGTTTTGAGCCTTGCGGAAGCGGCCTCCAAATCTCTGTAAAGGGCTTCTCCTCTGACAGCGCCCTTGGACTTGGGTGCGGCATACTCGGGACGCTCGATAAACTTTCTTACGCCCTCGCTGAGTATTGTATTTGTTGCCATATCAAACTCCGCTCCGCTGTAGGGTGCGAAGGTGTCATATCCGTACTCGTTTTTCAGGCAGTCGGCAAATTCGTCTGTAACAGTGTCCTCGCCGTGTACGATAAATACTCTTTCAGGCTTTTCCTTAAAGCCGTTTATCCAGTTGATAAGACCCTGTTTGTCGGCGTGTCCGCTTACGCCGTCCAGCTTTTCAATTCTGGCCTTTACGCCTATTTTTTCACCGAAAAGCTTTACGGAGTCCGCACCGTCTATGAGTGAACGTCCCAGAGTACCCTCGGCCTGATAGCCTACAAAAAGTATGGTACACTCGGGTCTCCACAGGTTATGCTTCAGGTGGTGGCGTATTCTGCCCGCCTCGCACATTCCCGATGCGGAAATAATTACCTTGGGTTCCTTGTCAAAGTTTATGGCACGGGAATCATCGCTTGTAACAGAGGTTGTTAAGCCCTCGAAGGAAATGGGATTTATACCTTTATTAATAAGCTCCATAGCCTCCTCGTCATAGAAAGCAAGTGTATTTTTATTGAATACCTCCGTAGCCTCAACGGCAAGGGGACTATCCACATACACCTTAAAGCCGTCATGTCCCTTTATCATGCCGTCGGCTTTTATCTTGCGGATAAAGTAAAGCATTTCTTGGGTTCTGCCCACGGCAAAGGCAGGAATGACAAGGTTTCCGCCCTTGTCCAAAGTTTCCTGTATGAGCCTTGCCAGTGATGTGTAGTAGTCGGGTCTTTCTCCGTGATAACGGTTGCCGTATGTAGATTCCATTATTACATAGTCGGCCTCATCGGTATACTTGGGGTCCTCTATAAGCGGCTGGTCGGTATTTCCTATATCTCCCGAGAATACGAGGGTCTTTTCCACACCGTCCTCGGAAAGCCAAAGCTTTATGCTCGATGAGCCCAGCAGGTGTCCTATGTCGGTAAACTGTATATCAACGCCCTCGCATATGTTTATTCTTTCGTCATAGCTGCATGGCTCCAAAAGTCCTATGGCTCCCTCTGCGTCGTCCATTGTATAGAGCGGTTCAAAGGGCTTTTCCAGTGACCTTTTGGCCTTACGGTTTCTCCATTCGGCCTCAAATTCCTGTATATGGGCGCTGTCACGCAGCATTATGCGGCACAGGTCAGCCGTTGCCGATGTAGTATATATCTTTCCTCTGAAACCGTTTTTGTATATAAGGGGAAGATAACCCGAATGGTCGATATGGGCATGTGAAAGGAACACATAGTCCACATCCGACGGCGGAACGGGTATTTCCTGATTTACATATATATCCCTGCCCTGCTCCATACCGCAGTCAAGCAATATATTTTTTCCGCATACATTAATATAATGGCAGCTTCCCGTTACCTCATGGGCAGCGCCTGAAAAAACCAATTTCATAGCAAACACCTCCGGACTTTAACAGCTTATGTTGGGCAAAATGCTTTTGTCTCGGCATATTATGCGCATACCGATGCAATATTTGTCCTTTAAAATTCTTTCTGATATTATTGTATCATAAAATTCAACAAAATAACACTTACAAAAATACGTTTTTGGATAAAAATCAACAAATATACAAATCAATAGGTAAAACCGCCGGGATATACGGTATGCTCCGCCTTGGGGTCTACTGCGGAAAGCTCGGGATTGAACAGCATTGACGCCCTTTTTACGCTTCCGTGACCGTATCTGTTTCTTATGGAGTCCAGCATTTCATCTATTTTCATCTGCTTCATGGATCGTTCAAACTCAGGCTCCAGAGAAAGCTGTATTACATCCGAGTCCGTCAGGTCGCACCCTCTTACGCCAAGCGCCCTGATGCTGTTGTCGGTTCTTCTCTTTTCCCTGAAAAGCTCGCAGGCCGCATTATATATATCCTCCGACACACAGGAGGGAAATTTCAGCTTCTTCTGTCCCGAAAACCTGTACAGACCGCTTTCCTTTATTTCTATCTGAACCGTCCTGCACATCAGCCCCTTTTCCCTCAGTCTTTCGGCAACGCTCTCCGCCAGCACCATAAGGGTTATCTCTATATCCTCCGCCTTATATATGTCATAGGGCAGTGTTACGCTGTTGCCTACACTTTTTATCTGCCTTCTGTAGGTATAGTCTGCCACAGGCTCGTAGTCCAGTCCCTGAGCCCATCTTTTAAGCATGACTCCGTTTTTGCCAAGATAGGTCTTTATTGTGCGCTCATCAGAGGCCGCCAGGTCACCCAGTGTATATATGCCCAACTTGGCAAGGGTCTTTTCGGTGGATCTGCCCACATATATCAGGCTTGACACAGGCAGGGGCCAGACTATGTCCTTATAGTTTTCGGGCGATATAACGGTTATGCCCTCGGGCTTTTTGTAGTCACTGCCCAGCTTTGCAAAGCTTTTCGTAAACGAAACACCTATGGATACGGTAAGCCCCAACTCCGATTTTATCTGCGAGCTTATATTTTTAGCAGTCTCAAGGGCATAGTCAAAGTCTCCGTCTGGCTTTGATATATCCAGCCACGCTTCATCAAGGCCGTAGGGCTCCACCTGATTTGTAAATCGATAATATATATCCCTCACCAGTGCAGAATATTTTTTATACATCTCAAATCTGGCAGGAAAAAGCACAATGCCCGGACACATCTGCTTTGCCTCCCATACGGTCTGCCCCGTATATACTCCGAATCCCTTGGCAATATAATTTTTTGCAAGTATTATGCCGTGGCGTTTTTCCGGGTCGCCGCACACTGCCGCAGGCTTATCTCTGTACTGCGGATTATAAAGGCATTCAACGGAGGCGTAAAAGCAGTTCAAATCTGAATGAAGAATAAGTCTTTGCATAAATAAGAACCTTCTTTCGTATTTATTACGAACATATATTCCTATTTTAACTCTATTATATCCGCTTGTAAATATAAAACAGACAAGTATTCTATACAAAAGTATCCGAAAAATTCATTTTCATAACCAATGCTGTGCTATGCTGTACAAAAGGAGTGATTTTATGGAATACGAATTTAAGACGCTTACCCTCGAAAATCTGGACAGTGAACATATATGCTGTGCCATATCGGACAAAAAAGGGGAATGCGGAGTTTCTTCAAAAAAAGCATGGCTCAGGGAAAGAATACAGGAAGGTCTGGTATTTCTTAAGCTGGACGTCAGGGGCAAGGTTTTTATAGAGTACATACCCGCCGAAAAGGCATGGTGTCCCATAGATGCCGACGGCTATATGTTTATAGACTGCTTTTGGGTATCGGGACAGTACAAGGGCAAGGGCTTTGCAAATATGCTGCTTGAAAGGTGCATAGCCGATGCCGAGGCAAAAGGCAAAAAGGGGCTTGCCGTGCTGTCTTCAAAGAAAAAGTTGCCCTTCCTGTCTGACCCTAAATATCTTAAATACAAGGGCTTTATGGCAGCAGACGAGGCGGAACCCTATTTTGAACTGCTGTATCTGCCCTTTGATAAAAATGCCGAAAAGCCTAAATTCAAAGACTGTGCAAAAAGCGGAAAAACAGACAAAAACGGCTGGATACTGTACTATACCGACCAGTGTCCTCACACAACAAAGCATGTGCCTCTGCTTATTGAAGCGGAACGTCAAAGGGGAATCTACATAAAGGCCGTAAAGCTTGAAACCGCTGAGGAAGCAAGAAACTGTCCTTCGCCCTTTACTACATACTCCCTTTTCTATGACGGAAGCTTTGTAACAAACGAGATACTGTCGGAAAAGAGCTTTGAAAAATACAAAAGCCGTATTGAAAACGTAAAATAATAATTTCATCTCCCATGAATATAATGTAGGGATAAATCATGGAGGATACGGTATGCGAAAAGTAAGGGCGTTCATCGTCCTCGGCGCCGTTCTTATGTTTTTGGGGCTGGCGGTCAGGGTATTGGGCATACCGGGATATATTTCAATGGAAGAATTTGCAAACGCCAACGAACCGGAAAACAGAACCAGAATAGCCGAAAAGGTGCTTGTCTCTACAGGCAGAAGCGATATGTTCAAGCCCGAGGAGGCCGGAAGTGTGCGGGTAAACTATGCCGAGCTGACAAAAAAAGGCGTTCGGGACGCCCTTGTGACAGTGGATTTCGGCCCCGAGGCAACGATAATGGCGGTATATACGCCGACGGAAAACGGATATGAGTATGTGGGTGAGGTAGGATATTTTTACGATGTAGACAACATAAATTTTTTCAGACCCGACCCCTATATGCTTGACATTATATCCTTCAGGGAAAGCAACAACCAATCCATTGGCGCATTGGAAAGAAGCAGCTTCATAAGGGGCTATGCCTACTATGACGGGCAGTTCAGAAATGTCATAAATATTGATGAAAACATAGAGGCCTGGTGGAACGACCAAAACTCCGGCATAACGGACAATCCCGTATGGAACAAAATAACCCAGACCAGTGTCATCGAGAACAGCCCCGATGACACTGTGATAGACGCCACAAAGACACAGATATACAGCATCGCACCGCCTACGGAAAACAAAATGAAGCCTGAGGACGCCGTATTTCAAAAGCAGGCCGAGAGAGTCATAAATGAAATTTACACCTGGAATAACGAGTGGCAGTCCTATATAGTTGACGAAAAAACAGAAAATGCCACCGGTGAAAAGGTGGCAATACTTAAGGATTTCGCAGCCTCTCCCTATGTGCTTACGGGTGACAATTTTGACCGTTACAGGATACTCAGAAAGAACGGCTCCGTGGATTTGCTAAACCACAGCGATGTCAGCGATATACAGTAGAAATCAAGCGGATGGATTTTGAATGGACTTTTTACTGATATTGAACTTATTTTTAACATTTTGATTTTTTGTTTACAAAATGTTCATAACTTATATATATACAGTTCATAAGGGTCATTTACAATATAATCATCAGTTAGAGAACTGATAAAAAATTTCTTCATAAATCCTTCCATCTTCGTATCCTGCCCCGCCAAGGCAGGATATCTTTTTTGCCGTAAATCTCTTAAGGCGGATTCAGATTTTCAGTATTTTATATACCACTCCATAACACAGAAATCATCTGTGCATTTATTTGTGTCAACCCTCTCAAAATAGCTGTCGGCTGACTTGATTGAATGATTTTTAAAGTATTCGTCTACGGCGCAGTACATACTGCGGGCCGTTTCTGTGCTCAGCAGGCTGTAGCTGTGCTCGCCTATATAGGTAAATTTTATATACTTTCCGCCACCGGCATATATATTTTCAAAGCCCCTGTTTTTTCTTAAGACACTGACGGTACAGTAGTATTTCGACTGTCGGCATACTGCGTCATAGCCCTCGGTCAGACCGTAATACACTCCGTTCTCCTTTATATCGGATATGCTTTTTCTTTTACCATTCCAAAATTCCAATGCAGCCTCGGGCGCTTTTTTATGTGACTCATCAAAGCCCAGTGTATGCTTCACTCCGCAGAGCAAAAGCTTCGGCAATATAACCTTTTTAGGCAGTATAACACCGTCCGACAGCTCCATTATCTGTTCGGTATCTATCTTTTCCGTCAGTTCAAGCTCCGACGGTGCCAGCTTCCAGCGGTACGGCGTTATGCCGAACTCCCGCTTAAAGGCATTTATATAGCTCTGGGGAAATTCAAAGCCGTACTCCTCGGAAATATCGGATATTCTAAGGTCGGTTTTAAGAAGCTTCTCGGCGCTTAATGACAGCTTTCTTTTCCTTATATAGTCGGAAACAGTCATACCGAAAGCCGATGAGAACAGCTTTTTTATATATCCTTCGGAAAAGCCGACGTTCTCCGAAAGCCTTTCCAGTGTCACCTTATACTCTATATTTTCCTCTATATATTCGGTTACGGCCTTTAAAACTGCTTTGGAACCCATTGTTTCTCTCCTCAATTCAGCTAACAAAAAAGCCCGCCGAAGCGGGCAAAAAAATCAATATTTCTGTAATCCTGCCATGATATGGCTGTTCTTTTTTACGGCGGTGAAAACTATACAGCCTATTATGGTTATACATATAAATTCACCAATCATGACCGAAATTGTAGAAGCGATAAACGGAGCGCTGTACACCCAGTAAAGCTCAAGACCGATTATGAATGAGAATATTGTGGGCCATAAGGAAGCAAGGTACATATTTTTTGTTTTGCTTATAAGCATTACAGAACAAAAAGTATGGAATGTTCCGAAAATCACATCAATGATTCCCAACGGGCTGAACATGTTTGCAAGAGCACAGCCGAGTACAAGACCAGGTACAAAAGACGGGTTTACCCAAGCCAAAAGCACCATTATCTCGGATATCCTGAACTGGACAGCTCCGAAGGCTATCGGTGAAATTGCCAGTGTAGCCACCGCATAAACGGCAGCCGTAACTCCTGTAAGTGCTACAAATCCGGTATTGATTTTTCTCATATTAAATTCCCCCTGTTTTTTATTTTGGAGATGGTTAAGCAAGGAACATCTCCTGTTGAATAATGAATACCGTCTGACAGTATACACTAAAGCAGTGCATATTGCAACCGTTATTTCAAATTAATTATACTTTCAAACAGCTCTTTTTCAGCATTTATGCTGTCGCCGCTGCCGATGACACATACGTTTCTGCTTTCACCGAAGGCCCTGAGCATGGGTGCGTATGCTCTTATATCCTCAGCCGTTGTCGAAAGAAGCTCGTCCCTTTCCTGCTGCTGCATTTCGGGCGTTATTTTGGCAATATGCCTTATAAACGCCGTTCTCAGCTTCTGTTCCTTATTCAAAGGTCTGTCAACACTGTTTACCGCACCGATTATGTAGTTTGTCATGGCTCTGCTGTCCGCATCGAATTTTTCGGCAAAGTCAGCCGCCGCATCGAATATATCCAGAGTCCTTTTAAGGTTCGGGTCTCTGTAAGAATACATATACATATTGCCGCCCCTGTTGAAGCTGCAGCCGCAGCCGTAGGCTCCGCCCTGTACCCTTACGGTATTCCACAGATATTCAAGGTCGATTATATTTTTAAGCACAAGCATTTTTCCGCTGTATTCAAAACCGTATTTTTTATAATCAGCGGCCTTTGCGTCATACTTTACCTTGCCCGGGGTTATTATCCCCTCGGAGAAGCCCGTAAGCACACTGTTCTTTACGGCAGGTATATCCATAGGTCTTTCCTTTATTATATCCGATACGGTCTGTGCCCTTTTCATATCCTCTTTCTCACAGCTTACAGCTGTCTCGGCTGTTTCTCTGCGGAATACCCTTTCGGCAAGGTTTTTGAGTTTTTCGGAAACACTTTCGTCAAACTCCTTATCCAGCCTGCATAAGAATTTAAAATATCCTATTCCGCCTGTTTCGTCCCTGAACCTGAAGCCCTGACTCAAATAGCTGAGCGCTCTGTTGTATGCAGATACGTGTCCGTTTTGGGTGATATAGTTTTCAAGTTTGGAAATTCTGTCCTTTACAATAAGCTTTATGCTGTCCGTTTTTTCAAAGCGCATATTATTGATTGTTTCGTCAAGCAATTCCTTCATCTTATCAAGGCTGCCGTTCATTGCCTTGGACGATATGTGTACTACACGTCTGGGCTCGCCGCCGGTGCAGTAGTAGGACGAACACGATGCAGATATTCCGCCCGTATACATATCAATCACCGTGGGAAGCTCGTTAAAGCTGTAATTTGCGGTATCCAGTCTGCCGACCAGGTCGCTTAGAAGTCCCAGCCAGTTATAGTCCTCCTCGGGTACGGAATTTACATCAAAGGCCATTTCTGTATATATTATTCCGTTTGTGTCCGATGGAACGCAGAACACTCCGTTTTCTGTACTGCTTTCGATTATATCGGCTTTTTTGTCTATATCGTCAAGCTCAAGGACGGGCATTACCGACAAGTCCTCTCCCTCCGACTGATATTCCAAAAGTGCCTTTGTGCTTCTGACTGTTTCCTCAATTTCCTTTTCCGTCATGGCATTTTTCATATTCTCAAGACGTTTCTTTGCCGACTCGTCAAATTCCGCCTGCATGCCCTCTTTAGGCTGAAGTGATACAAATACCTTAGTATCATTATTGACCATTCCGTCTGCAATGAGCTTTTCAAAATATCCGTCATCAATTTTAGAACGTATTGACGCAATATGCTTTTTAAATCTGAATGTCTCAAAAGGGTCTGCTCCGTGAAGCCAGCTGTTCATGGCCTTAAGTCCGTAATAAAGTCCCCTGGGCTTATAGCCGAAGTTTTCCTCGCTGAGCATAAATTCAAAGGCATTGACGGCTGAATTTACAAGGTCTTTGTCTATTCCCTCTTTGCTTAGTCTTGCAAGCTCGTCGGTAACGGTTTTCTCAAATTCCTCCGCCGCATTTTCCTTTGCTCCCTTGGCGGCTATGGTAAACACAGTATCAAGCACCGATGAGTCGTTCCAGCCCTCGGTGTCGGAGCAGAAGCCGCTCTCGGTCAGCAGCTTTCTGAGCGGAGAAGCGCCCGTATCCATAAGTATATATGAAAGAATGGAATATCCCAGACACTTTTCCTCATCGCAGGAGCTGCCCGTGATAAAGCCAGCGGCGTACATGGCATCCTTTTCGCCCTTTTCAATTACAGGATAATATTCTTCCTTTCGTATTGTCCTATGCTGAGAGGACTGATGCTTTATTTCATTGTCAAAGGTCTGTGCATCATACTTTGAAAGATATTCTCTATCCAGATAGGCCAGCATTTCTTCTATATCCATTTTTCCGAACAGGTATATATAGCTGTTTGACGGATGATAATGCTTTTTGTAAAAGTCTATGAAGCCTTCATAGGTCAGGTCGGGTATTTTATCCGGGTCGCCTCCGCTTTCAAATCTGTAGGGTGAATCGGGAAACAGCGCTGTATTGACCGCCGAGTCCAGATACCTGTCAGGGTCGGAATAGGCTCCTTTCATTTCGTTATATACAACGCCCTTTATCTCCAAAGGAGCGTCCTTGCTCTCCATGTGCAGGTGATGTCCCTCCTGCATGAATATCTCCTTATTTTTCAGTATAAGCGGATTGAATACAGCGTCCATATATACGTCCATAAGGTTCATAAAATCCTTATCGTTTCTGCTGGCTATGGGATAGACCGTTTTATCGCTGTAGGTAAGGGCATTAAGATATGTATTGAGTGAGCCCTTGGCAAGCTCATTGAACGGGTCCTTTACCGGATATTTTGCCGAGCCGCAGAGTACCGAATGCTCTATTATATGGGGTGTTCCGCAGTCGTCTGTGGGCGGCGTTTTAAAGGATATGAAAAACACCTTGTTGTCATCGTCATTTTCTATGTACATCAGTCGGGCTCCGCTTTTAATATGCTCAAAAAGATAGCCCTCTGACTTTATGTCATCAATCGGCTCGGCATTTACAAGCCTGAAGCCTTTTATGATATCTCCTGTTTTTATATTCATTTCCATTCCTCCATTCGTATATATTATAGATTATCCTGCCTCAGTTAGCAAATTTTAAACTTAAAAATCAGATTAAAACTATTGACAAACTATCCGCTCTAATTTATAATCATTATCAGATAAAACGAATTATCAAAGAAATCAACATATATTTAAGGAGGATATTTATAATGAAAAAATTTGTTTGCTCAGTTTGCGGTTATGTACATGAAGGTCCCGAGGCTCCCGATTTCTGTCCCGTATGTAAGGCTCCCAAGGAAAAGTTCAAAGAACAGGCCGGAGAGCGTACATGGGCTGCTGAGCATGTTGTAGGCGTTGCTCAGGGTGCAAGCGAAGACATCATGGCTGACGTAAGAGCTAACTTCGAGGGCGAGTGCTCAGAGGTTGGTATGTACCTTGCTATGGCAAGAGTTGCTCACAGAGAAGGATATCCCGAAATCGGTCTTTACTGGGAAAAGGCTGCTTACGAAGAAGCAGAGCATGCAGCTAAGTTTGCAGAGCTTCTCGGCGAAGTATTAACAGACTCCACAAAGAAGAACCTTGAAATGCGTATCGATGCTGAAAACGGCGCTACAGCAGGTAAATTTGACCTTGCTAAGAGAGCTAAGGCTGCTAACCTTGACGCTATCCATGACACAGTTCATGAAATGGCTCGTGACGAGGCTAGACACGGCAAAGCATTCGAAGGTCTTTACAACAGATACTTCAAATAAGATAAACCATTTAAGGCGGAGCAGATGCTCCGCCTTTTTGAGTGTCGACAAAGTCGACACAAAGTATAGTCAGTATTTTGCTAAAGCAAAACCGCTTCGCGTCCGCACATCTTTGCGGTACTAGAAAACAGGTTTTCGACTTGTTTTAAATTAAGGCATGAAGTCTGGCAGGTTCTCAAATTCCCTACGGGAACGCCTGCGGCGCCGCGACTTTCACGCGGTTTGTACTTTACACTGCGCATGGCTTGTGTATTAGGACTTCTCTGCGGCAGAAGTGAATTCCGCCGCAGTTTAAAGCCTCAGAAAACCTTCCCGGGTTTTCCGAACCTTTCCCGGTTGTTGTAGCTAATTCTAAGTAATTTCAAATGGTTAGTTGAGTTTGTCTACAGT
>JAQXNZ010000031.1 GCA_029098265.1 Clostridia bacterium | reverse complement strand
CCTAAAACGGCAGCCGCCATTTATTGACCCACACGATTATATCAATAATCAGCTGCCGTATTCGTCCTTTAATCACTTCTCACACCCACCTATACAGCTTTCCGTCTATCAGCTCTATGTTGTTTATTTTCTCCACAAGCTGTGAATAACTCGCATACCCAAGCTCTTTGGCAAGCGTTCTGACGGAGTTATATTTCTTTCCGTCTGTAAGACACTTAATTGCCTTTCCCTTGCCGTTGCTGTTTGATACGGCATTTCCTCTTGCCGTTACCAAATCAGCCTTATTCAGCGTGATTGTCTTGCCGTCTTTAGCCTGTAGGCGGATTATGTATGGATACTTCTCTATGACCTTGTATTTCTTGCCGTTTACCGTCATCTGCTGACCGATGCGGACGTTCATGGCGGATTTGTTCTGATGTAAAGCTGATAAATATTCACTTTCCGACCCGTATGATACATCAAAATACATACTCTCACCTCTCATCCGATTAAATCAAACAGCGTAGGCGTCATTATTTCGTCCTCGGCAGCCTTGAGATAGCCGACGCCGTCTCTGAAATAGTCCGCATTCAGTTCTATGCCGTAGCCCCTGCGCCCCATCTTGACGGCTGTCATCGGTACCGTCATAAGTCCGCCGAAGGGGTCAAGCACCGTATCACCCTCATTGGAATAGCGGTTTATAATCCTCTCGACTATATCTATCTGCAAGGGGCAAACGTGCATTTTCAGCCTTCTGCGGCTCTGTTCCGTGTTGAGCGTTCTCATGCGGTTTATATCGTCCCAGACCTCATCTACATTCCATGAGCCCGGAGCGACAACCATAAATGTGGCGGGCAGCTTATTCTGCTTGTCCAGTTCCTCCGCAAGCTTGACGTGCTCCTCATAGCTGTATACGCTTTCCCTTGAAAACTTACGATATGCCGCCTGCAGCTTATCAACGGAAAAGCTCTTTAATTCGTCCTTGGTGAGCAGTCTGTCACCTGATGAGCGCCAATAGCCATGTGCATCTATCTGCCACTGTGCCCTTGTATATTCGTCCTTGCTCTTTGTTACAGGCTCATCGGCATAGGCTGTGCTTCTGTCTGTCGGCAGTTTTCTGAAAAGCAGTATATATTCGGGACAGCCGACACCCATTTTTGAGCCGTCCTTACACTGTTCCGTCCAGCCAAGGCGATAGGTCTGATTGTTTTCCCTGACCACATCGGTTATGACCGTTATCATACCGAAATACTGAAATCCGTGCCTCATATAATGGTCAATGCACTGGGCGTGAAAAGGCTCTATTGTCGGCATACCTGTTCCCGTTGTGTTTCCGAAAAGCACCCTGTCCTTGACGTGTATCGCAGCTACCCTGCCGGGCTTAAGCACCCTTAAAAGCTCCGGGGTCAGATAGTCCATCTGTTCAAAGAACCTTTCGGTATTCTGATTGTGTCCGAAGTCATTATAGTTTGCGGAATATTCATAATGATTCGAAAAGGGTATCGATGTATGTACAAGCCCAATGCTGTTATCGGGCATTCTCTTTAATTCCTCAACACAGTCATCATTGACGGCCGTGTAATACTCTCCCTCAACCTTCACTGTTTCAACTCCCATCTTACGCTCAAGGCGTTTGAATTTACTGTCTGTATTAAGTCCGTACTTTTTTACGATAGCTACCATCTTTGCAACCATGTGGTCATGCTGTTTCCATTTATCCATGAGCGTATCTTTTATGGCTCGCTCATTCTCCATGTAGATAATGTCAATAATGACCTGCTCCGTCTGCAAAAATCTATATATTCGGTGTACCGCCTGTATGAAATCATTGAACTCATAATCAATGCCCATAAATATGGCTCTGTGGCAATGCTTCTGAAAGTTACAGCCCGAACCCGATATGCTTTTCTTTGTGGCAAACAGTCTTGTCCTGCCCTCGGAGAAATCTATAAGACGCTTTTCTCTTTCGTCTAAGTCCATACTGCCGTAAATATCAACGGTATCAGGCAGAGCCTTTTTAATGGCGTGTCTCTCGTTCTCCAAATCGTGCCACAGTATGAAATGCGCTTCGGGGTCACTGTCGACTATCTCCTTGAGCTTATTTACTCTCTCGTCTATGCTGTCACGCTTAACCCTTGCGGCATCCTTCAAAGACTCTGCGGCATCTGCATAAAGCTTTATCTGTCCGTCCTTATCGGCTGTATTTTTATCCACCGCTTCTAATTCGTGAAAGCGTACATCAAGCGGCGGCAGCACATATCCGTCATCGGAATAATCGGGGTTCAAATCCGAGGGCTTTGTAATAAACAGTGCCCAGCTTGATACCCACAGCCAAAACTCATCTTCCATACTCGGATAAAGAGTAAGATTATTTGCTTTTGTACTGTCCCTCTGAAAGAACCTTGTAAGTGCCTGTCCCGTATCCATTACATCAAGATAGCCGGCATAGTGTATAAGCTCTTTATATCTGTTGGGGCTTGGTGTTGCGGTTGCCACAAGCTTATAGGGCACTCTTTTGAATTTCTCTAAAAAGGTCTGATATGTTTTGCTGCCGAAGCTCCTTAATACGCTCGCTTCATCAAGCGATGTTGCCGTAAAGTATTCCGGGACAATATCGCCGTCCCTCACTCGCTCATAATTTGTTATAAGTATTCCCTCAGCCTGCTTTGCTTCTGCCATATTTCGTATGTATGTCGGCTTATCAATATTCAGTATCTCAACGGCATCGTGTACAAACTCCTGCTTGACACCTAACGGCATTACGATTAATGCCTTTCCGCCCTTATGCTTTAATACAAGCCTGCAAAACTCCAGCTCCTGTATTGTCTTACCCAGTCCGAAGCTTTCAAACAACGCCCTTTTACCGCCTCTGACAGCCCATACAACAGCATCTCTCTGATGTGGCTTTAGCACAGCATTTACTTCATCGGGGCTTATCTCAAAGCCGCTGTCCTTGGCTATCTCCACTTTCGTCTGTAAAAACTCCTTATATGTCATCGTCATTCTCCGTTCTATCTCAGCATTATTGCGAAAAGCAGGAAGAAAATACTTAGCGCCGCATACTGTATCACCGTCTGCACATTTGTGCCTTTTCTCAGATAAATCATCTTTATCATGCACGCAACAGCCATTATCTCCGCTGCCGCAAAGCTTATAAGTTTAACATTCATTTGCCTTTTTCCTCTCTTTTGCCGCTTTCTGTTTTTCTCTGTATCTGCGGTTATATTCCTTAACCTTGTCCGGATGCTCCTGCTTCCATTTAGCGACCCTTGCCCGATGTTCCTCCGTGTGCCGCTGGTAGTAATTGAGTTTATTCTTTTCCCTCGGCTTATGATTTGCTTCGTTGCCGCCGTTGTTAACAATATTGCAGTAACCGCGGCACTTGGCTCTGGTGCAGTTCAGGCAGGTCTTTATATCGTTTATGTCATCAACCTTCAACGCCATCACCTCTCAGAACGGTAAATCCTCATCTTCCACGCTGTCATCTACGGGATAAAAGCCTTCGGTATCGCTATCCTGTTTTTTACTCTGCGGCTTGTCGGATTTATCGCTCTTGCTCTCGGCAAAGTAATGTTCCTCTACAACAACCTCAGTTGTGACACGCTTTTTGCCCTCGTTATCCTCCCAGTTGCGTACCTGAATGCGACCTGCAACGGCTATCAGCATACCCTTTTTGAGATATTTCTCGGCAAATTCGCCCTGTTTCCCGAATGCTACGCAGGGAATGAAATCCGCATCGGCTTCTCCCTGTTTCTTAAAACGCTTATTGACCGCCAGTGTATATCTGGCTATTGCCATAGGCTCTCCGCTCTGTGTATATCTGACTTCGGGGTCCTTTGTTAATCGCCCCATAAGTATCACTTTATTCATGCTTATCCTCCTCAATTGCCATTCGTCCCGAATATTCGGCTATCAACGCCTTAACATTCTGCGGTATGGCATCTATGGTTTTTATGTTGTTGACCTTTGCTCTGTAGCTTCGCATGAAGTTACTTGCTATTACCGTCTCGCTGTTTTCGTCCTCCGACAGTGCCCATTCACGAAGTGTTGACGGACTGCCCAGTGCAGCCTGTATCTCCGGCGGCAGCTTTTCAAACTCCTCTATGGAATTATAGGTGCTGTTTCTTATTGCCGCCTTGACCATTGACCATGCTTCAACCTCGCCAATCTCTTGTTTCCCGTTAAGCAGCTTTATTCGCTCTATAACCTCGGCTATTGACGGCAGATATTGATTTGTCGCAATCAGCGATTTAACCGCAGCATTGACATACTTTGCAGGATATTCCTCAAGCATTGTGTGCCAAAGCTGTATGGTGTCCTCGGCTTCCTGTCTCGTCATATTCGTGAAGCTTCTCGGATAGGCTGTTTTAAGCACGGTCATAACTGCCGTTGTTTCAGCTCTGTTCATGCTCCTGCCCCATTTCCTCGTTGTAGATGTCCATAAAGATATTGCTGCTTCGTGTCGGCGCCGCTCTGTTGCTGTAATTTCCGTCAAGCACCTTTGCCATATTTGCGTCCTTTATGAGCCAGTCGAAATTAGCCGACCAATCCCGATTATTTGACCCCTTTAGGAAATCGCTTTCCTCGGCCATATCGAACAGGCGTTGAAAATCTGCGTAGCTGTATTTGTTCAGTCTCGCCTTTATAGCCTTTTTTCGGCTGTCACTCATGGCGGTGCATCTGGGAAACGACACGCAAGTGGCGTTATACATATCAGCTATAAGCTGATAATCAGTTTTATCTTTAACATCTACATCAACATCATCATTAACATCTACATTTACATCTACATTTACATCTACATCTTCATCTACATCTTCATTAACATCTACATCTACAGGTTTTTTTGCTTTCGTTTGCTTTTCTGAAAAACCATTTGCTTTTTTTGCTTTCTCCGAAAAACCATTTGCTTTTTTTGCTTCTTCGTCAGAACCATTTGCTTTTGGTCTGCCGCCTGTTTTTCCTGCTTCTTTTCTCTTTTCAACGGTCTTTTCGTATTTTTCAGAGTCTCTGTCAAGCTGTTTTTTGATAAAAGAGAACGCCATCAGTGTCATTCCTTCAAGCTCGGGGATATTGCCGCTTTCGGTATACTCAAAAATAGCCATAATAAGCCTGCCCGCTTCTTCGTTGGAAAGCAGGGAAAACTGTTCTTTATATTCGTTGTATAAAACAAAGCTATTTTTCATATTTGTTACCTCACAAACTCTCTCTGTAAAGAGCAATTAAATCCTCAAAACTCAGAATTGCTACCCATTCACAGTTATTCTTTCGTGTCGCCACAATGGGTATCTCGCCCTCTCTGGCATCGTGCCTGCTCTGTGCCAGTGCATCGTACATGTGCAGGCGCTCCGTTCTCTTTACTTCTATATGTATACCGGGGAGACCGACCACATCGGCATCGCCGTTGGCCCCGCAGAACTGCTGACCCCGTCTTGCTTCAAAGCCCAGCTCACGGAGCTTTGCGGCAAGCTCCCTTTCTCCTGTTTTTCCTTTATTTCTGCTGTATTTTCCGCTCATTTAAACCTCCAATTGCATCTGTCCCTCGCAGGGCAAATCCGCCTTTAAATGTCTGATATGGGCTTTAACAGGGATAATCTGCGCCGTTATATATTGCTTCGGCAGTAGCTTTATGCCCTCGTTATATATGGAAAGCTCACTCATTGCCCTGCGGCGGTGTTCCTCTAAAAACAACAGCCAATCATCGTCATTATCGGCTATATAGTAGCCCTTGCCGCTGGAACGGCT
>JAQXNZ010000030.1 GCA_029098265.1 Clostridia bacterium | reverse complement strand
CCCTTCAACATGATAATAATCGGCTATCCCGCCAAGGAAAAGGGCTTCGAGGACAGGTTCAAGCCCGAAAGAGTGCATTGGGAGAAGTGGTGAGAGGCGAAGCCTCTTAAGTCGAAAACCTGTTTTCGACTTAGTGTCGACTTTGTCGACACTAAAAGAGCTGTATATCAAACCATACAGCTCTTTTCTATTCTGAAAACCGTTATTTAACACTTTTCCTCTTGTTAATCAAAAACCGTCTCTTATATTTAAGTATGGCGTAATCCGTTATCCTGTTCATATACACCACATCATAGGCTCCGCCCACCGCTCCGACAATAAACATGCCCTGAAGGAACTTCATGTATATCATGGCATCGGTCATAGACTGAGCCGTTCTCTGCATCTGTTCCTCAAGGCTGTCAGAAGGCATTTCGCCTCTGTCTATCAGCCTGTTAAGGGCAGTGTTGTCCTCGGCAAAATCCATGCCGTTCTTCATGGATATCTCAATCAGCTTTAGTATGAAAATTTTTTCAGTTTCATCGTCGTAATTATATCCGAAGCTGAGTGCAGTTTCATACAGGCTTTTGAATACCGAGGCCGTAAAAATCGGTATATCCGGTATGCCTACTCCTGCCAGCCCCAGTCCGATACCCGAAACACAGGAGACCGCCATATTCACCTTCTTGGCGGCAGAAGCCTTTTTGCCGAACTTTTTAAGATGCTTTTTATCGCCTTTCAGCTCATAGGCGTAATCGCTAACCTTATAGTCCATTTCGTACTTTTCTCTTTTGTAGGTCTTTTCTATGATGCCTACGCCCTTTTCAAATATAAGCTGAAATGCCTTGTTGAAGGCTGTATTCAGTGTTTTTCTGAGCTTTTCGGGTATGCGCTCGTCAAGCTTTTCATTTATTACCGAAGGCTTTGCGCCCATTCTTGAGGCGGCAAATCTGCTTTCCTTTTTTTGAAGTGCTCTCCATTCCGCCTCCAGCGGTTCTGTTTTCATCTCTGTCACCCTTCTTTGTCAGCGTTCCTCTAAGGGGATGTATTCCTTTTCCTCCATAACACTGTTATAAGCCGGTCTTATTATTTTGTCCATGTTTACCAGTTCCTCTATACGGTGGGCGCTCCAGCCTACTATACGGGCAATGGCAAATATCGGTGTGTAAAGCTCCAGAGGTATATCCAGCATGCTGTATACAAATCCGCTGTAGAAATCCACGTTCATGCTTACACCCTTATAAATACGGCGTTTCTCCGCAATTACTTTAGGCGCCAGCTTCTCCACCATTGAATACAGTCTGAAGTCCTCATCCCTGCCCTTTGCAATGGCCAGCTTTTCAACAAAGCCCTTGAACACCTCTGCTCTGGGGTCAGACAGGGAGTATACCGCATGTCCCATGCCGTAAATAAGACCCTTATGGTCAAAGGCGTCCTTATCCAGCAGTCTGGTCAGATAATGCTTCATCTCGTCCTCGTCATGCAGGTCCTTCACGTTTTCCTTTATGTCCTTCATCATTTCAACAACCTTGATATTGGCACCGCCGTGCTTGGGACCCTTAAGAGATGAGAGTGCCGCAGCTATTACCGAATAGGTGTCGCTTCCCGCCGAGGTAACGACGCGGGTCGTAAAGGTGGAGTTGTTTCCTCCGCCGTGCTCCATGTGCAGTACCAGCGCTATATCCAGCACCGCCGCCTCGAGGGGTGTATATTTTTTGTCCGGTCTGAGCATGTGGAGTATGTTTTCAGCCGTGGAAAGGTTTTCATCGGGTCTGTGTATATACATGCTGTCATCGCAGTCATAGTGGTTATAGGCCTGATATCCGTATACGGCAAGCATAGGGAATGTGCTTATGAGATTGAGACACTGTCTGAGTACATTTTCAACGGAATTATCATTTACCGACTTATCATAGGCCGCCAGCGTAAGCACGCTTTTGGTCATGGAATTCATAATGTCTCCGCCGGGTGCCTTCATAATAACGTCCCTTACGAAGTTTGTGGGTAAAGTTCTTCCCGCCGCCAGCACCGAGCGGAACTCCTCCAGCTCAGCCGTATTGGGAAGCTTGCCGAAAATAAGCAGGTACGCAACCTCCTCGAAGCCGAAGCGCTTGCCCGAAAAACCCTTTACCAGCTCTATAACGTCATAACCCCTATACCACAGTTTTCCGTCACAGGGAATCTTTTTGCCGTTTTCCTTTTTGAAGGCTTCTATTCTTGATATGTTAGTCAGTCCCGTCAGAACGCCGTTACCGTTTTTGTCTCGCAGGCCTCTCTGTACGCCGAATTCATCAAAGAGTTCCTGCGGTATATAGTCCGCCTGCACGCATACATCACTGTACCTTGAGGTAAAATCCAATATGTTTTCTCTGTCTGCCATTTTATCGCCGCCTTTCTCATTCTGCCTTCCTATTATGAGGAACATGTATCACAACTGATATATTCCTTCTGTTTCAAGGCATATTTTACAGTATCCGTTTCAGTATAATATTATAATTATAAAGAATTATGTTAATTTAGGTCAATGAATAAATTGTTAACATTATATTAAAATTCACTAATAATTCAACAAATAATCCTCTTCATCGCCTAATATTTATAAAATTCTACAAAAAACAGTAAAAGGTCGGACTGTTGTCCGACCTATGAATAATATTATTATATTTTTTATAAAAATTTAAGTCCCTTGCATTTTTTATCATTTATTTTCATCTGCAGCCCTTTTCAATGGCTGTATTAGCCGCCGTTTTCAGCCTGCCTTCATCGGTCGAAGCGTATTTTGCAACCACGACACTTATGCCCACGCCGAAGCCCGAAACAAACATCAGCAGTACATTTATAATCGGGCCGCTTACAGACACGCCTGTCAGTCCCGCCGTGCCTATGAATTTTCCCGTAAAATACATATCTACGGCATTATAAAGGGCCTGCATTATATTTGAAATTATAAGAGGAAAGGCAAAGGCAAGCAGATGCCTGTGTATACTTCCCTCCGTCAAATCATTTGATAAAATCATATACTCATCTCCGTTATGAATTTTATTTCATATATAATATTTTGTCAAATATATTCAATAAAATAAATTTCATTACTGCGTTTAAGCAATATTAAAGACCGCCCTGTCTGTTATAACAAGGCGGTCTGTTTAACCTACACCCTATGGGAATCGAACCCACAGCCTTTCGGTCCGGAGCCGAACGCTCTATCCATTGAGCTAAGGGTGTACATCATATGCAGTTTATACGGTAAAGAAAATCCACCGTTATCATCTGGGAGCATATCTTTTCCATAAGGAAACGTCTGGCGGAAAAGGCCCTTACCAGCTCCCTGTATTCTTCAAACTGACTGTAGAAGCTAAGCGCCGCATCTATGGCGTCCTTTGCCGCCGCCTCGATAAGGGCGGAATTGCCTGCGTTTTCCATATCGAGGAAGCCAGCCGCCTCGATACCGTTGACTGCCGCCTGCACAAAGGGTATGAGCTTTACGCCCACAGTCTCAAATACCTGTCTTTGTATTTCCATCGGGTCACGGGACAGGGCTTTCTGCGCCCCGTCCAAAAAGTCCCCGTTTTTTCTTTTTTCGATATATTCCCTGAAAATATTGCTGACATCAAGTCCTTCGTCAAAGTCCCTGCCGAAACTGTACATAAGCCTTCTCCCTAAGCCATATATGTTTATTATATGCGGAAGGCTTCGGCATAGTTCTTATAATTCAATATGCACAGGCTTGAGGTTCCATATTTCTTCGGCATATTCTTTTATTGTTCTGTCGCTGGAGAATTTTCCGCTCTTGGCTGTGTTAAGTACAGCCATTCTGGACCATTCGTCCTTGTTTTTGTATATTCTCTCCAGTCTCTCCTGGGCTTCTGTATAGGAAGCGAAGTCCTTGAGAACAAAGTACTCATCGCTGTTGCTGTTTCCGAGAAGGGAATTATATATATCCCTGAACATATCTTTATTATTCTTTGAGAATGTTCCGTCCACCAGTGACTCCATAACCCTTCTTATTCTTTCGTCACTGTGATATATGTCCCAGGGGTTGTAGCTGTGCTCACGTCTCATTCTTGCTGTCTCGTCGGAGGAAAGGCCGAATATTACAATATTCTCCTCACCAACCTCATCATGTATTTCCACGTTGGCGCCGTCCATTGTTCCTATCGTAACCGCACCGTTGAGCATAAACTTCATGTTGCCCGTTCCCGAAGCCTCTTTTCCTGCCGTTGATATCTGTTCGCTGACATCGGCGGCGGGTATGAGCTTTTCGGCTAAGCTTACACAATAGTTTGCCATGAATACTACCTTTATCTTGCCGTTTACATCGGGGTCATTGTTAACCACATCGGCAACGGAATTAATAAGCTTGATTATGTTCTTTGCCATTCTGTAGCCTGCGGCTGCTTTAGCTCCGAATATGAATGTTCTGGGAACTATATCCATTTCGGGATTTTCCTTAAGTCTGAAGTACAGATTTATAATATGAAGCACATTGAGCAGCTGACGCTTATACTCATGCAGTCTCTTGACCTGAATATCGTATATGGAGTCGGGATTTATTTCAATTCCGTTTGTTTCCTTTATATATTCCGCAAGGGCAAGCTTGTTGTCCCTCTTTATCTGCATAAATTTTTCTCTGAACTGTCTGTCATCCGCATAGGGCACAAGCCTTTCAAGCTGGGACAGGTCTGTTATCCAACCGTCGCCTATGGTATCCGTCACAAGCTCCGCAAGGGGCGCATTTGCATGAAGAAGCCAGCGTCTCTGGGTTATGCCGTTGGTCTTGTTGTTGAACTTCTCGGGATAGAAATCATAGAAGTTTTTAAGCTCCTGATTTTTGAGTATCTCCGTATGAAGCTTTGCAACACCGTTTACCGAATGGCTTCCGACTATGGCAAGGTATGCCATCTTTATCTGGCTGTCGGCTATTATCGACATATCATGTATTCTTCCGGGGTTATTGCCGTATTTCTGTACAAGCTCTATACAGAAGCGTCTGTTTATTTCCTCGATTATCATATATATTCTGGGAAGCAGTCTGCTGAACAGCTCAACGGGCCATTTTTCAAGAGCCTCGGACATTATGGTATGGTTTGTGTATGCGCATACCTTTGTTGTTATATCCCATGCTTCATCCCAGGGAACGTTGTTTTCATCCACAAGTACCCTCATCAGCTCCGCAACGGCAATACTGGGATGTGTATCGTTGAGCTGGAATGCCACCTTGTCGGGCAGCTCCTTAAAGTCGCTGTGATCCTTTTTGAAGCGCTCTATAACTCTCTGTACCGTAGCCGATATGAAGAAATACTGCTGTCTAAGTCTCAGCTCCTTGCCCTGTATATGCTCATCGGCAGGATAAAGCACCTCTGTGATGGTGCTGGCAATGTTCTGTTCCTCAACGGCCTTGGCATAGTTGCCTGCATTGAAGGACTGAAGGTCAAAGAAATTCTTCGGTCTTGCTTCCCAAAGGCGCAGTGTATTTACCGTATTGTTGCCGTAGCCTATTACAGGATAATCGTAGGGTACAGCCAGTATAGACGAATAGTTTTCCTGTATGAATCTGAGTTCGCCGTTTTCCTTTACCTCTGTGCGGACGTCACCGCCGAATTTTACCTCGACCTCATATTCGGGACGCTTAATTGCCCAAAAGTCACCGTTGGCAAGCCAGTTATCGGGATATTCCACCTGATAGCCGTTTTCTATTTTCTGTTCAAATATTCCGTAATGGTATCTTATACCGCAGCCGTAGGCGGGATACTCAAGGGTTGAAAGGGAATCAAGGAAGCATGCCGCCAGTCTTCCGAGACCTCCGTTGCCCAGTCCCGGGTCAGCCTCTGTATTTTCTATGGCATTGTAATCTATGCCCAGCTCCTCAAGGGCTTCCTTTACAGTGTCATACATACACAGGTTCATAACGCTGTTGCCGAAAAATCTTCCCATAAGGAATTCCATGGAAAGATAGTATACCATCTTTACGTCCTTTTCCTTATACTGGTCATGGGTTTTTATCCATTTTTCCGTAAAAACAGTTCTAAGCGCATATACAGCCGCCTCATAAAGCTGTGCATCCGTAGCCGTATCAACTGTCTTTCTGAAAAGGTTTCTCAGGCTTTCCGTAACAGCCCTTTTGATAGCTTCCTTTGAAACAACATTTTCCATTGTATACCTCCCAATAATCCCATTTTTCTATATCATCAGTATAACCGCCGCCGCAAAGCCCGCCATGGCCGCCGCACCCGTGACAGCGTTTGTAAAATTATCTTCCTCCGGCAGTGCAAACACACAGCCGCTGTACATGACAGCACCGGCAGCCGCATATTCAGCCGCCACAAAGCCCGTCAATCTTCCCGCCGCAAACAATACCGCAGGGATAACGACAAGAGCCGCCCTCCCCATTTTCTTCATATCGGCGGCTATGCCGAGCACCGCCCCCGCTATTACCATAGCAACTGCGGCGGCAGACCCCTCCGCTTTTTCCGTAAAGGCAATGGCCGAAAGGGCGCCCAGCGCTATAAATGCTCCGCCCGCCAGTCCCATAAGCACCGCAGGCCATATCCGTTTTTTATCTGTCATATATTATCACCCGGGCAAATATGTATATAACATTATATGCCGCACAGGCGTGTCTTCTGTTTTTGTTATTGCTGTTCTTCCTTCAGCTTTTCGGCTCTTTCCGCCGCCGAAAGTGTATCGATTATTTCGTCCAGGTCGCCCTCAACTATATTGTCAATCTTGTAGAGTGTCAGATTTACCCTATGGTCTGTCACTCTGCCCTGTGGGAAATTATAGGTTCTTATTCTTTCGTTACGATTTCCCGTTCCGACCTGAGCCTTTCTCTCTCCTGCTATTTCCTCGTTATGCCGTTTAAGCTCCATGTCATAAAGTCTGGCATAGAGCACCTTAAGCGCCTTATTCTTGTTTTTAAGCTGACTCTTTTCGTCCTGGCAGGAAACAACAATGCCCGTCGGTATATGGGTCACCCTTACCGCCGAGTCCGTTGTATTTACGCACTGTCCGCCGTTGCCTGATGCACGGAACACGTCAATCCTGACATCATTCATATCCAGCTGTACGTCAACCTCGTCCGCCTCGGGAAGCACCGCCACCGTCACCGTGGAGGTGTGTATTCTGCCGCCCGATTCTGTCTCCGGCACACGCTGTACCCTGTGGACGCCGCTTTCGTATTTCAGCCTGCTGTATGCACCCTGTCCCGATATCATAAAGCAGACCTCTTTAAATCCGCCCAAATCGCTTTCACTGGCGCTGATAAGTTCTGTTTTCCAGCCCTTTTTCTCGGCATATTTATTATACATTCTGAAAAGGCTTCCCGCAAACAGTGCCGCTTCATCACCGCCCGCACCTGCTCTTATCTCCATAATGACATTTTTGTCATCGTTGGGGTCCTTAGGTATAAGCAGAACTTTCAGTTCTTCCTCCAGCTCCGCCATTTTTTCTCTGTTTTCCGCCAGCTCCTCCTTGACAAGGCTGCGAAAATCGTCATCGTTATTGCCGTCAAGCATTTCGAGGGCTTCGTTCACGTTTTTTTCTGCCTGCTTATATTCCTTATATTTTTCCGCAATGGGAGCAACGGCGCTGTATTCCTTCATCAGCGCACGCCATTTATCCTGATCTGCTATTATATCAGGGTCGTTTATAAGCAGAGAAAGCTCCTCATGCCTATTTACAAATTCAGCCAAACGCTCAATCATCAAAATCCCCCTTGCGTGCCGAAACAACTCTGTCCAGCCCGCTTAGATCCTTAATAACTCTTATATCAACAAAGCCGTTTTGTGCCAGTATATCCGACACCTCTGCGGCCTCGTCATATCCTATTTCATAGAAAATATATCCGCCCCTGTTAAGAAGCGGCTTTCCCTCCGCCGTTATCCTGCGGTAAAAATCCAGTCCGTCGGCACCGCCGTATAACGCCGTTGACGGCTCATAGTCCTTTACATCGGTCATAAGCGTATCCATATCCTTTTCCCTTATATAGGGAGGATTGGAAACTATGACGTCAAAGGTCATCTCGGGAAGCCCTGAGAATATGTCTCCCAAAAAGAAACGGGTTTTATCCGCCGTTGAGTTTTCAGCCGAATTTTTTTCAGCTGTTTCTACGGCAGTCGGACTTATATCCGTACCGAAGCACATCATGTCGGTATATGCGGCAAGGCTTACGGAAATACAGCCGCTGCCGACTCCTACCTCCGCCGATGTTTTAAAGCCATGCTGTTTTGACACCTCTATAACGCTTTCAACCAGAATTTCCGTATCGGGTCTGGGTATAAGTATGCCCTCTTTTACCGAAAAATTCAGACCCATGAATTCCCGTCTGCCCATAATATATGCAAAGGGCTCATGCTTTTTCCTGCGGCATATCATTTTATCAAAAGCAGCCCTTTCCTCAGCGCTGACTTCACGGGAACCGTCAGTCAGTATGCCGAGCCTGTCCGTATGCAGTACCTCTGCCATAAAAAGCTCCGCCTCAAGCCTGTATTCCTCAATGCCGGCTTCTTTCAGTTCTTCGGCGGCCCTTTGTACAGTTTCCTTTACGTTCATCATCAGGCCTCCGCATCAAGGAAACGCCACTGCACCGAATGCTCGGGCACAGCCTCGGGCTCCTCAACCTCAAGCACGCTGACAAGGGCAGCTATGGCACACTCTATCTCGTCATCCTCGGGCTCTGCTGTTGTCAGCCTCTGCAGACACATACCCGGTGCACTCACAATCTTTACAAGTACGGATTCACTTCTTCCCGCCCACTTGATTATCTCATAGCTGATGCCGGAAATAAAAGGCACAAGCAGTACCCTGCTGACCATTCTCATCCATATATTATCCGTTCTTACAAATATAAAAACTATCATGCTCACTACCATAACTATGAGCATAAAGCTTGTTCCGCATCTTTTATGCATTCTTGTATGCTTTTTTACGTTTTCCGGAGTAAGCTTTTCACCTGACTCAAAGCAGTTTATAGTCTTATGTTCCGCCCCGTGATACTGGAATACCCTCTGTATTTCCTTCATTCTTGATATAAGAAAAATATAGATAAGGAATATGCATATCCTTATGAGTCCCTCAATTACTCCCAGCATATATGTTCCGTGTATATATCTTCCGAAAAAGCTTCCCAGCCATACGGGAAGCAGGAAAAACAGCAGCATTGCCAGCACAACGGACACTGCCACGCTGAAATACATCATATAATCGGTAAGCTTATCGCCGAACTTGTCCATAAGCTTCTTCTCGAATTTGGAGGGTTCCTCATCAACTTCCTCCTCGCCTGCAATAACGGCGCTTCTCATCAGTATTTTTGTTCCGATTATGAGAGAGTCCAAAAAAGCGGAAATACCTCTGAATATCGGATATGTGAACAGCTTATATTTGCCGAGAACAGTCTCATTATCCTTTTTATCAACGGCTATGTCACCCTCGGGAGTTCTGACCGCAGTGGCATATACGCCCTTGCCCTTCATCATTACTCCTTCTATTACCGCCTGACCGCCGTAATATGTTTTTCCCATAAAAACAACTCCCTAAAAAGCAAAAAGGGACGGCATTGCGAACGCCGACCCTTCGATTTTAAGATTACTTTCTGCCATATTTCTTGTTGAATTTCTCAACGCGACCGCCGCTTTCAAGCAAAAGCTTCTGGCTTCCTGTATAGAACGGATGGCACTTTGAGCAAACCTCGACTGTTATTTCGTCTTTTGTTGAGCCTGTTACGAACTCATTGCCGCAGTGGCATCTAACCGTTACCTGTTTGTAATCGGGATGTATACCTTTCTTCATTTTTTTCACCTCATTTTATATATTGTTGATCAATAGTACTCGTATTAAGGTCTATTTATAGACAACAAACAAATTATAGCATATACCTTCAATTCTGGCAAGATAATATTTTATAATTTTTTTTCCATATTTAAAAGTCTTTCCGCAAATGCGGCATTATCCGGCGTCTTTTTCATCAAATCGATGACAAAGGGTGTCGACTCCGATGCATTGGCACTTCCCGACATACGTCTCATGGCATATACGGCTTCAAGCTCCGTCTTGGAAAGCAGAAGTTCCTCGCGCCTTGTTCCGCTCTTATTTACGTCAATGGCAGGGAATATTCTTCTTTCGGAAAGCTTTCTGTCAAGCACCAGCTCCATATTGCCCGTGCCCTTGAATTCCTCAAATATTACCTCATCCATTTTACTGCCCGTATCTATCAGCGCCGTTGCCAGCACCGTCAGGCTTCCGCCGTTTTCAATATTTCTTGCGGCCCCGAAAAACTTCTTGGGGAAATACAGTGCCGACGGGTCAAGTCCACCGGAAAGAGTTCTGCCGCTGGGCGGGATTATAAGGTTATAGGCTCTCGAAAGTCTTGTTATACTGTCTAAGAGTATTACAAGGTCCTTGCCCTGCTCTACCATTCTCTTGGCCCTTTCCAGAACCATTTCCGCCACCAGCTTATGATGCTCGGGCTTTTCGTCAAAGGTGGAGTATACTATATCCACATTTTCACCCTCTATGGAGCGCTGTATGTCCGTCACTTCCTCGGGTCTCTCGTCTATAAGAAGCATTATGAGGCTGACTTCCTTATGGTTTTTGGTAATGGCATTGGCCATCTTTGTAAGCAGTATTGTTTTTCCCACCTTGGGCGGAGCGACTATCATGCCCCTCTGCCCCTTGCCGATTGGTGCCACCAAATCTATTATCCTGCCGCTTATCTCGTCCCTTGTGGTTTCAAGTCTCAGCTTTTCGCAGGGATATATGGGTGTCAGGTTTTCAAAAATTGGTCTGCCCACAGCTTTTTGGGGATTATCGCCGTTTACGCTTTTTACAAAAAGCAGTGCACCGTATCTTTCGCCCTCTCTGGCCTGTCTTGTTATGCCCTTTACATTGTCGCCGGTGCGAAGGTTGAAGCGTCTTATCTGGGACTGGGATATGTAAATGTCATTGTCGCCCTGCTCGAAGTTCTCCGTGCGAAGAAATCCGTAGCCGTCCGCCATTATCTCCAGTATGCCCTCGCTTTCCTCCCCCTCGGGAACTGCAGGCTCGGGCGCAGTTTCCTGAGCCTTTTCCTTTTCAGCCGCCTCGGCCACATTAATTTCGTGTATGGCTATTTTAATGTTTTTTAAAAGCTCGTCCTTTTTAACTCCGCTGACTCTCTTTATACCGAGTTTTTTTGCTTCCTCACGAAGCTCCGCCAGCGTTTTCCCTTCCAAATCAAGGTACATTATACCCCTCCGTAATTATGCAGCGGGTATGGTAAGAGTCATACCCTCTCTGAGTTTATCGTTCTCGGTAAGATTGTTAGCCTTAAGTATTCTTTCATAATATGCGCCGTTGCCGTACATCTTTGTTGCTATACTCCAGTATGTGTCACCCGCCTGAACGGTGTAGGTTTTTGAGCCGCTTGTGGTGCTTGCGGGTGTTGAAGTATTAGATGTTGTTTGATTGTCTGTGCCGCCGCTGTTATTGTTATCCGATGAATTGTCTGTGCCGCCGCCAAGCTGTGCCTGAAGGCTCTCTACCTGCTCTGTAAGGCTGAGGTTATCCAGCTTAAGCTGTTCGTATTCGCTCTCCATTGTCTTATAGCTCTCAACCTGCTCGTTGAGCTTTGTTACCTGTCCCGAAAGTGAAGCTACCTTATAGATAAAGAATGCAAGTACAACCACTGCCACAACGGCAATAGCTATTCTCACTACACTGTTGCCTGAATGCTTTTCCTCGTAATAATCATCATCCTCACGGAAAAGCTCATTGAGGTTTGCCTGCTTATCTATGTTGGAAATTTCAAGCTCCTTCTCGTCATAATGTCTGCGTTTTTTTCTGGGTCTTTCCCTTGCAGGCTCTTCCTCTTTTCTTGCTTTCTTTCCGGGTTTTTCCTTAGGTGCTTCC